>CAIRTR010000302.1 GCA_903881565.1 Oligoflexia bacterium | reverse complement strand
TCGCCGGACGGCGTAACGTGGACGGAGCACGACATGCCCACCACAGGCGCCTGGAATGCGGCCACTTTTGGCGGAGGCGTTTTTGCGGTTCTTGGCGGACATTCAACTAAAGTGACCACTTCAGTCGATGGCACAACGTGGGTGGATCGCACGCTCCCCTCCAATTTGACTTGGAATGCCATCACCTACGGTAACGGGATGTTTGTTGCGACTACGTCCGAAGCCTGCGGTCCATCAGTCGGGTGCGCGGCAAGCTCGCCAGATGGCATAAACTGGACCATGCGGAATCTGCCGAGTTCCGATACTTGGGTCTCAGTAGCCTACGGTGACGGAACCTTTGTCACACTCACTCACAATGGAGATAAAGCAGCGACTTCACCCGATGGTATCACGTGGACGGCCAGGACCCTTTCTCGAAGTTCTGGGGCTTGGTATGGGATTGTCTTTGGCAATCATAAATTTGTCGCGGTATCGGGACTGAGTTCTAGCGATAACGGCGTGGTGACTTCGCCTTAAGGGAAAAGCGCAAGGGAGTCATCAAAGAATTTTTTCAACATCGAAGACGTACTTTTTTCGGCCTCAATCGAGGGGATTTGCGATGAGGATTATCGGGTGCTTGGACTCCTCACAGATTGGATTGAGGTCCACGGGAGACTCATTAATTTGGATCGCTTGTCCAAGATCGTGTCGCTCATTGAAAACGAAAAAGTGCGTCGATTTTGGGAGGCGATATCCCAATGGCAATCAAGTGACGAGCGCTTTATCGGAACGGCACTGCAAGTACCAAACTTGACCCTGCGACGACGCTTAATCAAAACAGAGATTTGACACCGACAGAGCTTGCGCGTTTGGCCTATGCAAGTTTTGCAAAGGCATGGAACGTAAAACGTGATTTTCATATCTTTGACGAAATGAAAAACAGATCGGTTATATGACCACTAATATTGTAAACACCTCAGCCCCCTTTAACGCACCCAGCATCAAAAAGGGGTCGGATCCCCTTAGCGTTGACAATCACTAGTATAGTGTACTATAGTGTAATAGATGGGACAATTTGAGTTTATAGCTTGGCTCTATTATTGGCTAATTCAAGCTCAGAACGTTGAATTCGAGTGGGACGCCGGCAATTTATCAAAGAGCGCGGTAAAGCACGGCGTGTTGCCGGACGAAGTCGAATCTGTGTTTTATATCGGGATGGCCATCCCCATCGGACGACAGATTAGTCCGCAAGTGAGAGAGGAACGCCTTTGTATTGTGGGTCCATCAACTGAGGGAAGAATCGTTTCGATTGTTTTTACGATTCGTGAAGGACGAGTCAGAGCGATCAGTACAAGAGTCGCAAATCAAAAGGAAAAGAGACTTTATGAAAACTTACGCAAAGAAACTTAAAGAATACGACACCGTCGACTTTGATACCAAAGCCATCATTGAGGGCATGAAACGCTTAAAGGGCGCAAGGCGTAAGCCGACCAGCATTGCGCTAGAAGAAGAGCTGCTAAGGGAACTTAAGTCCGTGGCGCTCGACAAGGGCCTTCCTTACCAAGTTTTTATGCGCCTATTGATTGCGGATGGCCTTCGGCGTTTCAAGAAAGCTATCTAAATCCTGCCAAGGACCATTTAAACTTCGCTACTTCCTACTTCTTCGTAAATGTATACTTCATCTGGTCGTCATCAAGGATGAGTGTTTTCTGATCCGTACCGATCATCAGCTGAAGTCCTCCACTCCAGGGTGGGGTAGTGAGCGCCAAAAGGTGATCTCTGGATTTCTCTTCATAAGAGCCGACCTGACTTTTCCAGTCACTAAAAGTCATCTCGTACGGCGGCAATCTCCTCTATGGTGGGGTCTTTGCCAATTCTATATTTCACAAGGGCTTACCTGTCCTGCGAGGGCGACGTCGGCCCGTAAAATATTTTTCCTTCTCAGTCTCGGGCAGCAATTCGATCGCTCGTTTTAAGAATGATCGAAGCTCGCTCTTTAGCGGAAACCGGGGATTCCAATAGAACATGCGAGTCTTGCCTTTCAATTGGCTGACTAGGATGCCACCCGCTTCGAATCTTAGGAGCTGTTTTTGGACAGAAAAGAGAGGAACACCAAACATATTGGTTATATGACCACTAATATTGTAAAGGCCTCAACCCCTATTTAACGCACCCAGCATCAAAAGGGGCGCAGAATTTCTGCGATCCTTTTAAGACCATCCTCCCCATCCCAATCATCAGGCCATGGCCTACCCGAACGACCCAGGCGATCCAACCACCGCTGATCCAAAGGCCGCGCTAAGTTCTCACGCGAAAGCGACGCCACCGTCGACTCCATTTTTGCATCCGTCATCGGCCCATAGCCCACATGAAACCCCGCAAGCAAGAGCGCGGAGCGCACCCAAGTTGCTGCGCTATAGGTACACATCGTCGCCCCCGGCGCACTTAACTTAAACAATCGCTCAAACCCCTTATACGTCCAAAGATGAGGCGCGGTTTTAGGCGAATAAAAATCATAAAAAATAATGTCAGGTTTTGGCAAACTTTCTAATCCCAATGAAAAGAAGTCACCTTCGAAGAGGCGCCAATTGATTTCACATCCGCCTTCAGAAGACCGCCACTCACGCGACGACAGCAACTCCCCCACTGGCCCCTCAAACTCCGCTAAATAGGGAAACCTCGCGAGCTCCTCCAGCGCCTGCCTCAACGGCGATAAATCCCGCTCAAAAGACAAAAGCGTTAGCCCACGCGCAGCCCCGCTCGACCCCCCTGAAACCGCACGCGCGCATTGAATCGCCGCCAAAGCATTGGCAGCAATTCCTAAGCCCACATCCCATACAACCAACGGCGCCGATACCGAACCCTCCGACAAGCGCTCCCTCAAGCCCGAAGGCACAATATGAAGCGCCTGAGCCTCGGCCCAAGGCCCAATTCGTGAATGCATCGCTTCACCGGTGGCGAGATCGCGCATCGAAGTCGTGCCGTTGTCAAAAATCACAGGCTCATGGGTGTCACTCGTTGCGTTTGCCACGTTGCAAATATAAAGTATTTCCTATGTCCTACAACCATAAACTCATCGAAACTAAATGGCAGCAAACTTGGGATGAAAAGCAGGTTTTCAAAGCGGAGAACAAGAGCTCAAAGCCCAAATACTACATCCTGGATATGTTTCCCTATCCCAGCAGCTCAGGGCTGCATGTAGGACACCCCGAAGGCTATACGGCAACTGACATCTTATCGCGTTATAAACGGGCAAAAGGCTTTAACGTCCTTCACCCGATGGGTTGGGATGCGTTTGGCTTACCTGCCGAACAATATGCGCTTCAAACGGGCGTGCATCCGGCGATTACGACGAAAGCCGCGATGGAAACCTTCAAGCGCCAGCTTAAATCCCTGGGCTTTAGTTACGATTGGACGAGAGAGATCGCGACTTGTGATCCGAACTATTTCAAATGGACGCAATTTATTTTTCTCAAGCTTTACGAGCGCGGTCTTGCCTACCAAAAAGAAGTTCCCGTCAATTGGTGCCCGGTCCTTAAAACAGTTTTGGCCAATGAAGAAGTGGTCGACGGAAAATCGGAGCGTGGCGGACACCCTGTGTTTCGCGTGCCCATGAAACAATGGATGCTCAAGATCACGGATTACGCTGAACGCCTCTTAAAAGACCTCGATAAACTCGATTGGCCTGAAGGCACCAAAGAACTGCAACGAAACTGGATTGGAAAAAGCGTAGGCCTTCAAGCGCGCTTCAAGATCGAAGGCCACACAAGCGAAATCGAAATCTTCACCACTCGCCCCGATACCATTTTCGGCGCAACCTTCATGGTACTCGCTCCTGAGCACCCCCTGGTTGAAGAGATCACGACCGCAGGCCAAAAAGCGGCTGTGAAATCTTATCAAACGCTTGCGGCCCAAAAATCTGAGATGGCCCGTAGAAGTGAAGAAGCGGGAAAGAAAAAGACAGGCGAATTCACGGGCGCCTACGCGCTAAATCCATTCTCGGGAGAAAAAATCCCGGTCTGGATCGCGGATTACGTCATGATGGGTTACGGTACGGGCGCCATCATGGCCGTTCCAGGTCACGATGAACGTGACTGGGAATTTGCGCATACGTTTCAAATTCCGATTCGGAAGGTCGTTAAGGATCTCGCAAATCCCGCTGATACCGCTGAATCTCCCATTGAAAAGGTTTTCTCAGGCGACGGGATCTCAGTGAACTCGGGTTTCATCACTGGGATGACCACCGAAAAAGCCACTCAAGCAACGATCGAATTTGCGGAGAAAAACGGCTTCGGAAAAAGCAGCATCCAGTACAAACTGCGCGACTGGCTTTTTTCTCGCCAACGCTATTGGGGCGAGCCGTTTCCCATTATTCATCTGGGTGACAAAGATGGGCCGACACAAGCTCTCCCCATTGATCAACTGCCTGTTCTTCTTCCCGATGTCAAAAGTTACGAACCGACCGGCACCGGCGAGAGCCCTCTTGCTGCGATCACCGAGTGGCTCAATACGGTCGATCCCAAAACCGGAAAACCCGCAGTTCGCGAAACGGACACAATGCCTGGCAGTGCGGGCTCGTCTTGGTACTTCTTGCGTTACTGCGATCCGACAAACGACAATGAACCCTGGGGAAAAGAAGCTGAAAAATACTGGCTCCCCGTGGATCTTTATCTGGGTGGACCCGAACACGCCGTGGGACATTTGCTCTACGCACGGTTTTGGACGAAAGTTCTTTACGATGCAGGCCTTGTGACTCACGACGAACCCTTTCAGCGCCTCGTTCACCAAGGAATGATCCTGGGCGAAGACGGCGAAAAAATGTCCAAATCCCGCGGCAACGTCATCAACCCTGATGTCGTGGTCGAAAAGTATGGAGCCGACACCCTTCGCATGTACGAAATGTTCATGGGACCGCTGGAGCGCGACAAACCCTGGAACACGTCTGCCATTGAAGGCGTGTATCGTTTTGTTCAACGCACGTGGCGTGCGTTTACCGATGATTCAGATGATGCACCTTTCTCCGAAAACTCCACCATCAAGCTCACGCTCAGTGATGAAGCTCCTTCGGCTGAAGATCTCAAAATCACTCACAAGACCATCAAGAAGGTCACTGAAGACATTGAGAACCTGCGATTCAATACGGCAATTAGCTCACTGATGGTGTTCATGAACCACATGACCAAAGCCACTCTAAAACCCCGTGCCTGCATGAGGCCCTTCATCCAGCTCTTGAATCCTCTCGCCCCTCATCTGGCCGAAGAACTCTGGCATCGCATGGGCGAAAAGTCCGAGCTCACTTTTGAGCCCTGGCCCACGTTTGATCCGGCGATTGCCAAAGACGATCTCATTCAACTTGCTATTCAAGTCATGGGGAAAACTCGTGGCATGGTTGAGATTGAACCCGGCTCAGATCAAGCTACGGTTGAAAAGTTGGCTCGTGAGCTCCCCACAGTTGCCAATCAATTGCAGGGCAAGACCATAAAGAAGGTGATCTTCGTGAAAGATAAGATTCTCAACTTCGTGGCGAACTAAGAAAACGGCCGCGGCTTCTTCTCACAAGACGCGACAAATGTACGCCAATCCTCTGGGGTATTGATATTGAGCGTGATCAAGGGATCCCCAACTGGAACGCGCCTGACCTTCTCCCACGGCGCCATCCTCAAGATCGAGTCCAAGCGCGAGGTTTCGGCCCACGGGTCAAGACTCAAAAGAGAGAGAGCAAATGTTCGACTCAATAAGATGGGATGCCCGCCTTTACCCTGAACTTCAGGCACTACAGCCTGAAGGTTTGGGAACTCCGATATGTTGGTCTCTAAAGAGCGATAAGCCTCAGGACCTCCGAGCGGCGTATCCACAGTTGAAAGAAAACATGCCGAATCTTTCCCATCAAAAAGACCCCGAATTCCAGCCTGCAGCGAGGAAAACTGTCCGGATTCGAAATTCTTATTCACCACAACTTTAAGATTCATTCCGCGATACTCATACACGGTGTCGAGCGCGTACTTAAAATCCGGGATATCGGAAAGGTACTTGGAACTCTTGTTCCCCAGGACCACCACGACCGTCCGACCTCCGACATTCCTGAAGCGATTGATTTGCTCCAGGACCCAAGGCTTTCCTGAAAAAGGCAAAAGCCCCTTAGGGCAATCCATTCGCGTGCCGGCTCCGCCCGCTAAAAGGATCATTCCATATCGACGACTCTCATGTTGCTTCTCGGTTTCAGTGCTTGTGATTTGTTCCATAGTGAATGCTTAAAACCTCCGCCGCCAGGCTGATTGCGATCTCCTGCGGGGCCTTGCCGCCAATCGACAAACCCATCGGACACCGCACTTGGTTTAGATCGGATTGTGTTGCCCCTTTCTGAAGCAGTCTTTCTTGAATCCGACTCCATTTTGAACTGCTTCCTATCATACCAAGAAAACGGCGGGGATGGTTAAGGAGCTTTGAACAAATTTCCTGATCCAGGTCATGTCGGTGTGTCAAGATTGCAACGTAAACTCGTTGATCATCCCAAATAGCTTCTTTAACAAAATCATCCCATTCGCCCGAAGGACAGTGATGCCGAATTACTTCTGGAGGAATTTGATCAGAATTTACCCACTCCTCGCGCTCATCAATGACGTGAATTTGAAACGGTGTTCCTACGAAAGTTCGGCATACCGCTTGCCCCACATGGCCTGCCCCAAAAATATACAATAAAGGTCCTGTATTCATGACTTCCATAAGCAGTTCCACCACCCCTCCACAACATTGCCCGGTCTTTGCGCCTAGCGGATATCGAATCGACTGCGCTTTACCCGCTGTAAAAGTTTTCTGAGCGTCTTGCAAAGCCAACTCCTCAAGGCGACCGCCACCGATGGTTCCAAAGAATTTTCCTTTCTCCAAAACGATCATCTTAGCGCCGATTTCTCGGGGCGCAGAACCACTCACCTGTGAAACGGTAACGAGAACCGCAGGGGTTCCTTGCTGTCTGAGCTGGCTGAGTTTACTGATCCAATCCCACATGCTCGAGGAACTCACTTAAGAGGTTTTGTGCGATTCGTTTTCGATAAACGTCGGTGGATCGAATGTCGGAGATAGGCGAAATCTCGCCCCCTAAAATACTGCGAGCCTCTTCATAAAGAGCGGGCGACAGGACCTTCCCTTTCAATAAGTTTTCGGTATTTTTTCCACGAACCACGGTGGGAGCAACGCTCCCCAGAGCCAAACGCACTTCTTTGATAACGCCCTTTTCTACGTGAGCCCATCCAGCGACACTGACCTTCGAAATCGCCTGGGCTTTTCTGGCGCCTACTTTTCGAAAATAGTGAACGGTTCTTCCCGAGGCACGTGTAGTACGAGGCAAGCGAATTTTAGAAATCAACTCTCCCGCGCCTAGCAGTGTCTTTTTATATCCCGTATGAAAACTATCGTAAGAGACCCAGCGCGCCCCAGAGGTACTCATCAACTCAATCTCAGCGTCGTAAATCAAAAGTGCAGGGGGCGAATCCGCGGCAGGCGACGCGTTGCCAATATTTCCGCCGATGGTTCCTCGATTCTGAATCGCAATCGCCCCAACCTGAGCGGCCGCCTGAACCAGACAAGGAAACTCCTTTTTAATCAATTCATTTTCCTGAATTGCGGAAAACGTAGTCAGGGCTCCAAGAACCACAAACTGAGGCGAAACTTCGATACCTCGAAGCTCTTTAAATCCTCGCAGATTCACAAAATTCTTGTGCATTAAATTGCCTGACTCCAAAAGAACCATGAGGTCTGTTCCGCCTGCGAACGGACGCCACTTACCCTGAGGTTCTCCCAGTAAAGCGAGCGCTTCGCCAAGTGTCGCTGGAGTGCGAAGATCAAATTCAGCAGCATTGGTTTTCATTTGGATGCCGCCTCCACTGAATCAATGATCTTAGAATACCCGGTACAGCGACACAAATTACCCGCCAGTGCGTTTTCAATCTCGTCACGCCTTGGATGTGGATTTTTCTCAAGCAAGCTTGCGCTCGAAACAATCATCCCTGGGGTGCAGATCCCGCATTGTGCCCCCCCGTGCGCAACAAATTCGCTTTGCAGCACCTTAAAACGAGGATCTTCAATAACACCTTCAATCGTCCGCACTTCAGCCCCCTCGACCTGAGCGAGTGGAACCAGACAACTATTCACGACCTCACCGTCAATGAGAACACTGCAGGCCCCGCACTCACCTTCGCCGCAGCCTTCTTTGGTGCCTGTCAAATGCAGTTCTTCGCGCAAGACATCCAGAAGCCTGCTCATGGGGGGTGAAGCGATTTCCGTCTTTTTGCCATTCAAAACAAAGTGGGTAGGTTTCATGTGAGTATCCTCATCAAATCTTCAGGCATCAGTGGAATATGTTTAAAATCCCCGCCCGTTGCGTGGGCAATGGCATTAATTACAGCAGGTGCCGGACCATCCATCGGAAGTTCGCCGATCCCCTTAGATCCTGCAGCCCCGTAGGCATAGGGAACTTCTTCAAAATGGACTTGCACACGCGGAACATCCATCGTCGTGGGGATGATGTAATTGGTCATGCGATTATTGGCCATGCGGCCGTCTTTCCAAATGACGTTTTCATAAATCGCGTATCCTAAAGCTTGAATCACACCGCCTTCAATTTGACCCTGAGCCAAAAGTGGATTGACCACACGACCAATCTCTTGAACAGCGACGAAGTCGTCAACCTTCACTTCAAAGGTACGGGTATCAACGCTGACTTCAGCGACATAAACGGCCCAGGCAAACGTCCCGTAGGCATCGCCTCGATATTTTTCGTCATCCCAAAAAATTCCAGGAGGGGCTTTGTATTGACTGAGGGTCTTGAGACTCCCAAATTTTTCCAAATACACAAGACAGGCTTCTTGAAACTGTGCGCTCGTATAGCTCTCGCCCAAAAAACCACTTTGCCGCAACGTTGCTTGCAATCCTTTGGCGGCATCTTCAACCAATTTTCCAACGACGCTCGTCGTTCGTGAGGCCACCGTGGGTCCACTATTAGGGACCACCGACGTATCCGGTTGCGCCACATCCACCAGGCCTACGTCCACACACAGCGCATCTGCGACGATTTGCGCAAATACGGTATTCTTGCCCTGACCAATCTCTGTGCTTGAAGCCAAGACGCGAATTCGTCCTTCGGAGGTCGCTTCCACACCCGCAACAGAAGCCAGATAAACTTCACCTGAGCCCGTGAAGCCTGAGCCATGCATGAAGGCGGCAAAACCGATTCCCTTTTTTATGGGGCTTGTTTTGTTTTCGATCTCAAAGCGCTTTATTTTCGAGTGATAATGACTCATCTCAAAAGCGCGATCCATGAGTTTATCAAAATCCACGGGCTCTTTAATCGTTTGAGAAGTCGCCGTTTGCTGACCCTGATGAATGAAGTTGCGACGCCGAATCTCCTCAGGACTCAGACCTAAACGAGCAGCCACGACATCCAGGTGTCGCTCAAGCGCGAAAATACTTTGAGGCGCGCCAAAGCCGCGAAAAGCCCCATGAGGTGGCGTGTTCGTGGCGACAGCCGCACTTTTGATTCGTACATGGGGGACAACATAGGGACCCGGTGCGTGAATCGTTCCGCGCGAAAGCACAACGGACGAGAGCGTGAGATAGGCACCGCCATCCAGGACAAAATCGATGTCCATGCCTAGGATTTTGCCTTCTTTTGTTACAGCCGTTTTGTGGCGCGTGCGCGAGGGGTGACGCTTCGTGGTTGCAGCCATGTCTTCGGCGCGATCATAAATAATTTTGACGGGGCGGCCTGATTTCCAAGCCAAGAGGGCCGCATGGCCCGCAATTAAAGACGGATAGTCTTCTTTACCGCCAAAGCCTCCGCCTGTTTCAACTTGGATGACCCTGATTTTATCATCCGGTAAACCAAAAAGAGTCTTCAGCGCTTTGTGCACATAAAACGGACACTGCAAAGAGCCCCAAACGGTGACGCCGTCTTTGGGATTGGCGACTGCGATCATTCCGTTGGGTTCGATGTAGAGCTGCTCTTGAGCGCCGGTGGTGTATTCGCCTTCAACGATGAGGTCGGCCTCGGCAAACGCCTGAGAGATGTCACCTTTTTCAACAAGGTAAGATTTTAGAATATTATCACTGCCCCAAACCACGGCCTTCTTTGACAGCGCGTCGTCGATACTCAATACAGAGGGCAGAGCTTCGATTTCAAATTTCACATTCTTGCGCGCTTTTTCAAGCAGTGCGCGATCTGGGTGGGCGAGGAGCACAATGGGCTCTTCGGGATGATTGATCATGCCATCCACGAGCATGGGCTGCTCTTTGAGAATGACGGCGACACAGTTTTCGCCGGGGATGTCCTTTGCTGTGACTTGCGTGATCTCGTTCCACGGCAAATCGCCCTCAAACGAAATCTTCTTCAGCCGCCCGCGCGCCACCGGACTTCGCACGGTCACGCCGTGGATCATTCCCGGAAAGCTCAGGTCATCAATGTACTTGGCTGCTCCCGTAATCTTGCTCAACGCTTCTTTACGAGGAACCGATTTTCCAACAAAGGTCGATTTTAACATGCGGTGTTTTCCTGTCAAAAGCAGTACCGCAGTTGGGGGCAATAGTGCAGCTAAAAAGGCTGTAGATTAGGCTCGGCCGCCCATGTAATTCATGGCTAAATCGGCACAGTATTTCTTAAACGCAGCTTGCCCTTCGGGAGAAGCAAAATAGAACTTCAAGCTCGCCCGATAGGGAAAAGGGTTGGCTGAAAAGACGCGACTTCCCAGCAGGACATTCTTGCAAGAAATCACCTGGCCATAAACCTGGGTCTCAATCGGGTCGAGGATAACGGCCTCAAGAATTTGGCCAACGGTAAGGGGTGCTTCGGAGAATAGATGCATTCCCACGGAGGAAATGTCGGTTAGAAAAACCTGAGCATTGACGATGTCGCACTGCACAGGCGCATCAGCGCCAGGCCTTGTGCCAGACTCGTTTTCTTGGGGCAGATAGAGTTCGGCCCGTACTCGTTTTAAATCGATTTGAGGTCGGTTTCGTGCTTTTTCGCGCTCGTTTGCTTTGATTTCTTTGAGACGTGAAACGTAAGCCTGAAGTCCTTTTGGCGGTATATCCCAGACCATATCCATGGTCCTCCTAGTACTTAGGGATCGGTAGAAGGGGCCGAGGACATTAGGAATTTATTTGAGCTACGCGCAGCGTATAAAAGGCCAATAATTCAAGTCAGTTAAGTCAATAAAACGCCCCCAACAAACACTCCATAGAAGAAGGCCTGTCCGCGGTGACACAATTGTATCCGGTTCTTGGGCGCGATAACCTAATAGGGTCGGTCATAAGGACTTGAAACTTAGGGGGAGAAATTGAATCTACACCTTTTCGGGATTCTCATCTTAAGCGCTCTTTCACTCACGCAGCCGTGCTTTGCTGCTGCAAACAACACTCAATCTCCCACCTCGCAATCGCAACAACTCACCCCAGCTCGCACAGGCATCAACCCGGCCCTGTTCACAATGCCCCCAGACCTAAGCAGCTTCCTGAATAGGAATCCAAAAATCGCAGAAGCGATCACTTGGGAAACCGCCACCGGTCCGCTGAGTTGGCCTTCATGGTCGTCGGCTCAAAAAAATGATTTAAAAGTCGCATTCGAAGTCGTCTGGAAATGGGTGCAAGGCGAGCATAGTTCTTTTCCCCCGGGATATGGGGATCCGACCCCTGCCCAGAACATGAACGCCGCTTTTCTAAAGCCCGGTGATTTTCCAGCGACGATCCTCAGCGCAAGCGACATGTGGACCTTGTACATCAAAAACATCGCGGTGAGCTTGGTCATGGAAGCCGGCAATTTTGTGAAGTGGAAAGTCAAAGCTGAAACGCCCGAGAACCTGGCCCTCTTGTTCGACAGCCGAATTTATTCCGGCTTTACTAAGCAAACCCTTAACGGCGCGAGCTTTACTGGATACCAGATCCGCTTTTGGGGCCTGCCCACGGACCCCCTCTACACCTTGAAGTTTCTCTTTTCCGAAAAAATTATTCAAGACACTCGAAAGGAAACAATTAACAGTTTCATTGACTGGACGAAAAGGATGACCCATTACCTCGGGGGCTTCTCACTCTCGAACGCACAGCACTTCTGGGGCTATGCGGGTTTGCCTCCGATTAGCAGTGTCCTGATGGGAACCGCCTGCACCACCAATGATGCGATGTACGGAGTTAAACGAAACTGGACCGCAGGTTGCCATGGAACCGCAAGCTTGTTCATGCACGTATTGCGCACCGTTAATGTCCCCGTGAAAATCATCGAGCCCGCTCATGCTTACCTCATGTTTCCAACCGAAAATAAATTTCTCGATCATGCTGACGATCCCTACAACAACCTGTTCCTGTGGCAAAAACTCATCAAGGTCCCCTCAGAAAACCTGCTTTGGCCGGCTTCCCTATGGGATTCGCTTTTAGGGACCCCAGAAGCGCAAACTAAGAACACAGGACGAAGTACCATTGACCTGGCAGTCCTCTACTTGTCAGACGCACTTCTGAATTCACACTGTAGTGACCTAAAACTCGGACTGGCCCATGATAAAAGCAATGTGTTCGGAAAACTAAAAACGATCTACTCCCTGGAAGCGCTTGAGCAGACTTTGTTGTGGAGTAGGCTTGATTCAAAAATCAAAGAACTCGGCGGATGCTCCCTCGTTCAAGAGACATTTGCTGAAGAGCAAAACTATACCTTCACCCACGAGGGCAAGCTGATGCCTTAAGGCCGATTATTCGGCCTTCACTTTATTACCCACATCCATCACGAATTCGAAGTGATCTTCGTCAGTCGGATCATCACCTGGAAATTGAACATTCGTGATGGTGTTGTCTTGGATTGTGGAGTGCCATCCACTCCACTGGCGAGAGTAGGAAGCTGAAAACTCGTAACTCCCCTGTGAATCATAAGCCATATAGCGATTCAACTTACTGAGGAGTTGGTGCTGACTTATGAAAAGTGGCGCCCCGCTGGAGAATTTTGTCAAAAAGACAACCTGCTCAATAATTCGAGTCATAACGTCTTTAACGGCATCTGGAGAAATCGAAAACGTGAGCTTCGGCCTTTGTGTGTGAAACCACCCAAAAATACCCGTATTTGGGATCGTCGAGAAGCTCTTGAGTTCGACAGGGTAAGACTTGTTATTAAATTCCAAAGAAGCCGATTGGCCATCTTCGTTGATGGTGAGCTTTCCAGACAAACTCCCCACCTTTTTTTTCTTAACGTAATAATAATCACAACCCAGTGGGGGACAGGGGGGTTCAGGCGTTGAAAAATGGACCCGATCCATGGAGTAGATGACGCTGGCCTTCAGCGAAACGCTTTGCTTTTCTGCGGCAAAAGTCGTTGAGGCAGTCACGAAAAAACCTAAACACAAAATAAGAGTATGAAACATGCCTGTTCTCCCTATGTGGAGCGCACAATAAGCTGGAGCGACACGGCGCGCAACTAATATATTTTGTTATCATTTTTGTTTTTTTAGCGGTCCCTTTACGCTTCTGGCCGAAAAATGTGCCCAGCCTCCTCGATGTGAACCCGACGCATAAAGGCCCTAAAATTGAGATTCGACAAAAGGGTAATCGGCTTTAGAAGATACGGAGGGTCGGTCAGGCGCTTTGCTATTGAAGGGAGCGAATAGGCCTCAGCCCACACTCGAGAGACTCCGTCGAAAAGCTCCTGGGGAGACATGTTCTTGGGCTGAAACACAACTTCATGCCCGTTGTAGCGCGACCAATCTTTTGTCAAAATGCGCCCTTCTTTATGCAACCGTGTATAGGCGGCAGTCCCGGGAAACGGCGTATAGATCGTAAACTGCGGGAGATCGATTTTGGCCCGCACCACAAAATCCAGCACCTGATCAAAGGTGTCTCGCGTGTCCACATCAAACCCAAACACAAAACTCCCCTGAACCATGATCCCTTTTCTGTGAAGAGTCGCAATCGCATCCGCATATCGAGAAACTTTGCTGAAGCTTTTGTTCGCACTGTCCAAGGCCGCTTGATCCAAGGATTCAAAGCCAATGAGAAAACCGCGGCCCCCGCTCTTAACCATGAGATCAAGCAGCTCTGGATGCTCCAGAACATCAATCGAAACGCTGCCCGCCCAATACTTATTGAGTTTCGCAAGTTCCGTGAAAAACTCTTTGGCAAAAGCAACGTTTCCAATGAGATTAGGATCCAAAAACGTCACGATTCGCCCGGGGAGCGAGCGAATCTCATTGATCACCTGCTTAATATCCTTGGTGACAAAAGCATTATGTAAGTGATGGGTCACGCAAAAATCACAGCGCTTTGAACATCCTCGACTCATCTCAACCGTGTCGCAGGCCACGTACCCTGATCGCTTGATGAATCGCCGATCAGGAGAAACAATCACATCGCGAATCGGAGAGAGGTTCCCCTCGTAAAGCCGCTTTTGTTTTTGATCCTGAAAGTCTCTAATAAACTGTGGCCACGAGGTTTCAGCATAGCCTCGAATCACGGTATCCACATTTTCCAATGCTTCATCGGTCAGGAGGGTCGCATGGGGTCCGCCCATAACGGTGTAAGCCCCCTTTTTCTTAAAGTGCTTGGCTATTTCATAGGCTCTTGGAGCTGTACTGGTAATTGAAGTTACACCCAAGATATCGGCCTCTAAGTCAAAATCGATTGTTTCCACCATTTCATCGATCACTTGAATCTGAACATCCCGGTCTTTCGGAACAAGGGCGGCAAGGGTGGGCATCGTCACGGGCGCATAACGAAGATACTTCTTGTAGACACCTGTACCATGACGCTGAATTCGATGTTGAGGGTGAATCAGTAAAATCCGAAGTGGTTTTCTAGAGCTACCCTCAATGTACGACCCTATCAGGCCCGACTCCCGAGAGCGAATTCGATAGACCCTAAAGCCCACGATAATGAGAACGAGAGAAGCCAACACTGAAAACCAGTAATTCGGATACTGATAAAACCAAATCATCGACTCTCCTTTTGAACTTCAGGCCGAAATTGAGTTCGGGGCAAAAGGCCCTGAAGGATCCAATAATCTCCAATCAAGCCTACAACGAAACCCACCATCATGAGAACCCCCAGTGTGCGAGCCGGCGAAAAATAGGCAAAAAGAAAAGTGAGACACAAGGTTGCCATGATCAAGGCCACAAGAATCGAAGCACTCCCTAATTTTGAAACGCTTTCATGAAGAACACTTTTCCCAAATAGGAACTGAATAGTATTGTCGCCCGTCAGACCCAACAACGCGGAGGCACACAAGCAGGTGAACAGATTTATCGGAACCTGAAACGCCCACATCACGGCCATCATCGCCGCAGGTCCCCAAAGAGCGGAGATCAGAATGGGCAACAACGCTCGATGCCCCATCTCCCAAGCAAGCCAAACCAAAATCAACATCACAAGAATCATACTCAAGCCCAAGCTTGAAAAGAGGGTGGTCAGAATCCGATCGCCGAATTCGGAATATGAAACCAAAGTTCCGCCGATCTCACATTCACCTTTGGAGCAAATTCTTTCAACCTCAGCCCTCAGCCGATTCACACTCGCGACGTCGTACCTTCGGATATAGAGAATCGCCCGCTCCACGCCACCTTTAGAGATCATCCGCTGACTCACTTCCGTATCCCGCCAACTTCGTGTAATCGCCTCGCCTAGGAGCGGTGGCATCCCGTGTGAAAAGTAGGCTTCGACGGCAAACGGATTTTCCGAAAAAGCCACGTTGTCGAGACGGGAGACTTTCTGGAGAATTTCTTGGTTCTTGCCCCTCTCTGCAGGGACGTTGAATACCAAACTAGCGTTTCCGGTGACATCACGAGTACTCGAAAAGTATCGATCCACCGCTCTAAAGGGATGATTCTCTGGAAAGACTGAACTGGGCGAATCAAGAAGATTCAGGTGAAACGATCCATAAGCAGCAAAAGCGAAAATAACAAGTAACACTCGGACAAGGGGGTTTGGAATTCTCCAAACCGTGATTTTCTGAACCCAACGCAGAAGAATTGCCCGCTCAGGGTTGACCCAACTTCGCCAGCTCGGCACAAGCTGAAGAAAAGAAGGTAACACAATAAAGAGCATGAGCCACTCGAGAAAAGCCCCCGAGGCAGCAAAGACCCCAAACCTTCGAACGATACCTAGATCAGAAGCCGCCAGGGAGCCAAAACCCACAATAGTCGTGAAGGAGGTAAAAAAGGTGGACACCAAGAGTTTCCGAAATGAAGTGCGCCAATGGGCGTGCACCTTTATGCCTTCGATTTGTAAATAGGAGAGATAAATGAAGTCTTCGATGGTGCTCACAATGAGCATCATGAAAAGCGTATTCGAGAGCAAGTCAAGCGACCCAATCCAAACCCCTATGATCCCATGCAATAGGATGGCAGCCGCAATGATGCTCCCTAGAAAAACTCCGGCCGCGCGAAAGGTCCCAAAGGTCAAACGAATGAGCACAATAACGAAGATCACCATGATCAGATTTAAAACATTGAACCGGTCATAGCCCACTTTGATAAAATGCTCATAAGCGGAGGTACCGGTCCAAGCCACTTGGGTCGCGGGATTTTTCGCCAAAACAGTTTGTTCGAAATCCTCCATCACTTTTACGGGAAACTCTGGATCGAAACTTCCAAACCTTCCATTTTTGGAAACCGGACGAAGAGAGATCTCGGCCACCAGATCATTGCGATCACGAGAGACAAGAATGCCCCCCCATGGTGACTGAGCCAAAGTCTCCATCGAGTCCTTGCTAAGCAAAGTAAATCGTTTGATTTGATCACATTCCAAATCTAAAACGGGAGGAAACCAAAGATGACTCCCATCCCAACTCGGCTTACGAATGGAAAATGAAGAGAACGTTCGTGTGACCTCGGGCATTTCTGCAGAAACTTTAGCGAGCCAACGGCGCATCGCACAGGCTTCAGTTAGTTCAAGCGGTTTCCCGTCTTTCCGCTTGAAAAACATGAGAAACGTGTGCGCTTCTTTGAATTCCGAATGTAGTCGATTCAAGAGCGGCGTACTCGAAAAATCCGCGTCGATCATGTCATCAATCGAAAGAAGGTAGCTGATTCTGGAGATCGGGACGACGGATAGAGCAAGGGCCAGCACCAAAGCACTCAGCACCGTTTTAGGATGCCAAAGCGCAAGGCGGAAACCAACAAACAGAGTTTTTTGTATCCAACGAAGCGGTTTCAAGTATCCCGCACCTCAAGCAGAGGGCCCTGAAAACTCTGATCCCCTAGGGGATAGTGATTACGAACATTCACCTCAACTAAGTGCATGAAGTTAATCGAGAGAAACTGCATGAACATATAAGGATCAAAGCGATTCACCGGATGGATAGAGCGACGCAAAATTCCGGGTACTGAATAGAATCGCTTTCGAGTCAGCACGCAATGACGTTGAACGTCCTCTGGAGCCATCCCCAGCGTCTTGAACGGCAGCATATTGTAACTGTAGCGATCATCCATCCACCAACGGTCATAGAGCAGTCGGCCTTCTCGCTCCAAGCGACTATAGAGTTCCGTTCCTGGAAAGGGCGTAAGGTGATTGAAGCCCGTGAGAAAAAAGCCATGCCTTAATGATAAGTCCAGGGCCTTCTCAAACGTCTCGGGTGTGTCGTGATCGTATCCAAAAACGAAAGTTCCGTAGACCCGAATCCGGTGCCGCGCAAAGTTTTGAAGCGCCTGCTCGTAGCCGCCTTGCGAGCGCAAATTGACCTGTTTTCCCATTTGCGCAAGATTCTTGGGCTCCATGCTTTCAAACCCAACCAAAACTCCCTGGCAGCCGCTTTGGGCCATTAAGGCCAATAACTCTTCATCTTGAGCGGCATTGATCGTGGCTTGACTGACCCAACGTAACTTAAGCGGGATGAGCTGCCTGAAAAACTCCTTGGCTCGACCTGGGTGTGAAATCACGTTGTCATCAATGAAGAAGACAAGTTTTTTGCGGTCTTTGACCGCATGTAGCTCTCGCAGAATCTGTTCCACAGGGCGTGAGTTCTGAGTTTGACCAAACATCGTCTGGATCACGCAAAACTCGCAATGAAGGGGACAGCCTCGTCCCGCCTCAATCAGATGAACGGGCAGGTATTTTTTCCCCTGAAAAATACTGCGATCCGGAATTGATCCATCCAGCTTCGGCCGGGTTTCGGATTTATAGAAACGTTTGGGCTTCCCCGTGCGATAGTCCTCAATGACCTGCTCCCAAAGATCCTCTGCTTCGCCTATGACAACGGATTCAGCGTACTTTGAGACTTCATCAGGGCAAAGAGATGCATGAAATCCTCCCATGATCACGGGGACGCCACGCTTGCGAAATTCTGTCGCAATTTGATAGGCCCGCTTTGCAGTATAGGTCTCTACCGAAATCGCCACGAGATCCGTCGCTTCATCAAACGGGATCTGCTCCATTCGATCATCGTAAAATCTGACCTTAACATCCTTCGGCGTGAGTGTCGCGATGACGGCGGGAGGCAATGGTTCCATCTGCCAGAGCTTGATATAGCTCTGGCCTTGACGCCGACCAATACAGGGATGAACTAAGGTGAGCCGAAAGGGGATCAAAAAATAGCAGCCCCAAGTGCTCCTGCAGGCAATCCGCCGCCCCACGCTTGGGTCAGAATGCGGTACGCGCTTGGGATATCGCCGCTGGATTTAAGGTCAGGAAAGTACTTCTTATAAAGCTCAACGTTCCAAGCCGTTGCTTGGCCTTCAAAGTAGTTTCGATATTTTTCGCCTTTGAAAGCGCCCGAGCCTTTTTTTATCATCTTCGGACCTTCTTCAAAAGCTGTGGGCAACAAGGCTTTCAGATCTTGTGGAGGATTGTCGAAAAACGCTTGAAGATCTACCGTGAGGGTCTCGCCCGTGATCGCACTGCGAACAACGGTCTTGCCCTTCATCAAAGATTCCATCGTCCCGAAGTTCAGATCGATTTCACGATTCCAAGCCGAGAAGACGGCATTTCTAAAAACCATGCGATTGGAACGAGGCTTGTCCTTGAGCTCCTGCCAAACGAGGCCAGCGCGCCAGGTGGATTCTTGCAAGTGCTTGAACGAAAGCTTCATCCATGCAGGATCTCTTAAAACGAGGTAGTTTTTAAGTTTCTTGATCACTTCAACGCGATCGCGAGCGGGTCCGCCTTCAACTCCAAATTTGAAGCCATCAAAGCCGTAGAGAAAACCAAGCTTCTCCATCGCCTTGAATGAATCCGAAATGCGATAGGCTGACAATGCTGCAATCCCATTCAAGTTCCCGTGAACCATGGAGAGGGCAGCATTTAGTTCCGCTTGGTCGATCAAAAAGTAACGATCAAGGCTGTCTTGAAAACTTGCGGTGCCGTAAAGCATTTGGTTATCCCAAATGATGGGTTTATCAAGATTCAGGCCCTGAAGGCGCGTCGCAGACTTCAACATCGCGGGATAAAGTTCATCAGAGAAGAAATGCGCCAAATCATCTTCAGTCTTGATGTAAGCAACCTGCTCTTCGGGTGGTTCCGTTATGTAGGCAATTCCGGCTTTCCATTGGCCGGTAGGAAGCCCCACTTGAGTGCTGGTCACCAACATACGCAGCCAGCTTAAGATCATGCTATGTACGACGGGCACTGGTGAAACGAGTGGTTTTGCGCGGAACAGAATTCCGCGGTAAGTCTTCATCACACTTAGATTCGAAAGGAAAAATTTTAGGTCATTGGGATAGGCATCAAAACCGGCATCCGATTCATTGATCAACTGATGGAGCTGATTCGCAGTTTGGGTTGCAAAAAACTTGGTGCGAAATGCTTTGAACTCGGGACTCAAAAGATCATCACTCAACTCTGAAGAGGAGGCCACGCCGCGACTTCCGCGTTGAACAGCCACCGTCTTTTGTTTCTGATATTGCGCTTCGGTTAGCCAGGGAAATGCGGTGAGATCAGCTGCTCGATAGGCTTTTGCCACTGCCTTGTCAGCGAGCACTGGGTTTGAACTCAATAGCAATGATACCCCCATGAGAACCGTCAAAAACTTGCCCATCCGTAACTCCTTTTTGTATCTAAATTTTAGCTTCTAACTGCTAAAATGATATCTGAGTTCAACCCAATTTCAATTTTTTCTTAAGAGCCTTTTAATGATTTTCCGAGGATAAACCTGAGCCATTCTTGAATCTACTCGCCCCAGACAACAGAGCTCGTCGCCTTTACCGTGTCCCGGATTCTTTTCGACAAAGAATCGAATGTCGGGAACTTTGAGCAGCTCCTCTCTGATTGGAGCGATACTTTCTCGTAGGATATCCTTGGTGCCCTTAAAGTCGATTACACCTCGTTCTGGCACCCACGCACCGGAAAACCGCTCACGCGAGAGCGTGTCAATGAGACTCAACTGCCAGGGAGGAGTCGGCTCTTCATAGCGCGGCCAATATTCAACAAAGTTACGCGTCAGCAACAGGTATGTTTTGTAACCCTTTGAGATCAGAAACCAGTAAGTCCGATGAAAGGGGTGTGTCAATTTTTTGCGGATAACATAGAAAAAGAACCTCCACTGAAGCGCCGACTGTCCCCAGTACCTTTTCTCAATCACAGTGTCCCCCGAAAATACCACCGCGACGCGCTTTCCCTCGTGAATCCGTTTTGAAAAGTGAAGGGTTGAAAACCCCTGAATACTGCCCTCCTTCACATCCTTTAGAAGAATAACCTCCGTTTTTTGCTCAAGATCCCTCTCAAAAGCTTCGCGACTGGCGTTGTCGTAATAACGACAAAAAACTTCCCACATGCTATTCTTCTGAGAGACCGTGAGATCGGATATTTTTCGAAGCTCAGCCTTGAGCGTTCGTTTAGTAAAGGTCATAATAAGTTCTAGCTTAATCGTGTTGGACCGTAAAATGAAAGAATTTGAATCCCCCCTAAACAAACTCTCATCTCACGACCTAGAGCACCTCGTCGCAGGCCCAGAAGAAGACGAGAGCATAAGACAGCTGCTTCGCGAAACCGAGATGCCAGGCTCGGTCTCCTTAACTTTCGAGAGGGAGCCTAGTTTTTTTGAAGCTTCAACGGTTGAAGGGGACACCCACCAAACTTATGCCGTTCGGGAGCCTCACACTCACCGTATTGTTGGGATGGGAAGCCGTGCCGACTTCGTAGCCTGGATAAACGGCGAGCAGCGCAAGATCGGATATTATAGTCAGATGCGCGTCGCACGCGAATATCAGAAAAAAAGAGGCGTTCCCGTTCGCTCCTTTGAGCTTTCACTTAAGCTCTATCAAAAGGAAACGGATCCGCCTCCCTTCTTTATCACGACCATCATCGAAGATAACATCGCTGCCCGGCGCTATTTAGGATCGAATCGAGTTAAAGGTTTCCCGACCTATCACGAGCGTGAGGTTTTTTCGACGCTGGCACTGCCGCTTTCTCGAAGGCGGATATTGTCACGAAACTTTTCCACGAAAATGCGAGACTTTAAAATTCGCTCAGCAACATTTTCTGATCTTTCCCAGATTGTTCAATGCCTGCAAAGAAACGGAAAACGGTTTCAGTTTACGCCCGTGTGGACGGAACAAAACCTGGTTGATCCTCTTCGTTGTCGCGGCTTAAGAATCGAGGATTTTTTTGTCGCCGTTCAAAATGGAGCTATTGTCGGCTGTCTTGCGATCTGGAACCAAATGGCTTTCAAACAATCCGTGGTGCGAGGCTATTCGGGGTGGATG
Source organism: Oligoflexia bacterium (assembly GCA_903881565.1). Classification (GTDB taxonomy): domain Bacteria; phylum Bdellovibrionota; class UBA1018; order UBA1018; family UBA1018; genus CAIRTR01. The sequence goes on along the minus strand of CAIRTR010000302.1, from coordinate 14,432 downwards.
AGGGTAGCCCGTCCCTTGATCAATATTTTCGGGCCCCTGCTTGGCCTGCCCAAGCTTCCTGATATCGGCTGCGTTTTCCCTCACGCTTATCTCTCACACATTGCCATAGACGATCTGAATGAGGACGTTTTTATCACGCTGGTTTCCGCAGCCCACCGCTTTTCGCTCGATAAAGGCTGGTCATATCTCGCTTTGGGGTTTTCGGAACGCAATCCACTTCTTCAAGCCGTAAAGAAGCACTTTAGGGTGATGGAGTATCGCGCTGTCTTATACACGGCAAACTGGCCTGGCAAAGAATCTGAAGTTGAAAAGATAGATGGCCGCATTGCCCACCCTGAACTTGCAATGCTTTAGACGTTAACGACAATCGCGGCGGACGACCCGATCCAAGCGCTCTTGATCATCTTCATAGATGATGTGCGGGATGAATCTGACCTCCCGGGGATAAACTCGAGCGATTGTTTCGTCTCCGATACGATAGTGTATGATGTAGGTTTTTGAGGCATAATTCGAATCGATAATCTCTAAGTCATACCCACTAAGAGTCTCGTGCATATCCACGAGGAGCCAGGCATGGGCACGCATCCCTGAAACCTGCATTTTGAGGACAACGATTTCCCTCTGCTTAACAACTCGATCAAAAACCGTGTCCATCGTTTTAAGAAGCTCATCGGCTGGAAGACTGGAATCTCCGGCAAGTCCCTCGATCCATGCGAACCCCAGTGTGGCGTCTCTTATTTGCCAAGCTTCGAGACGCGCTTGAATGAGTCGATGAAAATCCGCCGAAAATGTTTTGAAGTTCTTATAACCTGGAATCTCAACAAAGCCAGACATCGTGGCAATTTTGTCGATAATTCGCGCTGCTTGTTCCGCCGACGGCTTAGGCTGATCTGGCCGAAACTCACTTAAGGTCCATGCCGCTCGCTGGAACCGCGCGTGCCACCAGCACACACCGCGATTGAGGATCCCTCCATCATTGTCAAAACTCAGTCTAAAATCTGAGTTAAAAGCCATCGTGCGAAGATCTTTAGGGGTCCGCTCACAAACAGGAGGTGGAGTGTAATCTTGTGCACGCGATTGCTTCAAGTAAAGCAACGGGCTCAGAGCCAAGAACAGAAGAGTGAGAGTTTTGGAGACCACACCAGCTTTCATGACGCATAGCAATACCAGATATACCTGAGTATTTCAATATGTTTTTTTACTTAATAGTTTCATGAGTCTACATTGCCCTTGCGCGACGCGCTAAAACCATACTATAATAGTCGTATATTAGGTCTAGGGGGTCCGATATGCAGGGGAAAACAACTCAATCAGGCTTTTGGCTATTCTTGGCTTTATCTTTAGTTTTAATGGGTTGCGAGCAAACAACGCTCACAGGCTCTTCGTTTTCTATTACAGGAAGTGTTCCTGGAGCCCACCCTTCTACGAGCCCGTCCGGCGGACCTGCAACCAAAAAGCTTGAACTCAATGAAATTTCACCTTCTCCAAGGCCAAGCTCCGACTATCACAGCGGTGGCTCGGGCAATGGACAGAATTCCTCGTGCAAATCTTATCCCTTTGTTCCCGACACCGTCGATTCACCCGCGCTCGTGTTCAAATGGGACTATCCCGTGAACTCTGCCAACCTTAAAGCGATCGGTGTTTTCGGCATCATGGAAAACGGCGGGGGATTTGAAGAGGTCGCCACTGAAACAGAACTGCATTTGACGAAGTCGCACGACCCCGTCTACGCGCTCGCAGAGGGCATGGTGGTATATATTCAACCCATCTCCGGCATCGCCTCTGACGCCGGTGAGACCGAGGGCGTGTTCGTTCGCTACGGCAGAAACTTTCTCATTAAATATGTCCATGTTCGCAATCCCGTCGTACAACTCGGCCAGCAACTCAAGACGGGGGATCTCATCGGTTCGACGATTGTCGTTTCACCCAATACGCCATCCGAGTATGGCTTCTACGAAGTGGAAACGCGTATCAAGGAATCTGAAGGCGTCTACGCTTACCCGATGTACAACTTCCTAGATGCCTCCAGTAAATCACTTTTTGATTCATGGTGGGCTGACGCGAAAATTACGCGCGACGCTTCAGCCAAAAACCCGTTCAAGGCAAAAGACAAAGAGGACCTCACTGAGCAATCCGACCCGTGCCTTTTTCAGTAAGCCTTAGCGCTTACAGCCTTCACGATAAAGCTTTGCGAAGTACTCTTTGATATCTTTTACGCTCATCTTGTCGCGATTGGCGAGAATGTCGACAATCTGAAGCGCTTCGATTTCTTCTCCCGGGAACTTCGAGTGAGCATCTTCGAGCACTTCTTTATACTTGGCCTTCACTTCGGCGATATGTTCGGCGCTCATTTCATGAAGAGGTTTCTCACCCTTGAGCTTAGCAAACTCGGGCTCTAAAATTCGCTCGGACTCGACAGCAGCCTTTCTAACCGTTGCTGCCGCGGCTACAAGGTTTGAGTCACCCTTTGCGATGCCATCAATCTTTTTTAGATGCCCTTGAATCTTTGCATCCAATGCTTTTACTCGCTCTGCATCTCCCGCAAGCTGGGCACTTTCGCGGTCTGCCATCGCTTTATCCACGAGCACCGCTTCATCTCTAAAGCGTTTTCCAGCATCGATCTTCTTCTTGGATCCACCCTTAACTTTGCCAGCCGAAGCCACCTCTTGGTGTGCTGCATCGAGGGCCGCCGTTCGTGCGCCGTCAATTGTTCCCCTTCTTGCTGTCGCTTGACTTGCTTTTTCCGCATCCACGATTCCTTGAATCGCGTCGATATTGCCTTGGATTCGCGCCCAACGTGCCTTTGCATCTCCTGCTTCACGTCCAGGAGCCTCTGTTCTTTTCTCGCGCGTCAGGTCCGCTTTCCACTTAGCCAAATCCTCTTCAACTGATCTTATATCAATCTTATTATCTCGAATTGCGCGGCCTAAATTCGCCACGTCCGGAGCAGGCATCTTATACTTAACTGTTTCAACTTTTGGAGCGCCCCCATGGAAACTGAAGGGCAATGCCATCCCAATACTTTTGTAAATATTGTCCAGATGAGGAGTGCTCTTTGCGATCTTTTCCTCAGAAGCGGTCGCATTGCCGAGCGTAGACGAGTCACCACCACCCCCTCCGTAATAGACTGCTTTATCACGGCTAATCTGATCCAGAATTTGCCGCTGACTAGGACCCATTAATCCCATGGCTTCCATCATCCCAAAACCCACGACCGAGTTATGAAGCACATTTTTTGCGACTACCTTTGTCGTTAATTTTCCTGCCGCTCCTCCGGCGCCACCAAAAACACCACCCGCAAGGAAGAACGAGTCCATTCCGACTCCGATAAGGTGACCTGCAAGCTCTTTCATTTTTTGGGTGTCGGTTGCCTTTGTCTTCATTCGACATGCGAGTCGCGCTGAGTTTGTTCTCGAATCACACGTCTTAGCGTCAATACGGGCTGGCAAAAACTCCTTAGGAAACACGCTGGCTGTTTCGGCTGAAAATCCCAAAGCACCATAGAGCGCCCCAAAGGGTTTTCGCTCGCAATTGAAGTAGGCGCCCATGAGTGCGGGATTGCTCACCGCTGCTTCTACATATTCTTCAGGATTTTTACAAATCGTACGCAACTGTGCCAAGAACGTTCCCTGACGAGTTTTGTTTGTCTGAGAAACACCCGCTGCCGCTGCCGCGAGCGCTTTTTCCCCGACAGGAACAAAACCTTCTTGTGGCTTAGCAGGGTCCTTTAAGAATCGATTCATACAAGAGTTGAGGCCGCCGTTGGCATCAAGAAGTTCTGAATTGTTCTTGCGATTGAAGTTAAGGTCATAACCCTTAACACGTGGATGCAACTCCGAAGACGCCTTCGCCAAACTTGATTTGACTGTCTTTCCTTTTCCGCCAGGAATGAGGTCACCCATTTCTGGATATGAAGAGTAAAGCCCATTAAGTTCTTCAGAAAGTGCCGAAAACTCGCTCATCACATTGCGGCAATAGGAAATTCTTGAAGCTCCGCTATTTTTATCAAATCCATTTTCGTCATAATCAGGTTTCTGATTTTGATTGGCCATATCGCCTGAGTTCGCAAGCGTAGAAAGTCCACTACACTTTGCCTTACCCATCTCCTTAAAATGATTGACTGCTGGAAACTCTTTTAGGAACTGCCTCAATCCCGGACCCGAAAGCAAACCATCCAAAACCGCGACACCCACTTTGCGCGCCCCTTGACCTACAGCGCCTACTGCACTTTCGGATTTTCCATCGCCGTACAATATCTCCATATCCTCTTCGGTTATGAGTGCATGAGCCTCAGTGCTTTCGGTTTTTCCTTTGGAATTTGTAAATTCAAGCCCCAATTCCTGTCGAAGGGCGGCTAAGCGATCTTCGATCGCATCGCTACAATGAGAGGCTAGAACCATTTCGGATTGTCGAGATTGAGCGACCTTACCGTAAATTTCTGACCCCTCGGGTACCGCTGAAAAGTTGGGAATCTTTGCAGCCATCGCTTTTGCCGCACTCACACCTCCCATACAAGACGCAGCTTTGCCCAGCTCTTCCACGCGAGTGCCGAGGTTGGCCACATCTCCATCCATCACCACTTGTTGAAGATAATTCTCCATGAAGAGATCACCCAAAAACTGCTTTATGTCCGAGACGAGATCGGGCTTATTTAACTCATAAAAGACATCATCAATGAGTTTCAATCCTGACTCATCTGAATAGTATTTTGCACCCTTACAAAGAGTCCCGGAGATTGGAATAAAACCACAGTCCTCTTTTTTTACCGTCTTGTCTTTTCCATAAGCAGCGCCGAGCTCACTCATAACCTGGTTGCCAAGAGCAGATGACACACCAACTGCATCATCTGAATCACTTGAACTGGAGTCGCTGTTTCCAGGTTTACCCTTTTTCAACTTCTTGGGACTTCCCTGAGCCACGGTCTTAGCAACATCAGTTTTTCCCGCTACGGAGGCCCCACCAGAACCGGCAGGAGGAGTCACCATGCCGAGACCTTGTTTTATTTGCTGAATATCTCTTAAGGTGTTTTGCGTATTAACTAGATCGAAGGCGGGAGTAAAAACCCCGCCTACATTGAGAGCCGCGCATTTTGAAGCGCTTAAGTTTGTTTCTTTGCACACGAGGCCTTTTAATTTTTCGTTAAACTTTTGTTCGGCTTCAGTCCACACGGGTTTGTCTATTTGAGTAGACCGACCTCGCGCCACTCCGGCTTTAAAAGCGGCTTTAACTTCCGGGTCGTTTATTAAGGCGGCAACCTCTGCTGGGTTCACACCTCTAAATGTGTCTTTCGTGAGCGCGGCGCCGAGGGCCGTGCTTGTTTGTTCTGCCTGGCGTTGCTGCACACCTTCTTGCTGGGTCACACAGCCTTTCAGCCCTGATGTATTACCTTTTTCTGCACTGTCGTAAAACTGCGAGCACAAGCCGACGCTATTGCCGTTGGTTGAGTCTCTAAATCTTTTTAGACCATGTATCGCTCCCGGCACATCATCCGCCCATCCGAGCGCTGCGCTCATAAGAGCTGCAAGTATTACCAAGACCACCAGAATATTTTTACGTGCGAACATAGGTCATTCTCCCTTGACTCGCGCTGATAAACGCGTCTTCACTTTTATCGACCGCAGTCATATAAATCTTAACTGTTTTTATGGGATGGACCACATGATTCTTGAGAAAGTATAGAAATCAGCGGCAATTTGAGGTGGTTTCCGTCAAAACCTTGGCACCAATTTACACTAACTCCAAGCTGACCAGGGCAGAACGCCAATTTCTTTTCGGTTGGCAGGATGAGACTTTTCCACAGGCGCAATGAGGTATGCGGTTTTCTGTTTAAGCGCTTTCATCGCGCCATGGAGTGCGCGCTCTTCCCAACCCAGCTGAGTGAGCCGTGTCGATAGCACCATCTTCATAGGTACATCGTTCCAGATGAGGTCCACCGGTTTTGATTTTCCGTGTTTGAAATAGGTGATCGTATTTTGAACGGGAGCCTGATTATACTCGATTCCCGAAAAGATCTCATTCAAAAGGAAGTGGCGGGCTAAACTGAGACTACCTTCTTCGCCCTTGGCCTGATTCATAAAGAACCAAGCAAGGCCTGAATCTCCAAAATAGTATGCGGGCTGCCCTACACCTGCCGGGTGAGGATTGATTTTGCGCAGAACAAAGCAGTTCTCGAATGCTAAAAGATATTTCCCAATCTTTGCCGCTGGCCACGGGAGTGTTCGATAGGTAGGCAATTCACCATTGAGCAATATCTTTCCAATTCCCTGTAAAAGCTGTTGCGCAAGCTCTGGATCATACCGCCCCGGAATCAACCGCCGTAAATCTCGCAACAAAAGTGTTTGAACCCACTGATCAAAATAGTTCCATCGCTGTTTGATGTCTCGTGTGAATAATGGAACAGGCAAGCCGCCGAGAGCCATGTTTTGCGAAAACTCTTCAATGCTAAAACGAGGTGAGTGCTTGGGAACTGTCTGAATATCAATCAATTCCTTTTTGTGCGCTTCCGCTAATGTAAAAGGATGAAGATGCAACAATCCGATGCGACCGGTAAGGGACTCCCGAACAGCTTCAAGACTTGTAAACCTCACACTGCCCGTCAAATAGAACTGACCCGGAATTCGTTTACGATCCACTTTATGCTTTATCGCGTCGAAGATCTCCGGAACTTTTTGAACCTCATCAAGCGCAAGGGGAGGAGTGTGTCGAGACAAGAATACTTTTCCCGAGGCCTGCGCCTCATCTCGCACCTCCTCATCATCAAAAGAGAGGAAATTCGGCAACTGCAGATTCTTTTCAAGCAGGGTGGTTTTTCCGCACTGCCTAAGTCCAACAACTCCGACGACCGGCCAAAACTTTGCCAGATCTCGAATGGGCTTTTCCGCATGTCGCAGCCGTGAATGTACCATAAGAGGATCCCTCCGTTCCTATATTAGAGCCATAGAAGTATAATTGCCACCCTTTTAATGAAATTTGACGGTAAAAAGGGTGGCAATTTATCGAATTTGACACCCTTGTCGTCCGAACCCACCCGCGCTAAGATGCTTTCCATGTCACCTACCTCAGAACCCAAACGAATTATCCGTGCAACTCGTGGAACAACCCTTCAATGCAAAGGTTGGCACCAAGAAGCCGCACTTCGCATGCTGATGAACAATCTCGACCCCGATGTGGCTGAACGGCCCGAGGATCTCGTTGTCTACGGCGGCAGCGGAAAAGCTGCGCGCAATTGGGAATGTTTTGATGCGATCGTCGAGAGCCTGAAGAACCTTGAATCCGATCAAACCCTCCTTATACAAAGTGGAAAACCCGTGGCGGTACTCCCCACTCATCCCCTTGCTCCTCGTGTTCTTCTCTCCAATAGCATGCTCGTTCCTCACTGGGCGACTTGGGAGCATTTTCGCGACCTCGAACACAAAGGTCTGATGATGTACGGCCAAATGACGGCTGGATCTTGGATCTACATCGGTACACAAGGCATTATCCAAGGCACGTACGAAACGTTTGCCGAGGCGGGACGCCAACATTACAATGGCAGTCTCGCTGGAAAAGTCATTCTCACCGCCGGCCTTGGAGGAATGGGTGGCGCTCAACCCCTTGCCGCGTCGATGGCCGGTGCTGTTTCGCTGAACATTGAAGTTGATCCCTCCCGTGTAAAGCGCAGGCTCGAAACGCGTTACCTTGACGAACTTGCAGCCTCGCTCGACGATGCCCTCCTGCGCGTTCGCGCAGCACAGGCCGAAAAAAAAGGACTTAGTATCGGGATCGTGGGGAACGCTGCTGAAGTTTTATGGGAGTTACTCAAGCGCGATTTCCTCCCAGACCTTGTGACCGACCAAACCTCTGCCCACGATGAACTCAATGGTTATATCCCCACAGGGCTTACGATCCCAGAGGCTGAGGAATTACGTAAACGCGATCCTAAACAATATATCGAGCGCTCGATTGCGAGCATGGGAAAACATGTTGAAGCCATGCTTGAGTTCAAAAAGCGCGGCGCCCACGTCTTTGATTACGGAAACAATATTCGCGCGCAAGCCGTGAAGGCGGGCGTAAAGAACGCGTTTGATTTTCCGGGATTTGTGCCCGCTTATATTCGGCCCCAGTTTTGTGAGGGTCGAGGCCCGTTTCGTTGGGTCGCGCTCTCGGGTGATCCCGCTGACATCAAAGTCACGGATGATGCACTCCAAGAGCTTTTTCCTGAAGACCACGGGCTCGCGCGCTGGATAAAAATGGCGCAAGAGCGAATCGCTTATCAAGGTTTGCCCGCGCGCATCTGCTGGTTGGGTTATGGTCAGCGCGAAAAGGCTGGCCTTCTCTTCAATGACTTGGTGAGAAAAGGCAAAGTCAAAGCTCCGATCGTTATTGGTCGTGACCACCTGGATTGCGGCTCGGTCGCATCCCCTAATCGCGAAACCGAAGGAATGAAAGACGGCAGCGACGCCGTGGCTGATTGGCCGATCCTCAATGCACTTGTGAACTCCGTCAACGGTGCGTCGTGGGTAAGTGTGCATCACGGTGGGGGCGTGGGCATAGGTTACTCCATCCACGCCGGCATGGTCGTAGTCGCGGATGGAACTGTCGATGCAGATTGGCGCCTGACTCGGGTGCTTAATTCAGACCCCGGCATGGGCATCATTCGCCACGCGGATGCAGGTTATGAGCGCTCATGCGAAATCGCACAAACCACGTTTGCTGCGCGAGGCGGAAAAATTCCGATGCTAAAAACATGAAACTTCGAGCACTCATTCACGCAAGTGAATTGATCACGGGGGCCGGGGTCTCGCAAAAAGATGGCCGGCACATTACGGAAGAGGATCTAGGCGCGATCCCCGATGGCGCTTTGGTCTATTCGACCAAGGTCGTACAAGGCAAAACCCTTCCCCATAAAGTTATTTGGACAGGCAAGACCTCCGAGCTTCCAAGGCGATTTGCGAAAATTCCGAAGAAGAATTTGCGAATGAAGCACTCCCTCATCCCAGGGTTCGTAGACTGTCACACCCACCTTGTTTTTGCGGGAAACCGGGCTGACGAGTTTGCCGCACGCTGTGGGGGCGCTACCTATCAACAAATTGCCGAAAAAGGCGGAGGAATTCTCAAGACCGTTCGCGCAACTCGCGAAGCCACCGAAAAGCAGCTTGAAGCTCTTGCGGTTGAGCGGGTCAAGAAGTCTGCGTCGTACGGCGTGCGTACCTTTGAGATCAAAAGTGGATATGGCCTCGACTTCGAAACTGAACTCAAAATCTTGAGCGTGATCAAGCGGCTTAAGACGCGGTTTCCTGAATATACCTTTTCATCGACTTTCTTAGGAGCGCACGCGTTCCCGCCTGAGCAGTCTCGAGAGGCGTATATGCGCGAGATTCTAGAACACATGCTTCCCGAAGTCGCTCGCAAGAAACTTGCTGATTGTTGCGACGTCTTTATCGATGCGGGCTATTATACGCTTGCTGAAGGTCGAGCGATTCTTCAAAAGGCTCGCGCGCTCCGACTGCAAACTCGCATGCACGCCGATGAGCTTGCGAACACCGAATCGGCCGCACTTGCGGCAGAGCTGGGCTCACTTTCAGCCGATCATTTGCTCCGAATCTCCGACCGCAGCATCACCAAACTCGCCCCCTCAAATACGGTTGCGGTTTTGTTGCCCGGGACCGCGTTTTATCTAAAGGCCCCCCATGCACCGGCTCGAAAACTCATTGAGGCTGGGGCGTGTGTAGCACTCGCTACTGATTTCAACCCCGGCACCTGCATGTGTTTATCGTTGCCCACGATTATGACCATCGCAGCCCTTTATCTGGGGATGAGCCGCGCCGAAATTCTGTCGGCAGTCACCTATTCAGGGGCTAAGGCTTTAGGGCTTCAATCGCGAAAGGGTTCCTTGGAAAAGGGAAAAGACGCGGATTTCGCAGTCTTGCCGTTTTCTAGCTTTGAAGAAGCTTACTACCGATTCGCGTGGTAAATACGATTCGTCGATGGACGAGATAATAGATCCCCAAAGCCAGCCCAAGGCCCATCACGATATCGACAAAATAATGCTGCTTGGTCGTAAGCGTTGAAGCCGAAATGACCGTGGCCCAGACGAAGTAGATCCAAAAAGTGATACGCTTTTTCCCCTTCTTTTCATCCAGAAACAAAAAGGAGGAAAGATACACACACGTGACGTGTAAACTCGGGCAACAGCTCGCAGGTGTGTCGGTTTTGCGAATGCCATCAAATACCGAAAACGTAAAGGGGTCCAGATTCGAAGGCAAAGGAAAGAGCTCCCGCGGATAGGTGGTGGGCCACATCCAGAAAATAACGGCTGTTATGATATGGACCGCCAGAATCGAGTACAGATACCGATTCAGATTCTCCATGTTTCGCGCGATGATAAAAACGGTCAGGAAGAGAAAATACTCTCCCACATAAAGCCAAATCGTCTCCGGGACAAAAGGAACCGCTGAATCCAAGGGAGTCATGGGTAAGACGAGTGGCGGATAAAAATGAATCCAATTTGAAGTTATGTAAAGAAAAGCAGCAATCGCAAAAACAACAACACCGGCGACAAAGCGGTTCTCACGGGTCACAAAAAGAGGCAGGGTCCATCGCAAAGCCGGCGCAAACTGCGCTGTTTGCTGCGATTGAGGTTCAGAATTCATTGAGCCAGCCATCCTTCGAGTAGGGTTTGAACTTTTTTACCATTCCAGTCCCGCTCACCGTCTTCAACGGCCAGAATCTTACGGTTACGATCCAGGATAACCGTTAGCGGAATCGCATGGACATCAAACCGCTCCGAAAGTTTCGATCCCCGATCGACGGCGACTGGAAACTCAAGTTTCATGGCCGCCACAGCCCTCGGGACGACCGCTTCAGGATTTTCATCCACGTTCACGGAAATCACTTCGAAGCCCTGCGCATGATATTTCTTCCAGAGCGCTAAAATCGAAGGCATCTCAACCACGCAGGCATCGCACCAAGTTGCCCAAAAATTCACGAGAACCACTTTGGCTTTCAGCTCTGAAAGGCGCAGCGGAGGCGCTCCGAGTCTTTCAAAAGACAGGTCTTCAAGGGTTGATCCCACTCGAATTTCGGCAACAGCCAGGCTATTGGCATCTCCCGCAGAGTTTAGGGGCCTTTTCATTTGAGATTTCAATACGGAGAGCGTCACAAATACAAGGCTCAAGACGACCAGGACGGGGACGAATACTTTCCAAAGGGATCTTGCCATATGCTCGAACTCTACCTTAAAATGGATAAGTGAGAAATTTTTTTCATGATGATCAAGGCCAAGCCGTTGTTGAATACGTCTTGGCAGTTCTCCTTGCTGTCAGCGTGGTTGCGATCATTGCTACAGTTTTCCGCAAGTCGATTCTGGGTCTCTGGCAATATATCGCAAGACAAGTGAGTGCCGCCTGCCCGGGCTGCCCGCCAGATCCAGGCGTGAAATTTAACTAGAATCACCCAATCCGATGAATACTCTCTTTTTCCCTAGACACCCGCTCTGTCTTGAGTTATGACTCATTGCGTCATCTATAACGTTCGGCTTATTTGGAGGCTTTTTCAATGAGTTCATCTTTACTTCGACTGGCTACACTTGTTTTTGCAATGACCGCCGCAACCCACGCCTCGACAGCAAAGGCTCAACCCATGGAAAACTCGTCTGACGACGAAATGAGTCCCACCGAAATCCTGGCCGAAATGCTGGATGACCAACTCAAAGGGGTCGCAAAGTATCACACCGAAACCTTGTCCTCTGCAAAAGAAGATAATCCCGCGCTCCGCACCTTGCGCGAATCTGACAAAAATATTACTGGACCTGCATCCTATCGAATGGTCGTCGAAGTATTTAAAAGTCCGAAGGGTTTTGGGATAAAAAAGGAATTCGTTCTCGTCACGATCGATGGTCAAATCGCCAATGTCTATGTCGCCTCAACCGCGAGAGCACCCAAGACTACGATTGAAGGTACTTTTCCGCTTAATATCGAGAAACGTCGTGGGAAAGATAAAACATTCAAACCCTTTCCGTTTCACAAATCAGCCAAGTACCAAAATTCGCCCATGTTTTGGGCGCTAAATGTTCACGGCCCCTTTTTCATTCACTCCACCCCTCATTACAATGAACTCGGGAGCGCTGCTTCAAAGGGTTGCGTAAGAGTGACTTTTCCCACTTCGATGGAGATTTTTGACAACGTCGTGAACCGCGTTCAAGGGAGCGCCGTCATTCACATCTATGGTAGCGGCAGCAAAGCCGCCCGCGTCGCTTTCGAAAACAAGGGCCTTGATCCTGAGTGGATCAATGAGCAAATTGAATCTGACTTGGGCGACGCGCTTGCCATCAGTAAGGGGACTTACAAGGGTTATGGCCACGCTCGCCGCGGACAGCCTTTGATCTGGCCTTCATGCGATGGCGTGGATTGTTTTGAAGAGTTTGGGGTTAAGAAGCCGCTTTGATATGTATGGCGGACCCAAGAGGGTTCGAACCTCTGACCTCCACATCCGTAGTGTGGCGCTCTAATCCAACTGAGCTATGGGTCCACCTATATCGAGAAGAAGCTTTTGATTACACGATCACGGAGCGGAGCGCAAGCCTATCTTTAAGATTTGAAATCTAAAGGGAATTTAACCTCTTCCCACCGCAAGCCCCCCCGGTATAACCTCGACCATATGCTAAAGCCCCCAAAACAAAGTGACTGGATCCTCGACGCCCACTCCTGCCCCGGCTTCAAAAAATACGAGCTCATCTCGCACGTTGAGAAACTCCCGACCATTCACCACACCGAATACATCCACATCGAGACACCCAAACGCTACGGCTTGATCAATATCACGGAAAACATCGAACACATTTTGGATCGCTCAAAAGTAATCGATGGCTTCTGCTTCGTGAGCGTCATGCACATCACGGCGGGCGTGTATGTGAACGATGCGGAGAGCGGGCTACTCAAGGACATCGCAAAATGGATCGAGAACCTGGCCCCCTACGGCGAAAAATATCATCATCATCAAACCGGAGAAGACAACGGAGACGCGCACCTCAAGAGTTTTCTCACCAATCACTCTCTGACTGCGCCCATCACGCACGGGCACTTGGATTTCGGAACTTGGCAGCAGATTTTTTATGCAGAATTTGACGGATGTCGCAATAAACGCATCTTAGTCAAAATCACGGGTCTTGCTCAAGATTAGCATCATCGAGATCTGCGTACTCGGACTCTTGCGAATACTCCGAACCTAAATCAATGTCTGTACGCCCTTCAAGACCTGCATAAAGTGCCAGAACTTCAGCATCGGCGCGAATCGAAGCCGGCGTCCATCCCGTGATAAAAAGCCCTTTTCCCGAACGAACCCGCGAGAGGGCCGTGTAGGCGTGCCCCGGCTCCCAAAGTCCTCGAAGATCCATAACGACACGATCCAGAGTACAGCCCTGACTTTTGTGAATCGTCGTAGCCCAAGCGAGGTTCAGCGGAAAATTGGTCGCGCACGCGATTTCAACGCCTTCAGCGTTCACGTGCTTAAACGTCGCGGGAACAATCTCCTCTTCATCGCCGTCTGACAACTCCACGGTGATGGCTTCATCATCAATTTTGGTGACCGTGGCGAGACTGCCATTCACCCAGCGGCCGGCCGGATCATTTTGCCTGAGCATGACCAGCGCGCCTTCTTTTAACTGCAAGACTTCAGGGATCGGCGCGTTTCTTTTCAAAGCTTCAATTCCGACTTTGTCCCCGCTGTATTTTGTTTCGAGCGAGAGCACTTTTCCGCGAACGTTCTCTAATTTCTTTAGATTGAAATTCTCAACCGTTGTTCGATGTGGAAAAAGATGCGTACATCCCTCTTTTTCTCCCGCTTGAATTCGATGGCTCTCCAGATAATCCGCCACGGCAGGAGTCGAGCGACCATGTCTCACTTCGTTGAGAATGGCCAAAAACTCGTTCTCGCGTGTCCTGACAATCTCGCGCAAATAAGCGGGCTTAAATCCTGATTCTTTCCAAACCGCCGAGCGAAAAGCCCAATCACGGTTGCCCTTGGCATCGGGAACTGGTGGGAGCTGTGCAAAATCCCCCACGACATGAACCTTCAAGCCCCCCCAAGGCCGCGGATCTTTGCGACTTAAGCGAGCGACTTTTTCAGCGGCCTCAAGATCCGTTCCGCGAAGCATAGAGATCTCATCGATAATGACTTCTTCAGCTTTTCGAATGCGCTTAACGACGGGCTTTCGCTGGAGTGCCGCTTCGACCGCCTTTTCGGGACCACCCTCGAGAATTCCTAATCCAAAAAAACTATGAAACGTCCGACCACCGATGAGCACGGCCGCCGCGCCTGTCGAGGCTAAAATGACAGGGCTTTTTGAAAACTTTGAAATATACTGCCCGATGAGATGCGATTTTCCGGTTCCTGCAAGTCCGGTCAAAAACACGCAAGGGTTATTCTTGAGGAGCTCAAGGGCCTTTTCCTGGCAG
>CAIRTR010000301.1 GCA_903881565.1 Oligoflexia bacterium | reverse complement strand
GCGTGCCGCTCAGAAAATCCCCGAGACGTTTGGCATCACGTTGCGGCTCAGCTAAAATGTACCCCTTCTGCTCACTTAAAATGTACCGGGGTTGAGATGGGCAAATAATACCCACTGCGAACAGTCCCCATGACCGCTCACAATGGGTAAATGAATAGATACAGATTTGATTGTAACCTTCCTTTTTTGTAGCGGCACTTGAAATCTTTTTTTCGGATAGGCCGGGCTGGTATCGGCGTACGGCGGTGACGCGCTGGCTGACCCTTAGGTACTTGCACTGCCTTCGAATAATTTGCCGCGATCACCCCGCACTGCTGCATCTCAGAAAGTGCTGTAGCCGGTGTGGGATTAGAATTCTTACCGGACGCGGTAACGAGAAGCGCACAGATATTGGCTGCGCATTCGGGTGCCGCAAAGAATGTGAACGTGAAAAAACTAACAGGCGCGGGCGTATTCATTACCAGACGGTCAAGGGCAGAACCAATAAAAGCGCTCGTAACCGGGGGCGGTCGTTGATTAATCCCGGAGCGTCAAAAAATGATCACGAAACAGCGCTGACCATACCGCCGTCTCCCGTCTCCATCTTCGATCCCAGCGTGCTCCGTTACATCGGCTATCTCGTGTCACTCGCAACGGGGTCGTCCCCGCCGACCACACAAATCGAACAATACCTGAACGGAGTATTAGTCGCAGTCATCGAATGGCTGCGATGTGCGATTTTGAGACAACGCTGCCTCCCGGAACGAGGTGGATAATGCGATACGTTTGTCATGAGCGGATTGATGGACATGAAAACGGTCGAGATGGCACAAATAGATTTGAGTCACGAGGGCTGCCGCCTCCGCGATAGGATTCGCGAGCGGGCACTTCTGTCGTCAATTTCCGCACGCGGGATCATGGAACCTATCCAGGGCGTATGGACCGAGGGCGGAGGATTCTTGCTCCTTGACGGCTTCAAGCGGTATCGATGTGCCAAGCAACTCAAGATCGAAGCCGTTGCTTGTCATGGGATCGCGGATGAGGTTGCTTCAGGTATTTTGAAACTTATCCGTACGTCTAACGACTTTAGCCTTCACCTGATCGAACAGTCTCAGCTTGTAACAGAACTTCATGAAAAGCATCGGATGGGTACAATGCAGATTGCGATTCAACTCGAGCGCAGCCCAGCTTGGGTGAGTATGCGCCTGGGATTGCTCAAAGAGATGAGCCCTACGGTGAAGAAGGAAGTTTTTTCTGGACGCTTCCCCGCGAGATCATTCATGTACACTGTGCGCCAATTCACGCGCGTGAACAAAGTGTCCGGTGAGGACGTGGACAATTTCGTTAAGGCGGTCAGCGGTGAGGATCTGAGCGGACGAGCTGTGGATAGTCTTGCGAGAGCCTATTTCCAGGGCGGAAATCACTTCAGGGAGCAGATCCTTAAGGGCAACTTTAGCTGGACGCTTGAGCGGATGGAAAAAATGGGACAGGCCCGAGCCGCTGACTCCGCCGTCATGGGGCAAACGGAGATGGATTTCTTGAAGGAGCTCGAAATCGCCCAGAAGTATGAAGGGCGACTCATTCGTCGTTCTTTATTAGAAATAAAGGCAAGCAATGCGTTCTATGCCGAGGCAGAGCTGCTCTCGGGCGGGATTGTCCGGCAAGAGGACGCCTACCGAGAAGCGGTGAGGAGGATTTATGATCGATGCCGAAACGCGAAGCGCGATTTGGAATCTCTACAAGCAGGGAAAAACCAAGCGAGCGCTTGCAAGCTTGTTCGATCTGGACAAGAGAACCATCTCGCAGATCATCAAGCAAGAGGGGCGGTTGCCAATTGCCCGCCGCAAGGACAAGATCGCTCCAGATCTGGATCTAATCAAGACAGTCTACAAGCGCTGTGAGGGGTTTGCTCGGCGCACGCACGAAGTTCTCACTAAAGAGTACAGCATCGAGATCGGTTACTCGACGTTGAACCGACTGCTTAGCGAAATCGAAGCCGAAAACAGTAAAAAACGCGACCAAGGACCGCCGCTGATCGCCACGCCAGGACTTTTCATGCAGCATGATACCTCTCCGCATTTGATTAAACTAAACGGCAAGGCGACTCTACTGCAATGTGCTGGGCTTTACTTTCGGTACTCAAAGGTTCGGTACATCAAGTACTATCGATCCTTCGATAAGTTCGCGCTCACAAGCTTCATGCATGAGGCGACTTCTTTCTGGAAGTACGTAGCCGAAAAGTGCATGGTCGACAATTCGAGCCTTGTGGTTTTGCGAGGCACAGGTCCGGACGCAATATTTCACGACGACATGAATGCGTTTGGCAGACGCTGTGGCTTTGAGTGGGTCGCTCATCCGCTGATGAAACCGAATTGGAAAGCGGGCAAAGAGCGGAATTTTCGAACTGTAGAAAGCAATTTTATCCCCGGGCGATCATTTAAAAACATGGAGGATCTCAATCGCCAGGCGTTTGAATGGGCTACGGAGTGGTACTTCCATCATCCCGACGACAAGACAAAGCTCCTGCCCGTCGAACAATGGGAAGTCGAAAAGCCATTTCTCAATGCGATGCCGGAGTTCCTCGAACCACCGTATCGGGATTATGACAGGCAGGCGGACAAGAATGGATTTATCCCAGTCTATGCGAATTACTATTGGATTCCAGGCATAAAACAACAAAAGGTTAAAGTGATCGAATATCCTGGCCTCATCAAGGTATACCGAAACCGGGAACTGTTAATCGAGTATCCGCTCAAACCTTGCGACATCAAATATCAACAAGTGACGCCGGATGGTTATGAAGTACAGAAAACGCCACGGAACTTACACCTGACGAGCGAAGCGGAGGAGACTAAACTCAGGGCTCGCGGTGAGACCGTGGTGCGCTACCTTGAGTTTGTTCGATCGAAGGAGGGTGCCGTCCGGTATCGTAATCAGTTCGTAAAAAATCTCTATAGCATTAGTCTTCGCATCGCCCCTGGAGTATTCGATAAGACCCTCGAACGTGCGCTTGCCTACAAGATCAATAATTGCGAAGCGATCGAGAGGATTGCCGTGCAGTTGATGCGCGCTGATATCACAGATTGGCCTGAAGTTGCACCGACCGATGACTTTGACAATCGCGAGTCCTATCTGGAAGGCCGCCTTTCAGACGAACCTGATCTCTTCTCCTACGCAAAATTCCTTAATCCCACCGACAACGACGACAACGGAGGAACAGATAATGGCTCTGGATCAGAAAACCGATGATGAACTGAACTACCTCGATATGCGCCACCTGCGGATACATTGGGATAAAATTCTCGGGGACGCGAACAAAGATTCGCCCTCCTATCATAAATTTCTCAAAGAGCTGATAGCGCTCGAGGCAGCTGATCGACGAGAACGGCAACGGCGGTCGCGGATTAAGCGAGCCAACATCACTGACCCTTGGATCATGGAAACTTTCCCGTTCACTCGGCAGCCTAATTTGAAGAAAAAGTTCGTGATCGAAATGTATGATTCTCTCGATTATATGAAAACACCGCGCGATCTTGTGCTTATGGGCCCGACGGGGTGTGGAAAATCTGGCCTCGCGACGTCCTTCCTGATTCATGCCTTGAATCACGGCTATCGTGGCTATTTTATCGACTTCAAACAGTTACTCCTGTTGCTCTATCAGTCAGTCGCTGACCACACAGAGAAGAAAGTACTCAAGCGCTTTCAGGCTTACGATGCATTGATTGTCGATGAAGTTGGATACGCGCCGATCGAGAAAGATCAGGCAGGGTTATTCTTCGACCTGATGAAACAGCGGCATAGGAAAAAGACGACCATGATCACCAGTCAACTTGGTTTTGATGATTGGGGATCATTCTTGAAAAATCCACACCTCACGGCAGCACTCATCGATCGTGTGACTGTGAACTGCACCGTGTTCAATATGAAAAAATGCATCAGCATCAGGGATAAAAAAGTCACTTACGGCACGACCGAGGACTGAGGCCCAGAGAAAGTTCTTTGATCAAAAAAACTCAGTGACTGAGGGCTTGTGTCCAGCGTATCGTCGGCAATTATGGAGCAAGAACTCATCCCATCTGAATACCGAGGTTGGTGGCGGATAATCGAAGGATCGCATTGGAGGGGCAAGGATTTCGAACGCCCCGGCCCCGCGCTCATTTCATTGACCGGGCACGGCGATCGACTTCGGATATTCGTGCTGCTGGCCCACGTAAACTGCACGCCTACCAAGAGCGGCGTGTCGTTCACTTGGGAGGGCGCTTGGGAGTTCGATCCCGTGTCGGGCTCAGGACATGTGGAGTTGGACGAAGATGGCCGACTCCTGGGTGTGATCAAGATCCAGGGTGGAGACAAATGCAGGTTCACGGCTTCACGCTCGGAGGAGCCGGATGAGCCGATCCCGGATCCTCCAAGCTATCGAGACAAGTGGCGGCGGCGTTGGTGATCAATGTGGATCACGTAGAAGAGGGCTCGTTGCCGCAAACTTAGATTCTCGTGCACATGAATGGACCACATTAGGTGAACAGATTTGGCCTCTTTTATTGAGAAGCGACAGCTGCGACCCGCAGGTACATTTTAAGTGAGCAGAAGGGGTACATTTTAGCTGAGCAGCGACGTGCCTGAAGAGTGTAGAGTCCTTTTTGGGCGACAATTTCCAGGGGGATCCGCTTTTGTGCAAGCCAATGCCGGAGCCGGCTGAGCG
>CAIRTR010000300.1 GCA_903881565.1 Oligoflexia bacterium | reverse complement strand
CATCTACTCTCTCCTTAGTTTTAAGTTTACAGTTTTTACCCAATTCTTTTAACGATATTATTCTATTACATTCATCGCAGATATTTGCCTTTAAATTATAATTATAAGACAGCTCTTCTTTAGCTGTCTCAAGCTCCTCATTCGTACTTTGGAGTTCTTCGTTTGTGCTTTGTAACTCCTCGTTTGAGGCTGTGACTTCTTCCTGAGTTGCCTCATTGTCTTCAGTTAAGGACTGCTGATAAGTTCGGGTGTCGGTTAGTTCTTGATCAAGTTCTTTGATGCGTCGATCTCTTTGTTCAATTGCATCCCATGTGGGCCTGTGCCCCGGCTTGTGCGTGCCAATGGGTTTATGGGATTCGGCCTTGAGGGGTTCCGATCCAGGTTCAAAAAGAATCCAGAAGTGGCGTTCCCTGTTGTGAGGTTCAGTATCAAATGGGATCACACTGATGTTGAGCAACCTGTGTTGCTTTCCCTCGGTGATCTTAAGCCCCTCTTTGTTGATACGCGCATTCTTCTTTTTTGCCGTCTGAATCGCCAAGCGAAGGTAGGGGGCAATCTCTTGACTGGCCATTTTGAAAAGGTTTGTGCTGACTTGCCCTGGCGGCAGTTGGAGGTAGGGGGCGGTATTGCCACGGGTCAAAATGATTTCCATCTTGCTGTCCACGACTACACCAGGCGGCGCATACTCCGAGAGCAGGAGTTGTTCACTTTCGCGCTGGAAGTCAGGGGCCTCTAAAGTTTGTCCTATTGGATTCGCAAGCGTAGGTGGCATCTTTTCAGACGCGTAGGTACTCACGCCGAACCGTAGCCGGGGGAGGGTTGGTGAAGTGCCACGCAAATAGAATTTGTTGGTCTTATCGGTTACACGAAAAAGCGTCGGGAGGTTACCCACGGACTCTGAAGAGCCCAGCCAAAGAAAACCCTCAGAATTTAGGGCATAATGCAGGATGGGAAGAATATGCTTTTGCAAGGCCGAGTCAAAGTAGATCAGAAGATTTCGGCAGCAGATGAGGTCAAGCTTTGAGAATGGGGGATCACTAATCACATCATGGCGGGAAAAAAGGCACATGTCGCGTATGAATTTGGCAATCTTATATCCAGTGTCTGTTTTTTCAAAAAAGCGTGTCAGGCGTTCGTGAGAAACATTCTTTTGAATACTCTCGGGGTAAATCCCCGTGCGCGCTCTTTGAATCGCGGGTTCGCTAATATCGGTGGCGAAGATTTGGATCGCTGGTTTAGTGCTTGTGTCTCCCAGGACTTCGAGTAACGCGATGGCAACGGAGTAGGCTTCTTCACCCGTTGAGCAACCGACCACCCAAATTCGAATGGGCGCATCGGCAGGTCTGTTCTTTACGAGTTTGGAGAGGACTTGTTTCTTGAGTGCGATGAAAACGTCCGGATCGCGGAAGAATTCAGTCACATTAATAAGGATGTCGGCAAAGAGTGCGCGCACTTCTTGAGGATTGGATTGCAGGAAACTTGTGTATTCGGCTAGGGTTTTCTTTTTGTGAAGAACCATTCTTCGGTCAATTCGTCTTTTGATCGTGGGGAGCTTGTAATGAGTGAAGTCAACGTGAGACTGGTTTCGGAGCAGCGTGAAGATCGTAGTGAGGCTGTCGCTTTTGAGCTTGCCCTGTGGGATCGAAATATTTTTAGAAAGTTCATCTGGGTTTTCTGTTTGGGTCAAGAGCGGGTGGCTCGCGAATCGGACAAGCTCTTCTGCGATCTGGCTAGGAGTCAAAACGAGATCCACGATGCCAGCGGCGATGGCGCTATGAGGCATTCCGTCATATTTTGCCGATAGGGGATCTTGGACGATTGCTAATCCCCCTTCTGCCTTAATGGCCTCAAGACCCTGCGTGCCATCGGAGCCGGTACCTGAAAGAATAATGCCGATGGATCGACTTTTTAGATCTTGCGCGAGTGATTGGAAAAAGGAGTCGATGGCCAAATGGCTGCCGCGCGATTCAGGACGCGGCAGAAGGCTCAATATTCCGTGTTGGATCGCTAGATTGTGATTGGGGGGAATAATGTATACATGGTTTCGTTGGACTCTTGTACCATCCTTGATTTCCTCGACTGGCATCCGAGTGGTTTTTGATAGAATTTCGGCGGAAAGGCTTTCGTGAGAAGGGTCTAGGTGCTGAACCACGATGAGTGCGATGCCTGCATTGGGAGGGAGTTGGGTCAGTAATTGACTGACGGCTTCCAATCCGCCAGCAGAAGCGCCGATTCCGACAATCGGAAATTCTTTACTGATGGGCGACTGTGCACGCTGAGTTTTCGGGCTATCCTTAGCCATTGAGTGTCCCGTGCTGGGACGAAAAGATTTTTTTGATGAGGCGCGTCGAGGGGGGGGGGGGGGT
>CAIRTR010000299.1 GCA_903881565.1 Oligoflexia bacterium | reverse complement strand
GTTAAGCCAAGATCTAATGCGGTACGACGAACATCTTCGATGACTTTTTCATGGGCGGCAGGGTCACGCACGACCCCCCCCTTCCCTACTTCACCTTTACCAACCTCAAACTGCGGCTTGATCAGGGCAATGATTCTGCCGCCCCGTTTCAGCAGACCAACTGTCGCCGGCAGCACCTTGGACAGCCCAATGAACGAGGCATCAATGACGGCCAGAACAGGTGTATCATCAAGCTGTTCCGGCGTTACAGAGCGGATATTGGTTTTCTCCATGCTGACGACACGTGAAACTCTGCAAGTCATCATTTTCAGACGACGCCCGATGACCGTGGACGAGCGAATTCCCCTGTTCATCCTTATTGCGACCCTTCCATTGGCCGCTGCATGGCATACCATCGACGTCACCATCGCCCAGATCACCTGGACACCGATTCTCTATGCCGAAAGCTTAGCCGCATTTGGCTTGCCCCTCTGGGTCGCCGACAGTTTAAGCAGGAAAAATAAGCGCATGCTTGATTGGAATTGGTTCGACTCCATCGCCATTGGGATATCGCAACTTACGTCCCTCATTCCTGGCTGCGGGTTTTCAACCAGTGCCATGACCGGCGGACTGCTTCGAAACTACAGCAGAGAAGCCGCCGCCAAATTCACCTTCTTCATCATGTGCCCAGTGCTGATCGCAAAATGTGTCGAATTTTTGCGCGCACCAGGATTCTCAGCTCCTGCGGCAGGCACTGATTACACTTGGTTAAGCTTTTCTCTCACGGTGCTGGTAAGCCTTCTGACCAGCCTACTCGTCATTGGCGGGATTCTAAGACACAACGAACGCGGACTGAGGTCCTACACTTTTTACCGATGCCTGTTGGCACTCTCTATTGGTGTCATCTACTGGTATCGCTCTACACACTAAGCTACCCACTAGGCAACTCACTGACAGAGAATCTGACCTGTCGGAGCAATTCTTGAATTGATGTCACTCCGAGCAGAGGCTGAAAGATACGAATAAGGGCAAACAGCTACGCCATCGACCATAACCGCGAGTCGCACAACGATTCCTGAGGTCACAGCACTCGTACCCAACACTTGCCCAGCAGTCACATAATCCCCAACCCTCACGACCACCGACGCTAACCGACTCAGGCGAGTTGAAACATGAGAATTATGAACAATCACGATCTGAGTCGAGTCGATCCCACTCACGTACCCCCCCAGAGGGGCAGCGATACTCTGAGAAACACCAATCGCATTGAGATTAAGAAGCTCAAAGCCGTCAGTCGTTGAACTAAAAGAGGTCAAGGTCGCAAAACTGGTCACGGCGATGGGAAGCGTGATTTCGCCCACCAGGGACTTATTAGGATCTCCCAAAACCGACATAGGTTCATTGCCTGCAGTACCACACGCTGAAGTAGTCAGGATCAAAGCAAACAGGGCACAACGGTCTCTAAAGTTTCTCATAGTTTCCACCTCAGTGAAAAGACCGAGCTCCAAGTCGAAAGCGCATTACTCTTCAAATAGAAAACCGTGTAAGGAAATTCGACGGATCCTGCCAGAAATTTAAAAAACGGAATTTCCACACCGGGTACGATCCGTGCGGCAAAAGAAGTCGCTGAATTCTGAGCCGTTCCAGCATCAGAGGCGTACTTAAAGCCATCCCAGGCGAAACCCGCCTGAAACCCCAATGTAGGAGCAATCGCTAAAACATAAGGTGCATCAATGGGCGCAGATTTTACTCGAAGACCGACAAAGGTGCCCCAGAAGTTAAGCTTCACGTCGTTTAACTGATTCACCTGATAGGATTGATAAATCTCAGTGAGAAAAGCCTCAACATTGTTGCCAAGGCCAATCTGATCGACAACGACATCACCCTGCCAGGCCGACTGGCGAGTTAAGAGCGAAGCCTGGTTTCCAAAAATCTTAACCGTCGAATAGCCCAGGCCTATCTCGGAGAGCCCCGCAAAGGCACTCCCGCAAGCAAATGCTGCGAGAAACAAGGAGGTGATTAAAATCTTATTCTTCATTTGGCCCCAGCTTGCCCGTAATCCACCATCTCTTTGAGTTCCTTGCCCACTTTGAAAAACGGCACCCGTTTTGGCGGCACCTGGACCACTTGTCCGGTCTTGGGATTTCGCCCCTGATAACTTCCGTAGCTGCGATTCACAAAAGATCCAAATCCTCTAATCTCAATGCGATCGTCCTTTTTAAGGGCATCCGACATCATGTCAAAAACCATATTGACTACGAGCTCAGCTTGTTTGTGCTGAAGATGCGCCTTTTCAGAAATAATATTGATCAAATCTGCCTTAGTCATATGTTCTCCTTGGACACTTTTTGGGACTCCCTTGAGGTGTGCTACTTAGTTAAGGCTAAAGACAAGCTCCTGCATTTGCAAGGAATTTTTAATGCCATTTCACAATCGAGATCACGATTTCAAACGCAATGAGCAGAATAATCACCATCTCAAGCAAGTTTTCGCGTTTGGATTTTGACAGATCTACGATCACCTCGACAGCCTCCTGGATAATTTTGATCTTGTACTCCAACGCGCGGTACCGAATGTCGATTTCGAGCATCGCCTTCAGCTCTTGATGCATCTTGTCTAACTCAACACTCTCCCAGGTCTCATCTGGAGAGTCGACGATGTAGAGATTTGAAATAATCTCCTGCTTCGTATCCAAGCAGAGCCCGATGAACTTGATCAAATCCTCCGAACTCTCAAGCATCCGCCCCTGCCTGTGAAGTCGCTTCGAATAGGTGTTCGTCTTCTCAAGCAAGTTCTGGATCAAGACTTCATAATACTCAAGCGCAATGCTCTCTGCCAAAAGCATACACGTGATTTTGATCGTGGGAAACGATAGCGCTGAAACCACCACTCGATCAAAATAAACTTTATTCAGGCCCGGTCCCGCCGCATCCAAAACCTCAAGCAAAAATGCATCCGTGGAGCGCGAATGCTCCGCCGGCAAGCGGTAGTCTTGCATCGCACTCAACTCTCGTTCTTGAACCTCATCCGGGACGTTAAAGAATACGACCGAGCCGTAGTTATAAATAAAAGTAAAAGAATCATCGCTATATTTGAGCACCATTTCGTAATTTGAAAACTCAAAAGGAACGATGGAGAAACGCTCCCTCAAATCCTTCAACTTCAAGCGCTCTGCCACATGGATGGCCTTGATGCGAAAAACACTCACCGGGTTCACGCCGAACTCCCTGCTCTTAGAATCGATTCAAGCTGCCGGATGATTTTGCCCTCGAGCGCCGTTGCGTTTTGCACAAATAAAACCAGCTGTTTTCTCAGAGAGTCCACTAAGGGCACCCATCGTCCCAAATGTTCCCAAGCCACCGACGCCCCCTCTTTCCATGCGACGCGATTACCGAGGAGTTGAATCTCAAGCGAGCGCACCTTTTCTCCATTCAAAGAATAGACAATAGAATTGCCCGACGCATCTCGAAGGTCATTTTGAGCGGCGCCCGCCCCTTCACTCCAATTCAGCCCAGACCCCAGGAGTTCAGCCTCAAAACAGGCGTTGACCAAGGATCGCAAAATATCTGATGGCTCCACAAACTCAAAACCGATCAATTTGTCGCTCAAATGGATACACCGAATCCTCACTGGGGAAGCCGCTGTACCCACAAGAACCTGCGCATCAAACTCAGCGCGTCCACTAAAAACCCCCGGATCAACCCCGTTGAGGGTGCTGCGATCAAGCCCAATCCCCAGCTCCGAAATATTCAAGACTTTGAGCTCGCGTTGCCCAAAAAAGCCCGGGCATCGCACGAATACCCCCTTCAAGCGCCTTTGGACATTAGCCCTAGGCACCTTCCTTTTTGATTCCCCTGGTCTTCTTGCGTGAGAAGGCGACATATCTTCTTCTTTCTCCTTGAACCTAAACCTGCTTTTGACCTAATCTCGGGTTCGACCCGTTTCGGCAGTCGCGGGGGGCCTCATAGTTAAATGGATATAACGGTTCTTTCCTAAAGAATTGTTCCAAGTTCGATTCTTGGTGAGGCCACCATTTCCACTCGCTAAAAACGCCATCGGGTCCACGGCCTCTGGCCCCATTCTCACCTCAAAATGCAGGTGCGGCCCCGTGGATCTTCCCGTGTTTCCAGAGATGGCAATCTTCTGGCCCTGCTTGAGCTGCTGCCCCGTCTTCACTAAAAGTTTTGAATTATGAGCGTAAACCGTCGCAATCCCTCGATCGTGTTTGACGACCAACATCTTGCCGTAACCTCGAATGCGATTGCCGGCGTAAATAACTTTACCGGTTTGCGCTGCAAAAACCGGGGTGCCGGGTCTTGCGCGAAAATCCACCCCCTCATGAAAATCCCGTTTGCGCTTGCCGTACAAGGACGTCACTTCGTGTTGACTCAGAGGCCAGTGAAGTGCGAGTTGGGCTGCGACTTTTCCGAGCTCGGGAGTAACGAAGGGTTTTGCAACGGCGCCACCTTGCTCACTTGCCTCCTCGACCTTCTTTTTGGATTTTTTAGAACGAGGGCTATGGCCGGAATCCTCTTCCATCATCGACCAAAATCCCTGCCGCCCATTGGAAACCGCACGCGGGCTCGCGCATGCAGAAAACAGCAGCGCAATCAGCGCAACAGCTAAGAGCAGGAATTGCTGTGAACACTTCAAGCCTTATTTCCTCCCCTTTTTTGCGCCCTTTGAGAACCTAATCGACTCTAGCTCGGTGCCTCTTAAGACCCCCAGAAAAGACGTATCGGTCGCATCAAGCTTAAGGGGCGTAAGTGATGCGTACCCCGAATCCACGACATGGCAATCGGAGTCTAGATCCTTGCGAAATCCCTTATAATGCCCACCCACCCAATAATAATCTTTGCCCCGATGATCCTTCCGACTCAGGATACTGCCACTATAAAGCCGAAACCCCTGATGGGCGACACGCACCCCTTTGACCTTGCCGAGAGGCAGATCCGGGACATTCAGATTCATAAGCGTATGCAAGGGGAGATCGCGGAGGGCGGAGGTTTTTAAAACTTTCAAAGCGACCTTCGCAGCCGTTGCATAGTGAAGCTCTTTTTCCGTTTGAAACTTTGTATAATCAACTGACAAACTTACCGCAAAAGAGCGCAGTCCCAGAATACACGCCTCGCGCGCAGCCGAAACCGTGCCTGAATAATAGACATCTTGGCCTAGGTTTGCGCCGCGATTGATCCCTGAAACTACAAGGTCAGGCATTGTTTTTAAGAGCTGCCTAATGCCCAGATACACGCAATCTGCGGGCGAGCCGCTTACACCATAAAAGCGCGGCCCCATCTTAATCATCCGTAAAGGTTTGTGAAGAGTGAGCGAATGCCCTGTCGTACTTTTTTCTTCAAGTGGGGCGACAACCCAGACCTCGCCCAACTTCTTAAGCTCATGATAAAGAAACTGTAATCCTTCGGCATGAACCCCATCATCGTTGGAGAGGAGAATCTTCATGTCTTTAAGTTTAATGCACGCTCGGAGTGTTAGGCAAACTTTGGCTTAATAATCATTCGAAAACGGGGCTGTGGCGCCAAAATTATGACGAACATTATCTTGTGAACTCTCTGGCACGGAGAGTTCGAAGCGCCACTAGCCAATTATCGGAATTGATCGGAAATCGCTTGCCCGACTTTGAGAAATTGGATTCCGATCAATTCCGATAATTGGCTAATGAAATTCGGGACGACTTTTGTTTAAATGACTATCCCTTATGAATGTATCTCGAATTGCATTACTAGTCCTTGGATTTTCCGTATTGAATGCGACATCTATCGCTGCGCTTGCGGAGAGTGTTAAGCGATGCTCTTCGTATTTGGACGAACAATTAAGAAGTACACCGACGGGTTTTCGGTGTAGCGCTTCGAAGGGGGACATTTGGGAGAAAGTTTCCAGTCCGAGTTCGTTAAGTGGCGAGAGCTGGAAAAGCCAGGATGGCCTGGTTTGGGGTGATCTGGTAACGCTCAACCACAAGGCTGCATTCAAATGGTGCGATGCCATCGGTTATGACTCAAAAAAAACTCTACCCGGAACCCCGCGCAAATACGATATTCAGCTCCTTTGTGAAAAAGGGACTCACCTGCCGACGAGAGACGAATTCAAGTCTTGTGTGCCGAACGAATGCAGATCGGTTTTGCCGCACATGAAAAACAAAAAATATTGGGTTTCCGCAGTCCATCACAATATTTACCCTTTCATTTTCGAAACCGACAATGGTTCCGTGTATTACGATAAAGGAATTTACGTTTGCGGTGCTAAACTAGAAGTTCGTTGCGTATCTGGGCCGTAAAAGTTCCTAGCTTGTCGAAGTTTGCTGCCACCCACTTCACAGCAACCGATAATCCCTGACCGCAGCCTTCTTCTCAAGTTCCTTGTTTCGTGCCTCGCCCTCAGGCGTATTCACACTCGTATACACGCAACGAACGCCTGAGGCTTCGAGTTCCGCACACGCAGCCACGACAATCGAATGAGCCAAGAGCACAGAGCTTAATGTCGACACAGGTCCGGCATACGTTTCGGCAGACACGGGTACGAGTGCATCCCCTGCCCTGCCCCCCATATCCACGACTTGATCACATACTTCAAACAATCTCTGGCCCGAAGAATGGCGCGACTTAACAGCAGAGCTGTGCGCAACACTCGTAAATGCCACGGTTTTTAGGCCACGAGCTTTAGACGCAATCGCCATATCCACCACGGAGGCGTTGATTCCGGATTGCGAGCAGATCCAGATCATTTCACCGGGCAAAGGATTAAATCGATCCAACAAAACTGAAGACGTCCCCGGAGTTCGCTCCAGCATTCGCACCACCGATGGCCCCGCCGTGGGTAGCAGATAATCGGCCACAATCGGAACAATAAACGAAGCCCCCCCGGCCCGATGATACAGTTCAAGCGAAAACAGGCCTGAGTGTCCACTGCCGGTCACAAACAGCGAGCGCCCGGCGCGCACATCCTCAATTAGGGTCGCTTTGATTTTTTCCATCACCGCATGATTTTGCTTCACAAGCCCTTGCAGGTGACCCAGAGCAAATTCCGAATAGGTTTCGACACCCACTTTACCTTCTACATTGCCTGGTACTGACATCGCTCTCTCCTTATTTTGAACCACTCACATTGTTGCCCAATTCAGTTAGGCCACCAAAACCCGATCCTGACAAATTCAAAGCGAGATCCAAAGCAGTGATCCAACCCTTGTTCGGGTCGTAAAGAGTCCCCCACGACACTTTCCAACACTTTGAAGGACCTGTGTATCCCACGCTGAAACTGCCCCCACTAAACGTTTTCGTTAAGAGGTTATAGTTTCCCGAAATCCCGAAACCCAAATAGTCGCTGAGCGTAAATCCCAAATCCACCACCGGATTTGAAATTCCACAGGCAGGATCCTCTTCTCTGCAGCCAGGTCGATCATAGGTGTAAGCAACCCCAAGACTTGGCGTATTGGGTGCATCAAAAGTATAGGTCGCTTTAGACGTAATCGTGTTTCTACGCGTCGTGACATAGGGGTAATAGTGGTGCTCTGCTGTCAGCGTAAAAGTCCCCAGACCAAACCAAAGATTTGAATTAAACCTCTGAAGAGGCTGACGCGTCCCTTCGGGCTTATCATACTCCCTGCGATTAATTGTTTCGCTCACGCCCACTTCAACTAATTTTGCATAACTGGCTCCGGCACTCATGGGGCTTATTCTGCGGATCACTTGAGTTCGCGCTCCCATCGTGACGGAGTTTCCCAAAGGGACGAAGCTCGTCGTCCCAGTCTTGACCGGAAGATTATCGCTTGGAACAAAATCGTTGCTGTCAAAATTATAACCATAAAAACCATTCTTATTGGCATAGTCCATCTGACTGATGAACGGATGACTCTTATCTTCTCGCACCCAACGCAAGGGGATGTAAGAATAAGTCAACTCAGGTCGCACCAAGTGTTTTATGCGAGGAATATCGGGATTAGACATTTCATAAACCTTCTCGATCTGGGCCAAAAAGGTGGTCTGCAATAACGGATAACTTCGGTAAAGACTGGGGATCTCCCCTGAGTTTGAAAACGAATAATAAGACTGCCGATAAGACAAAGAGGGCACCACGCTAAACAAATCCCAGGGGCGAACAGAAGCATACAAAGTGGGCGACATCGAAACGCGTGTCGCTTTTCTAATCGGGTCAACCCCAGGAACAAAACCCAAGGGATCAACGCCCGCGGCTGCAGCAGCGGCATCACGCGACGGATGGTCATCCTTATCAAACAAGCCGGCACCCCGAGTAAAGTTCACCGCGTTCATCGAAAGTCCAAATGAAAAAGGCGATTCAGCAATAACTTGGTCATGAAGAGTGAAGCCGAGTTCAGGAGTCACTTGTACCGCTCTGGGATCAAAGGCCGTTGCTTGAAGTTTAGGATCGGGATTGTCGTAAAGCAGGTTTCGAATCCGCCGAAACCGCAGCGAACTGCCCCAATCAGGCTCCGCTTTCGCAAACATCAGGTCACTCGGAATATAAGCTTCGCTCCCGCCCCTTACGTCTCCTATATTTGAAGGATAAAAATTATCACTCACCTCGGTAAATCTAAACTTTTCAGAGATCTTGAAAGGGAGCATCTGCTCTTGCTTTACGTTCAGAGCCCAACGATTCTGAGAAGGCGAGGTGTTTTGATAGGCAAAACCTTTCTGATGATAGTCGGGATCACCCGATTTATCGGTGTAAGGCTCCCAGAATCTGCGATCTCTGAGCAGATAAAGATTGGCATCGATGTAACCCTTTTCAAATCTCTTTCGCCCCTCCCAAGTGGCCCGAGTCCCGTTATTGGCATATTCGCCCAGCGCAAACGTCATGTCCGAATAATCACTGATCGCCCAAAAATACGGCATCACCAAAATCACCCCAAAATTGCCATTGTCCAAAACCCCACCCAGCTGCGGAAACAAGAATCCCGTTTGGCGGCGTTTTTTCATGGGCAGAATCATGTAGGGAAACCAGGCGCCCGGAACATCTTTGAGCTTAACCGTGACGTCAGTCATGTAAGCGTAACCATCGACCTCCATGTCCACGTCTTTTGAGCGCAAGGTCCAACTTTGAGGGCAATCCTGGCAAGTCGTGTATTCGCCCCAATGAGTCTGAAAACGACTGTCACTTAATTTGTTGATGCGCTCACCGGTCAGCGCATAGGCATTGTTGGTGACCCGACCGGCGACGACCGTGCCAGTATGAGTATCGAGATTAAAATGCATCTCTTCGCCATAAATAATGGTATCGGCCGTGACGTAAACGCAATTGCCACGCGCATCCATCGTCCGCGCGTTCATATCTAGGATCGCATAATCCGCGGTCAACGTCTCCCCGGGCTGAATAATGACCGCATGACCAAAGAGCTCGACTCGGTTATTTTTACGATCCCAAACTTCGCGATCACCGTTAGAATGCATGGGCTGGCCTTCTGTAATGGCAAAGGCGGAAACTCCACCGAGAAGAAGCCCCAAAAGAAGGGGTATCATGTAGCCTATTACGCTAGCGGCCCTAGCTATCCTCACGACTCGTGCGCCGCGTGCTGCGCACGACATGAAGTCCGCCCCAAGATTCCAAGGATCTGCCGCAACTCAGTGGCCAAAAACTTTCGAGCAACCACGCGATCCAAAAAGCCATGCGCGAGCAAAAACTCACTGCGCTGAAACCCTTCGGGCAAAGCTTGGCGAATCGTCTGCTCAATCACCCTGGGGCCAGCAAAACCAATCAGCGCTCCGGGCTCTGCTAAAATGATATCGCCCAACATAGCAAACGAAGCCGCGACGCCGCCGGTGGTAGGGTCTGTTAGAATCGAAACATAAGGAATTCGAGCCTTTTTTAACTCATGAACCATCGCGGTGGTCTTCGCCATTTGCATCAGGGATAGAATCCCCTCCTGCATGCGCGCGCCCCCCGAGGCCGTCACCACGACGGCGGGGAGTTTTTCTTTTAAAGCTTTTTCAAACACCTGGGTGATTTTTTCACCCGCCACAACGCCCATACTGCCGCCCAGGAATCTAAAATCAAAAACCCCCAAATGATAACATAGGCTTGATAGTTCGGCTTTTCCACAAATCACCGAGTCTTTAAGCCCAGTGGAACTGGCCGCACTGGTTAGGCGATCGCGATAAGGCTTGAGATCATCAAAGTGCAGCGGATCCGCAGAAGTCAGGTCTTCAGCATACTCCACGAATTTTCCCTCATCGCAGAGCAGAGACACGCGCTCCCAAGCGGTAATGCGAAAATGAAACCCGCATTCAGGACAAACTTGAAGCGCCTCTCGCAAAACTTTCGTCTGAATGATTTCGCCACAACGAACGCACTTCTCCCACATCCCTTCTGGGATTTTGGAGGATCGATGGGATAACGTTGATTTTATCCTCGGCGTTTTAAGATCATCAAACCAGGTCATTTGCTTATGGCAAAAACCTATCAGGCTACGGTGAAGTAATCAAAAAAAAAGCCTTCACCACTTTCGGATCAAATTGGGTCCCGGCGCAGGCTGCAATGACCTGAGCAGCGTCAGGAAAGCCCAGAGGCTTCCGATAGGGTCTGCGATTAGCCAGCGCATCAAATGCATCAACTACGGCAATAATCCGGGAAAAGAGCGGAATCTGCTCCCCTTCCAACCCAAAAGGATAACCGCCGCCATCCCATCGCTCGTGATGAAACCTCACGGCCGCAGAGATTCGAGGGCTAACCCCTTTTTTTTCCAGAAGTTCAAAACCCCGCTCTGGATGGGTTTTCATAACCCGCTGCTCCGAAGATTCAAGTTGAGCGGGCTTATTGAGGATTGCATCCTCGATCTGAACTTTGCCGATGTCGTGCAAAAAAGCAGAAAGCCACAAATCCCGAAGCTGGCACTCATCCAAGGCGAGCTTCTCACCCAGTGCGACTGCGGCCTTCGCTACTCGAAAAGCGTGACGAGCGGTGCATTCGTCCTTTGCCCAGAGCTGGTTTATCCAAGGCTTGAGTTCAAATTGATTAGAAACTGAAAAATCAGTGAAGGTTTGAGTAAGTGGAATGGAAATTGAAGTGGGTGTGTGTGAGGTTTGCATCGGCTTCATGGGCCTCCGGCCCAAAAAAAGTTGCCTCAGTGTAACATCATCCTGACGCCACTGAGGCCCGCGAGAGTTTAATTTTCTTCTCCCTTTGAATCCTTCCGTGGACTCAACCACAACCACACACTTATTAGTCTACGGAGGTTCTTGCGCACGTCAATCCCCTACATCATTTTTTTCCGTTTTTTCTTAAGATTTTTTTTCAGAAAGCCGAAGAGCTCTCTCGTACACTTCTTTTCGAGAAGGGTCCGAAGGTGCGCCAAAATGTTGGCCAATCAACCGCGCGCTCTCAGAAACAGAGACGCCTGCGCTTAATAGACACTCCAAAGCCTTAACCCAACCTGAACTATCACTCGCAGCTTCACTCTCAACATGCGGCAACTCCACAGAAAAACACCACTCCCCAATTTCGCCTGTTTCCTGGGTTTCCTGAACAATCGCGGTGTGCACCTGCGTTGCGGGGCCGACAAAAAACTTCTCATGGAGCTTCGTCATCTCTTTACCCACCACCAACCGTGCAGCAGGCCAGCGCTCAGCAATACAACCTAGACTCTCAAGGATGCGTCTGGGACTCTCAAACCAAATCGCAACCGTGATCGCGGTGTGGGTTTCGAGTTTCTCCATCAACTCGCGTTTTTCGCGCAAAGCTCTGGGGAAAAAGCCTAAAAAAGCAAATGACGATCCTTCAAGCCCCGAAACACTGAGCAACGTCGCAACCGCAGACACTCCTGGTACTGGCGTCACACAAATTCCTGCAGCATGTGCTGCGGCCACGACTTTTGCACCGGGATCACTGATTCCTGGAGTGCCTGCATCTGAAACAAGTGCGAAGTTTCCGCCTTGTTTTAAGCGTTCAATCACCGAATCAATCTGCTGCGGAGTCGCATGAGCATCAAGGCGCTCCAGATGAGGGCGCTCATGAATTTCTAATGCTCTAAGAAGATTTAACGTGCGACGCGTGTCCTCACAAAGGATCACGGCGGCCTCAGAAAGCGCTGTAATTGCACGAGGCGTGACATCGCCTAGGTTTCCCAAAGGAGTCGCGACCACCCAAAGCCCGCTGGGCAAAACATGCCTCTTGGTTTGTTCACTCACAATCTGGATAATAACTACTTAAGGGGGAGAGATAAAATGAAAACAGACATTAAGAAGTTGGGCGATACGATTATTGTTTCGATGCAGGGGAAATTGGATTTTGAAACGGCGATCCCGCTACGGGAAAACCTGGGCAAAATCTCCAAACAGAATCGCACCGACTCGGTTCCGAAAAAGATCATCATCGATCTTGAGAATTTAGAGTTCGTGGGTTCGAGCGGAATCTCCTCCTTCATTCAGACTTTGCGCGAATTCAACGCCACCGAAGCGATCAAACCGCGCTATTGCAACGTCAAAAATGAGTTTCAAAAAGTGATTCGGGCTTTTGATGAAGAAGAGCTATTTGAGTTTCACGATACCCAAGACAAAGCTCGCCGAAGCTTTGATCAATAGCAACTCTCGGTGCGAGAGTTGCCGCTAAAAGCGCAGCACTTCAAAAGACACCAAGAGCGATTTGCTTGAATCCCCCGCTTGAAGTGCGCCGTTGGGAACCGAAGGCCCTCGTGTATGGATAAGCTCCAGCTCCTCTGGGTTTGATCGAAACGGATTGGCGGGGTCATCCATGTGAGTCGCATAATAGAGTCCTGCGAGAATACCCGCGTAAAGCCCTAGCGAGCTCCCTAGGAATATTGAGCGCGTTTTCTTCGTAAACGAAAGACTCGCTAGCCCCAAGAACGTTCCGCCAACCAAGCCATACTCGCCACAGGTGATCACAGTTGCGACACTTTGATCAAGGGCCTCCGCACGCTTGGGGGTCAGGCAACCCAGCAGCAGCAATATCGTGATTAGACTGACCAAGGTCATGTGCTTCATCTCAAGCTTAGTCTCTCAAGGGATGGGGGTTGGGTCAATTGGGAACTTTTTGAAGTTTTGGTTAAGATTCGTAGCGCGATGTAACGAATTTCTAGGTCAGCCAACAAAACGCTAATCTCGAAGATATTCTTTCGGCCAGTACCCTCGTGGATCTTGCTCATCCTTGAGGTATTCGACCTCTGAGTCACCTTGAAAAATCTTCTTAATCCGTGTCACGTTGATCTTCTTTGAATCAGGGTATTCACAAATCTCAAAATCATCCATCGTGGAAAGAGCCAAAAACTTGAAGGGTTCATCCGTATGGTTGTAGAATTGGTGAGTCCCTTCGGGTCTATTCGGGAAGAAGATCAGGTCGTCCTTACCCACCTCCCGGAACTGTCCCGCCTGTCGAAGCATTGCCTTCCCATCTAAGACCAGGAGAATTGGCCTGGCGGGAGAATTTCAGCGTGAAATCCGAGCTTCTTCGCACCCATTTCTGATGCCAGCGGAGCCGATTCACTTTTGTAGCTCTCCCCCATCTTTTCAGCCCTGAACTCCAGCAATTTGAGATTAATGATATTTTTCCAATTCATTCGCATTTCCTAATCCCATCGTAGTCGAAAGATCAATCCTCAAACCCAATACCAGACGGAACATTAATGTCCGAGATCATCCACGATCTGCTTGTCTTTCTGGACAGCGCGACGACGATTCAATTGACGCACTCGCTCCTGTCGCGAGTCAGGTAACTGTTTACAAAAACAAACAATGCTCCCGCAGTCCGCCTTTGCTCACGCGCGCTTCAGAATATCTCTACGCGTAAACCGATAGTCTTTGCCATTGGATCTTCGAAACTTGACCCTGCCTTCTCGAATTCGGCGGCGCAAGGTTGATTCAGAGGCACCCAAAAGAGCGCAAGCCCCTTTCAAATCAACTTCGTCATCACCAGAAAAAAAATCGACTCGATTCGGTGATATCCAAACCCATGACATTGCCCTTGGCATCAAACCCAGTTACAATTGGCTATGCGAGTGGACTTCAACAAAAAGCTCAGCACCGCTTTCGCTATCTCACTTCTTTGGGCGGGATTATTACACGGCAATGATCTTAACTTCCCACATTGCGTCCCACCAAGAGATAGCGAGCCATCTGACGTTAATTCGCAGATTAATGATCTACAGAGTATTCTCAAATCCTCCGTTGATGAATTCTGCAAAAATCCATTTAAGGCTATCTGTGAGTCAGCTGACGTAAGTGACTACGACAAGAAACTAAGCGAGGCAGCTCATTTGGCATGGGACAAGATTGCGCTTCAATATGAACTAGGGAAAACAAAACTCGAAGATCTCACCCATGCAAAACTTGAAGAGGAACAGATCTCTGCGATTTACGTTTCCTATATTCGGGAGCTCACAAATCGAATTAGCCCTTCAAAGCAAAACTGGGAAGAAGTCAAAAATGCACTTAAAACTGCCATTTCAGCGAGCACATTACTCAAAGACAGCGACAAAAAAGCGTTTAAAGACATTCTTGAAAAATCAAAGGTCTTTGATCCCAGCGCTTATCTTGACAGTGGGTGCAGTGGACCCAAGCCAGAAGATGGTGCGGGCTGGCTGTATCTGATCTTCGGAGATGGCCTTAAATATAATGGCAAAAATTTACGCTGTGGGACCTATAGCGCTGCCATCCTATGCCCTCAAAGCATCGGACCTGAGGGAGATGTATTTACAGTCGCTCACGAGCTAAGTCACTCGTTTGGCCCCCTGGTTTTCCCAAAAGACTACGATGAATATACTAAATGTAGAGCTAAAGACGGAACCGTATTGCAGTTGAACGAAGATTTAGCAGATACCTGGGCAGCAGAAGCTATCGCTGTCATGTTAGAAAAGTCCGTAAATCGCGCAGATGGACTTAAAATGCTGCAATCGTTCGTCAGAGTCCCATGCCGCGGGCTAAATGCAGGAACAGGTTGGGCTGGAAATGGTGATCACTCTCCTAAGGAGTTTCGCTTCGGCAGAACGATTGGACGCAACCCAAAAATTCTAAAATATTTTAAATGCGATCAGGTTCCAAAAGATCAAATTGCATGCGGCTTCTGACTAACTTGCACTAAACTTAAAGCACTTACTCCTGTCGCGAGTCAGGTAACTGTTTGCAAAAACAAACAATGCTACAACAAGCCCTTGCTCACACTCGCTTCAGACTTTTCGCCAACGATCCCCTTCACTACCGGTGAAGTTAGAGGGCGCAAAGGGTGAGGGTTAACGCCCCTAACTTCACTACCGATGAAGCAGCCAGAGTGAAAGCAACCACCCTTTTTCAAACCCTACCCCTGCCCTACAACTCAACCGCATCCCGCACATACATCCATTCCCGCCCATCCCAAGCCATCACATCAATCCGAATCGAAGCAGCCAATCCCTCATACTTCAGCAAAAACGCAGTCAGCGCGCGCTTCATTTTTCGGCGCTTAAACGCATCCACGCTCTCTAAGCCTCCAACCCAACTCCCCTGCAATCTCCCGCGCACTTCAACTACAACCAGCTCCAAATCCCCGCTCTCAAGCCACTGCTCAAAAACAAGATCAAGCTCACCGCCCCTCACCGAAAAATTGCGCGCGATAAGTTTCAGGGGAGCTTTAGTCGAAACCCGCGACATCAACCACTGCAGGGCCTGCGATTCAAACTGGGAACCGATTTCACGGGTGGAACTCATCCCGCCGAACACTGCACGCCCCAGGCCAGAACCTAGATCAGAAGGGACGCCACCGGGCCAAACGTCCGACGATGAATCCCCGTCACACCCAAGCGCTTTAATGACTCCACATGAACAGGGGTGGGATACCCCTTGTGTACGGCAAAACCATAGCCCGGATATTCACACTCTAAGGCCACCATCAAGCGATCTCGCGAGACTTTTGCTAAAATCGAAGCCGCCGCAATGCTTAAACAACGAAGATCCCCTTTGACAATCGCCGTACCCGAAAGCCCGAGATCCACAAAACTTTTGGGAACAAAGTTCCCGTCGACCAACACGTGATCAGGCTTAACGGCAAGCCCCTCCACCGACCGGAACATGGACAAGTGGGCCGCATAATGGATGTTAAGCTTGTCGATCTCCTCGGGAGAAGCCATTCCCACTGCCCAGGCAGCGGCCCAAGCTTGGATCTTTGGAAACAGCTCTTCTCGCTTTTCAGCGCTCAATTTTTTGCTGTCCTGGATATGAAAAAGCCACGGATCCGTCTCGAAAGACACGATCCGTGGCAATACTACTGCGGCAGAAGTAACCGGACCGGCAAGACAACCTCGCCCCGCTTCGTCCACCCCTGCGATTAAACGCTTGGGAAACCCCGCCAGAGTTTCAAACTCGAGCGTGGGCTTCCCATTTGCAAATTTAGACTTTTTTGGTTTCTTTGACATTCAGATCGCGTTCAATACGTGCGGCACGACCTTCAAGTCCACGAAGATAATAAAGCTTTGAGCGACGTACTTTACCAGGCTGCATGACCTCAACCTTGGCAACCTTAGGGGAGCACATCATGAACACACGCTCAACGCCCACGCTGTGAGAAATTTTGCGTACGGTGAAGGAGCGATTGATTCCTTTGTTGGAAATCCCGATAACGACGCCTTCATAACCCTGAATACGCTCTTTTTCGCCTTCTTTAATCTTTACATGCACGCGAACCGTATCGCCTGCGCGAAACTCTGGCAAATCCGTGCGGATCGTCCCTTTATCAACCGCAGCTACGCGATCCATGATCCCACGAATGCTCATGGTGAGACCTCTTGAAGTTCTGCGTCTTTTTACTTTTGTACCGGCCATTTTATTAATTCCTTTTTAGCTAACTCTTAACAAATCCTAGCCTGTTGTCGCCTCAAAACTCAGGCAAAGCCTGAGCCGTGAAACCGGTTTAATGTCCGAAAAGCCGATCGAGAATAACCCCGACAGCTGACCGAACAGAGAGGTGATTATAACCTCCGTTACCTTCTGGCCCGTACACCGGAGCTAGGATCCGATGTACCTCGGGATAGAAGTTTTGTGCCACGCCCCAACCTGTTCCGAAGACCAGGATCACGGGACGCCCTCCCCGCTTTGGATCCTCAAGCTCGCTTCGATAAGAAGCGTAACTCTCGGAGCGGGAATGCGGTTTTGCATCTGTTAAAACCACTTCTGGGGCAACCCCATGGGTAGCGATAATAGCCTGCTTAACCTCTTCAAACGACTTCGCCAGTCTCACTCGCGAAAGAGCTTCAAACCGATCTGGATGCCCCTCTTTAGAACGAGGGGTTCGCCAGTGGGTCAAAATTCGATCCACGAGTGCAAGCTGATCTTCAAGCGGTGTTACGATAAAATAATTCTCAACACCGTATGTTCTGGCCGACCGAGACAAGTCATGGATGTCCATGTTCGTCACGGAAGTCGTCACTAGCTCGCCTTTGCGATTTACCACGGGATGGTGAAGTAAACAAATAAAGACGGGCGTTTCTGAAGTTGACACACGAATTGTTAACACTGCTAGCCAATCGGGGCAAGCGGTTTATGACCGATTCTTCGTGCGAAGCGTGCTTCGCACGTCCCACAAATCCGGCCGCCGAACCCGTGTCCGCTCTTCCATCTGTGCAACGCGCCACTTTTGAATTTCTTTATGGTTGCCACCCAGCAGCACTTCGGGAGGACTGAGTTTTCCTTTGGGACTCTCCCACTCGCGTGGACGGGTATAAACGGGGTATTTCAAAAGCCCCCCCTCGAAACTCTCTTCACTGATCGAACGCTCATTGCCCACCACACCCGGCATTAACCTCACCACGGTGTCTGCAATGACCAACGCAGGCAACTCGCCACCCGTCAGAACATAATCACCTATGGAGAGTTCCAGGTCCACACAGGCCTCGACAAAGCGCTCATCGACGCCCTCATAGTGACCGCACACAAAAATCAGCTGGGGAATCTGTACCAGCTCCTTGGCGATGGTTTGCGAAAACAGCCTCCCCTGAGGGGTAAGAAGAATCGTCTTGAACCCCGGCTTTTTGGGGATAGAACTCCAAGCCGCTCCCAAGACATCCGCTTTTAGAACCATCCCTTCGCCGCCGCCAAAAGGAGGCTCGTCGGTGGTCTTGTGACGATCCAGCGCATAATCTCGGATATGAAGAAAATGAAACGAGACGAGGCCTTTTTCTTGGGCTTTCCCAACAAGGCTCGACTTTAGAACTGGGGAAAGGACCTCGGGGAATAGACTTAAAAACCAGATTTCCAAATGAACTACTCTATAATCTCAAGGACAGTTCTTTTTCGAAGCTTAGTCGAAGCGCCAGTGAGGATCGTGCGCAAGGACTGCGCAGTGCGACCCTGTTTTCCGATGATTTTGCCTAAGTCTACTTTGGCCACCTTAAGCTCAATCACCGTGGTGTTTTCACCCACGACTTCTCCCACGTGAACTTGATCTGGAAAATCGACCAACGCCTTAGCCATGTGCTCAATCAGTTTAGCGAGCTCGCTAAGACTTTTCGCTGGTTCGGACATCGCGTGTTCTCCCCTTCACAGCTGCAAGTTATTACAACCGTACCCGAAACTAGCTCGGCTCGCGGCTAAACTTATTTTGCGAGGGTTTTAAGGAGATGTCCAACAGTTTGTGTGGGTTGCGCACCCTTGGCAATCCAAGCTTTGATGGCTTCAAGGTCCACTTTGACCTTATCAGCAGCTAACTTTGCTTTTGGATAGTAGTGCCCGAATTTTTCCAATACGGCGCCATCGCGTTTTTTGCTGGAATCCACAGCGACGACCAAATACTGGGGACGTTTCTTAGCACCTTGTCTTGAAAGACGAATCTTAACAGCCATTTACCTTTTTCCTTTCGAATCTAAAACTTGAAGTTCCCTCAATTATCAATTTGCAGGTCTTGAGTCAACTCATTTTGGCCCGCCTCTTCCAAAAGAACGGTGGTTTTAACTCCGGATCGCAACTCAAGCTCATAGCCAACCAAGATCTCACCCGCCGTGAGCTCGGGCAAACTCGTGCCGGGAAGCTCGGCCTTAGGCACCGTAAAAAGCCTTAAAACCTTGCGAGACTTAAGGCCCGCTCTTCCGGCTTTTCCAATAAAGGGCGCAACGATAAAAGCCAAGACGCGTCTCTTATAGACCACCGCGTGGACTTTGCCAGGAACCGTCTTCCCATTGATTGTAAAGTACGTGTCCGAAACCTCGTCCTTGCCGGGTTTATACATCCATTTTTCAACTCCCGTGGACTTCTTGTTATAAAAATCCGCGTTCTCTTTGCCAAAATCTTTTGTCCAAGCCAGCAGATCTCCAAGCCCCTCCCCCATTTTCTGAAGTTTTCGATAGAGCGGCGACTCCGCAGTCACAATCGGTTGCAAACCGATTGAATAAGCCGCGAGGATACTCTTTAAGCTATCCGAGTATAGAATCCAAATCGGAGTGAGGATTTCTCCTGAAGCCGCGTTCCCATCCGTCAAGCTCACGAGATACCAATGCGTCCCATCGGCAACCCGAGGCTCACGCGTTTCAACCAGCCCCAAGCGAAGATGGGTCAGAACATCAATGCTATAATCGTCCGAAGCCTGCTGGGGCAGTTTCATGACAAAAGATGAAATCGAATATTTGGATGAATCAACCGGGCCCGCAAGCAACGAGAGATCCGGAGTCCTCGCTGAAGCGACAAGACCTGTCTCCGTCCAAACCGCAGAGACCGCGGCATCTAATTCAGGTTGAAGCGTCAGTGACTTTGCACCGAGACGTCTAAAGGCATTCATATAGGCCGGGATCACGTCGCCGGCTGAAGCATAGGGATTATTGCCCACAAGTTTGACGGCTTCTAAAGCAGTCTGATCGGCGAGATCGGCTAAGCCCAGCACCGCAAGCAGCGCGCGGATTTTCCACAAGCCTGAAGCCACGACGTTACCCAGATCGTGCGCTTCCATTCCACTCGTATAGGGAATCATTTTTTCGGCCGTGCGAATGCTTTTCCCCCGAAACATGATCGTGCCGATACGAGGAGTTGAGACTTGCGCCATCGCAAAATAATCAGCAAAAGCTTCGTGAAGACCCATGATTTCGGGGTTCAAGGCTTCACCCACAATGGCTTGAAAAACCGAGTGCGTGGCTTCGTGCATCGCTACAACCGGATCATAAGCGCTATCCAGAAGCTTTGAATTCGTGAGCCAACTCCAAAACGAACCGCCCGCCGGCAGAAACGAAAGCGTCCAATCGCGGTTATTGAAAAAAGCGTTGTCGGTCGATTTGAGTCCGAGAGAAGGGTCATTGACATCGCGATCGATCATCACCACAAGGCGCTGCGATGGCGAAAAGCCCAACTGTTCCAGGCGATCAAAAAGGCCATTAATATAGGTGTAATTCGTCGCTTGCTTTACAGCCAGAATTTCACCTTC
The DNA here is from genome assembly GCA_903881565.1 of Oligoflexia bacterium. Taxonomy (GTDB): domain Bacteria; phylum Bdellovibrionota; class UBA1018; order UBA1018; family UBA1018; genus CAIRTR01. The sequence goes on along the minus strand of CAIRTR010000299.1, from coordinate 67,284 downwards.
ATCATCCAAAACACCTGTCTTTTCAAAAATCGGAAGGGAAACGCCAAACGCACCGTCCCGACCACTCGGAACCAGCTGCTGAGGAGAATCGCAGGTCTTGGCACAGACCACCATGCGATCATTTTGAAAGAACACATCCCGATAGGGCGCCATGAAGGCCCTCGAGGGATTGGGAATCGAAACTTGCGTGATGAGACCCGCGGGCACCCCTTTGGCTTTTTTCCAAAGTGCAGCTGATCCTGCTTGGTCATAGTGACCCACAATGGGAAGCGACGTCTCTGCAAACGCGCCCTTCGCCAAAACCGCAATGATTGCGGGAAGAGCGACGGTAACCGCGATACGAACTGTTTTTCTAATTCTCACATCCAATTGCATGAATAACCTCCAAAGTTTTCGCGAACAGCCAGCACGGCTTTCAAAACGTAAAAGGAGGTTTACCTTATTTAGACGCAGTGTGTCAAGATTTAGTTTTTTTAGATCTTAGGCCGAGCAATTTCAAAAATCCCACTGCTTAATCCATAAGAAAATCCGGCCAGGCGGGCCAAGGGCTCCAAAGCCTGCACATTGATTCGGCCTCGCTTAGGATCGTAGGCGCGCTCATCCACGTGCATCATGACGATCCGACCCACGACTAAGGTGGCGGAGCCTAAATCCCCCTCGCCCACCTCGTGAAGCGCATAAAGCTCACACTCCATATGAATCGGCGATTGCGCGATCCGGGGCGGCGCAACTTTGAGCGAGGGCACGGCCGTAAACCCAGACTTTTCTAGCTCGCTCACGCCGTACGGAAACTCAGCTGAGCAATAATTCATCGGCCCCGCCATCCAAGACGAGACCGTGTTGACGACAAAACTTCGAGTCGCTTCGATATTAAGAAGCGTATCTTTTTTCCCGCCATCAGGTTTGCGCGTGATCGACAGCAACAGACACGGGGGATGGCTTGAAACGCCGGTAAAAAAACTAAAGGGCGCGACATTCACCACCCCATTAAGGTCTTGCGTGCTCACCAGCGCAATCGGACGAGGAACAATCGCGCCCGTCATGAGCTTATAGGCAGGCGTCGAATCAAGCTTCGTAAAATCAATCGCACTCATCGCCTGGACGGGCGATTCAATGGGGTCCCCGGGTTTCCACAGCGGATTAGGCTCATGGATTTTCTTTTCGGGCACTCTAGTTTGACCAATCCAGCATGCGCTGAAGTGGAAGCAGCGCTTTTTTGCGAAGTTCTTCATCCATAATCATCTCAGGCGCTTCATCGCGCAGACAAAGATGGATCTTCTCAAGCGTATTGAGCTTCATGAAGGGGCATTCATTGCACGCGCAGTTCGCATTTGGCGGAGCGGGGATCAGCAGCTTTTCAGGCGCTTTTTTGCGCATCTGGTGCAAGATCCCCTCTTCGGTTGCGACGATAAAAGTCTTTTTAGAAGACTCCATGACGTACTTCAAAAGCGCCGAAGTGCTCCCCACAAAATCAGACTTCTCAAGGAGCGTCGCTTCGCACTCCGGATGTGCGATGAGTTCGGCCTCGGGATGCTCTAATTTCAAAGCGGCTATCTTCTTTTCTGAAAAAGTCTCGTGCACGATACACGTACCCTGCCAGAGCAGCATCTGGCTGCCGATCTTCTTGCCCGTTTGTTTGGCCACATAAGCACCTAAATTGCGATCAGGCGCAAAAATAATCGGGCGATCAGGACCAAACTCACGAGTCACTCGTTCCACGATTTTTACCGCGTTGGAACTCGTACAGATCACGTCACTCTGTGCTTTGATCGCAGCTGAACAGTTGATGTATGAGATTACAAAATGATCCGGATGCAGGGCGCGAAAACGCGCAAACGCTTCGGGGGGGCAACTATCCGAAAGCGAGCAGCCCGCGCGCATATCGGGCAGCACGACTTTGCGTGAGGGGTTCAGGATCTTTGCGCCTTCAGCCATAAAATGAACGCCCGCAAAAACAATAAGATCGGCCGTGGTTTTTTGGGCCGCACGCGCCAGCTCCAGGCTATCGCCTACGAAGTCAGCAATGTCTTGAATGTCGGGCTCTTGATAGTAGTGAGCCAAAAGTACGGCGTTCTTTTCTTTTTTGAGGCGCGCGATTTCGAAAAATAGATCCATGGTGGGTGGGTCTTATCCTGAAGCGCGATGGGGGTCAATGACTCTGGGTGCCCTAGTCCTTCAAACGAACTTTCAAACGAACTTTTGAATCGCCGTCAAAATCGCGATTGAAGCCGCAAGCATCGTTCCCATTCGAATAGTAAGTTTAGATTCAAGTTGAGCAATCGAATGCTGGATCTCGACTCGTAACTCTTGCAAATCTTGTTTAGAAGCCAGTTTGTCTTCCATAATTTCCACCAAAATTTTTATCGAAGTTTCAGCCTGCTCTCTGGAAAAGCCGGTCTCTTCTAGCATCTTAGCATATCTGAGGGTATTAAACATGAAGTCTCCTTTGTGCTGTGAGGATCCGGCAGAATTGCAGGATCGGAGCCAGGAGCTTTTCTTTTGGAATCGCTGAGTTGCGTTTTTCGATCAGTTCAGAGACCGGACGATTGGAGCAAGATTCGGACTTCCGAATGCGCGGGTGGGGCGGATCGCGGCTCGAGAGATGCGCTGCTAAACCTTCGGGATTTCACAAACATTCATATCATGGGCCCATTATGGACAAACCTTAATATAAAACAGGCACTAAGAGGCTAAACTCTTGGAGAAGGAACACCGAATAGCTCAGGGAACGCAACAAGAAGAAAACTGAAAGTGAGAAACCACCCATGTTCAAAAACAAAGGTCTGAAAAAGCAAATCCTCGCCCTCGTTATCCTTCTCTCAAGCTTTACCTTCATCTCGGGGATCATCAGTTTTATCGCTTTCGAACAAGTCACTCACAAATATGATCACGTGGCTCACGTCAATCTCCCCAACACCGCATTTCTCGGCACCATGCTTTCAGAATTAAGAAAAATTCGAATTGGACTTAGAACCCTCGGCATCCAAGGCGTGACACCTGCGCAAAGCCAAACCGCCATCAAAGAGGTCGAAGACGGCACCAAAGCTTATGAAGCCGCTGACAAGGCTTATAACGACATTCCGTTTGTTCCGGGTGAACAAGCCCTTTACGACGAGGTCAATAACGAGTGGAAAAAGTTCAAAGTTGTCGGCGCTAACATCCTGGCTTTTCAAAAAGCAGGAACTCCGGCCGATTTAGCCAAAATGCGCGAGATCTTCTTCGGCGATTGCATGACGGTTGCCCTTGCCTATCGGCATGCGATCACCAAACTGCTGGATTTTCAAACCGATCAATCGAAAGCTTGGGTCAAACAGGCTGAAAACGCCAACACGATTGGAATGATCATTTTACTCGCCGTCTCCCTCGGGGGTCTCGCGGCAGGCCTATTCATCGGTTTTCGTTTTTCTTCCTCGCTTACACAATCGATTGGCCTCACCGCAGAGTCCCTCTCCCGAGGCTCCGATGGGGTCGCCTCCGCTGCACAAGAAATCGCGGCCACGAGCCACTCTCTCTCTTCGGGCGCAACTGAGCAGGCGGCCGCTATCCAGGAAACCGCAGCTTCGGTGCAAGAGTTGACGGCGACGGCCGCGACGAGTGCCGAGAATGCCAAAAACTCGATCCAGCTCGCCTCTGAGAGCCAAAATAGCGCGACCGAAGGCAAAAAAGTCGTGGGGGATATGATCAACGCCATCGGCGAGATCAATGCGTCCAACAATGACATCATGGTGCAGATTCAAGAGAGTAACCGCGAGATTTCCGAAATCACCAAAGTCATCGTGGAAATCGGAAACAAAACCAAAGTCATCAACGACATCGTCTTTCAGACCAAGCTCCTCTCGTTCAATGCCTCGGTCGAAGCCGCGCGCGCCGGCGAGCACGGCAAAGGCTTTGCCGTTGTGGCCGAAGAAGTGGGAAACCTCGCGCAAATGAGCGGTAATGCCGCAAAAGAAATTTCGGCGCTCCTGGAGGGCAGTATCGATAAAGTGCAAAGCATCGTTCAAAATACGCAGACCAAAGTCGAGCATTTGATTTCCTCAGGAAAATCTAAAGTTGAAGCAGGAACCGTGATTGCAAAACGCTGCGGAGAAGTCCTCGATGGTCTTGTTTCAAATGTCAGTCAGGTTTCGCAAATGGTGGGCCACATCAGCGCTGCCACTGAAGAACAAGCCCGAGGAGCTGATGAAATTTCAAATGCCATGAATGAACTCAATAAAGTCACCCAACAAAACACCGCCGCATCTGAGCAGTCTTCATCGGCCTCAGGGTCGCTCGCCAAGGATGCCGAGAATCTCCGCAATGCGGTTGCAGAGCTCCTATCAATTGTGAACGGGCAGCAATCCCCTCAACCCCTGGTTGAAAAAATGCCGAAGCAGCATTCCAAACAATCCAGCAAGGTCATTCATTTTACGCAAAAAAAAGAACGCCACCAAGCAGTTCAGGAACCATTTGCGCAGATCAAGCCCGGCGCCTCGGGAGAACTGCCCGCGCATGATGACCAGCGCTTCAAGGATGTATAGCCGTCCACTTCCCTGCTCTTGAAGCAAGCCGTTGCCCCTTAAGTGCCGAGGAGAGCACACGGGTAAGCATCAGCGGCTTTTCCAGATGAGGCGAATGGCCACACCCATGCAGAACAACGCCGTATGAGCCAAACCCTTCACTCTGTGCGAGTTCCTCAAGCCACGTACCCAAAGCGGCACAGGGAACCACTTCGTCGTTTTCACCCCAAATGACAACGGCGGGACACCGCAGTGAATCGAGCTTTCGATCCAGCAAATGCTCAAGCCGAACGGATTCCCCGAGTTTCTGGATCTCTGGAGTCCCAAGGCATCGATCCAAATCTCCCGTCAGAAACTTAAGCCAGCGCGGCTCGCGCTTAAACATCTTGCGCCGAAAGGCGACACTCCTAGATTCGTCCGTTCTCTGGTCGGCTGAGCCTTGCAGATTCTCCTGCAAAGACATTTGAGGCAGCATCCATCGCCTTGAGGCATCGCGAAACACGCCTCCGGGATCCACGACAATGATTTTTTTTGGCCCATCGTAGCCGCGAGTTTTCTTTCGTCCGCCTTGCCCCCAATAAACCGCGTAGCGAGCCGCAAGCCAGCCGCCCAGGCCATGTCCAACCAGCGTGTGAGGCTTGAGCGAATCAAAAACGTCGAAGGTATTTTCAAACAAAAGGTCTAAAGAATGAAAGGCCGGCTCCTTGGCCAAAAAGCCAGAAAATCCCGGATAATCTACAACAACAAGTTCATCGTACTTGCCCCGCTTGCCTCGTAAAAAAGTTTTGAGAAGCATCAAAACCGGAAACCACGAAAGCGGAGAATCCCCCAAGGTCGGGATCCAGACAATCCGCTTCACTTTTTCATGAGCGCTCGGCGCAGGAAGTGTTTTTGCTTTGGACTTCGGAGCCAACGACTTGCGCCATAAACCAATCTGCAGATCCCCCGTTCGGCGCGTCTCCCACTTAAAGCCAGCGCCTATGAGGCGCGCGCGAACCAGGGCATGCAGCGCACGGACAGGTAGAACTTCGGGATATTGTAAAACCGAAAAACGAGACGCCATAACGAGGGCATCCTAGCTGAGAGCGTTTCTATTTGGAAACAAACTAATCTTATGAAAAACTCATAAACAGCGTGCTCAAACTTGAACTCCATACAAACACCGCCACTCGCCTTGACTCCCTCATTCTCGAATCATTACGAGGGTATGCCTCTACTTTTTCTAGAAGGATTCTCAAACAGTGGTTTACGCAAGGGCGCATCAAAAACGCCGAATCAGACCGGCCGCTTGATCCATCACATAAAATCGCTCCCCCAGGCTGCTGGGTGAGAATTGAAGGGGTAACGGAGGCCGATCTTCATGACCTCACGCAAGCCCAAGGCGCCAAAGAGTGTTTCTTACCGATTTTATTTGAAGACGAAAATCTTCTGATCTTGAATAAGTCCAGTGGTACGCCCAGCCTCCCGTTATCGGGCTCTGAAACCGGAACAGCCGTCAGCGCAGCCCTGGCGCGCGCACCCCAGCTTGCATCGCTCTCAAGCCTTGCCCCTCACCTGGGTCCTTGTCCGCCCCTTGAGCCAGGACTCCTTCATCGATTGGACACCGGCACCAGTGGTGTTCTCGCTTTTGCGAAAACCGCGCAAGAGTTTGTGCGCCTCAGAGAAGCGTGGAAATCCTCTGAGAAAATCTATCGGGCGATTGTTTGCCCAAAATCACCGCACCCATTACCAGAGGCGATCAACACGCCGCTGGCCCACTCGCGCCATTCTTCGAAACGAATGATCGCATTTGAAGCGGAAAAAATGCGGGCGAGTGAAATTCGTGGCAAGCCACTTCCGGCGATCACCCTTATCCGCGACACCCGAATATGCAAGAGCGCCCCCGAGATTCGCCTGCTTGATTTGACGATTGAAATTAAAACCGGAGTCTTCCATCAGATCCGTTGCCACTTAAGTGCGAACGGCGCACCGATCCTGGGAGATCCTATTTACGGAAAAACGTCCTCAACGCGCTTGTGGCTTCATGCGTGGAAACTCACACTCCCAAGCGCAAATGGAAAGGCGCCTCTTTTAATCGAGGCGCCTCTACCCGAAGACTGGCCTAATTAACTTCTCAGCTGCAACCCATGCTGTTGCCGCAGTTCAGACACTTGTAGCAAGCGCCGTTACGAACGGTGGTGTGACCACAGCTATCGCAAGGAGGCGCATCGCCCATCATCTCAGCCAAATGCCCAGACATTGTAGTTTCATTCGTAGCCGAATCACGAGCAGCATCACGCGCATCGCGCGCGGCTAGAATTTTAGCAACCGTATCCTTAGGATAAACACGTGAAGCAGCACCTTTTTCAGCCGTCAAATCCACCGCGGGTTTGACTTGCACAAAATCGGTTCTCCCCAAGTACTCCATCCCCAGGACGCGGAAAATATAATCCACAATCGAGGTTGCCATCTTCACGTTAGGATGTCCATCGACAACCCCTGAAGGCTCAAAGCGTGTGAAGGTGAACTTATCCACGAACTCTTTAAGTGGCACTCCATACTGAAGTCCCAAGCTCACGGAGATCGCAAAGCAGTTCATCATGGAGCGATAAGCCGCCCCTTCTTTGTGCATATCGATGAAGACTTCGCCCAAGGTTCCATCTTCATACTCACCCGTACGAAGATAAACTTTGTGACCCGCGACGCCTGCCTCTTGTGTAAAGCCTTGGCGTTTTGCCGGAAGCTTGTGTCTGACCGGGTTCCACACGGGTCCCGTCATCGTGGCTTCAACCGAGGTCGTCGTCTTTTGAGTATCAGCCTGAGCAGCAGCCTGAAGAGCAGAAGGCGACTTCTTGTCCGTAGCACTTTCGGATTTAGAGGACAATGGCTGTGAAGACTTGCAACCATCACGATAGAGTGCGATGGCTTTTAAGCCCAGTTTCCAGCCTTGGGTATAAATCTCTTGAATCTCTTCAACGGTGGTTTCGTTTGGAACATTGACCGTTTTGGAAATCGCTCCCGACAGAAACGGCTGGGTTGCCGCCATCATGCGAACATGGCCCATCGGCGCGATAAAGCGCTTACCGGTCTTGCCGCAACGATTGGCGCAATCAAAAACAGGCAGGTGCTCTGCCTTCAATTGTGGAGCGCCCTCGATGGTCATCGTGCCACAAATGAATTCGCCTGCAGCTTCGATCTGCGAATCCGTCAATCCTGCCCAACGCAGGAAACTAAAGGTCGGTTTTTCCATCTCAGCCGCAGGAACCCCGATGCGCTTAAGCAACTCGTCGCCTAGCGTGAATCGAGTAAACGCACTGGAAATTTCAAACGTTCCAGCCAGCGTTTTTTCGAGCTTCTCAATATCGCGTTCTTCGAGACCTTTTGATCTCAAGAACTCTTGATTGATATGAGGAGCGCCTTCGAAGCTCATCGAACCCAAGATGTGGGTGAGGATTGCTTTGACTTGAGAATCGTCATAGCCCAGGTTCTTCAATGCAAGTGGCACCGACTGATTGACGATCTTAAAGTATCCGCCTCCGGCGAGCTTCTTGAACTTCACCAAAGCAAAATCAGGTTCGATCCCAGTCGTATCGCAATCCATGAGAAGTCCGATGGTTCCCGTAGGCGCAAGCACACTGACTTGCGCGTTTCTGAAACCATGTTTTTCACCCATGGAAAGCGCGTGATCCCAATCCTCACGAGCCGCAGCCACGAGCTCCTTAGGAAGTTTATTTTCATCAATCTTGTAAGCGGCTTCACGATGCATACGAATCACGTTTAACATCGATTCGCGGTTCTGCGCATAACCCGCAAATGGACCCATGACCGCAGCTTCTTCAGCACTCACGGCGTAGGCGTGTCCCGTCATGATCGCGGTCAAGGCACCGGCCCAGGCACGACCTTCATCGCTATCGTAAGGGATGCCCTTGAGCATGAGCATCGTTCCTAGGTTGGCATAGCCTAATCCAAGCGGACGATAATCATGTGAATTCTTCGCGATGCGCTCCGTAGGATAGCTAGACGCATCAACTAAGATCTCTTGTGCAACCACAAATGTTCGAGCAGCGTTACGATAGGCTTCAATATCAAAAGACCCATCACGACGCATGAACTTCACAAGATTCAAAGAAGACAGGTTGCAGGCCGAATCATCCAAGAACATGTACTCGGAACAAGGATTTGAAGCATTGATCCGATCCGTTCCCGAACACGTATGCCATTTATTAATGGTGGTATCGTACTGAACCCCAGGATCGGCGCAGCTCCACGCCGCTTCGGCAACCATCTTCCACAGGACGCGTGCTTCGTAGGTATCAAGAATCTCGCCGGAGGTGCGTTTACGAGTATTCCACTTGCTGCCGATCTCTACGGCTTGCATGAATTCGTCGTTCACCCGAATCGAGTTGTTCGAATTCTGGCCACCGATGGATTTATAAGCTTCACCGTTGAAATCCGAGCTATAACCGGCAGCAATCAAGGCTTTTGCTTTGCGCTCTTCACGGCTTTTCCAGGTGATAAAATCCACGATCTCAGGATGGTCCATATCGAGGCAGACCATCTTGGCCGCGCGGCGGGTGGTGCCGCCGGATTTAGTGGCGCCGGCTCCTTTATCAAACACATCCAAGAAGCTCATGAGGCCAGAGGAGGTTCCACCGCCTGAGAGCTTCTCTTGTTGACCACGAATTTTTGAGAAATTCGTTCCCGTGCCCGAGCCGTATTTAAAGAGCCTGGCTTCGTTTTTCACGAGTTGGAAAATCGACATCAAATCATCATCGACTGCTTGAATAAAACAAGCCGAGCACTGGGGCTTGACGTAAGCATCTTTCATTTCAACAATTCGCATTGAAACGGAGTCCCAGGCGTAGTTTCCACCTGAGCCTGTGATGCCGTACTCCTGCGAAAGGCCCAAATTGAACCACACCGGAGAATTAAACGCCCCCATCTGATGAACCAAAAGATAGGCCAGCTCCTCTTCATAGATCGCGGCAGAATCAGCACTGAAATACCCCATCTGCAAACCTGCCGAGGCGATGGTATGAGAGAGGCGATGGATCACCTGTCTAATCGAGGTCTCGTGGCCGGTGCCTGCGACGCCCGCTTTTCTAAAATATTTGGAGACCAAGATATCCACGGCAAGCTGGCTCCAGCCTGCGGGCACTTCGACGTCTTTCATTTCAAAGACGGTTCGGCCATCGGTATCTTTAATCTTGGACGTTGAATAAACATACGACACCGCATCCAAGGGCTTCATCCCGTTGGAGTTAAGTTCGCGAGTGAAGTAGCGCGACATAGGTACGTGCGCGACATGGGATGCGTGGGATGCGTGGGCGCGGTTCGTTCCGGCCATGAGCTCACGAGCAGAATCCAGGGTCAGCTGAGGTGCTTCTTTTTTTGAATTAAGCAGCTTATTGCCTTTTTTGTTTCCTTTCTTCAAAAGAGCATTCGCTCCGATCACCCCTAAAGTGGCATCCGTATTTTCCGCCTTTGTACCCGTCATCTGATCCGTGATTTTTTCCATACCTCTACTCCCCCCAATGTGTTTCCCAAAAAACTCTTCCCAAGTTGAATTCATGGGACTCTATTTCGCATCATGCTGCCACAGCAAGCCCTCTTGCTGCAGTCTGGTCCGGAGGACCCAAAAAAACATCTCCCCGTACATTCAAGGTTGCTACAAACACCACTCGTCCGTCAAAAAAGGAACTACAATTAGTTGTGGTCATCTCTTCACACCCCCCTAGGGATAGTTCAGGTTGAGCCGCGTTAGGTTGCCGTGGTGTTTAGGCTTTTGGCCAAGAAGCCTTAGGGATAAGTCGGAAATTGAGGGAAGAAAAAAAAGATGCTGCGAGGCAAAAATATTTCGCCCTCTTGACCAAAACGGTAAGTTCTGTTCTAGCTCGAAAATTAGCCGTTTTTAAGGATAAATCAGCCAAAATCAGCAAAAATGGTCTACCCAGGAGTTAGTACACAAGACCAATTGAAATTCGAATGCCGCCGAGCTGAAATCCGGAAACCCCAGCGAGCGAACTCGCCACCGACCACAGCCCGCTATGGACCCGAAAGGCCGTGCCCTCAGCCGACCCAAACCGCATATCCACCCCAGCGGTCGCCTCATAACCGTAGGACAGCCCCTGGGTATAGGGCTCAACCCCGGCAGGAGGGCTTGTCATTCGAAGACTGTGCCAACCCAAAACTCCGTTGACCCCCACGAACGGCTGGAAACTTCCTTCTTTGAAAAAGAAGAAGTGAAATCCCCCCAGAAAAGCTGCCCCGAACACTGAAGTTGAGACCTTGATGTCGTCGAGGGTGATCGTCCCGCTGGTCATTTGCAGTTCGGCTGCCATTTCTGGCCTAAAATGGCCTTTTCGCTGCTCCGAGCGGAAAGCCATGTAGTATCCCGTGGTCCCCGTAAGACTCTTGCCGGTCGTCCCGCTGTGGAGAATCGTCCCCATTTCGATGATGGGTGAATATTCGTTGGCGGACCCCGCCTGCGCAACCGAAGGCAATAAACTGACGACTATCAATAGAAGGAGGGAAACCAGGCCGGTTTTAGGGGGTAAATGAATAGATCCCTTCAGAGGCAATCGCATCCAATGGCTCTATCGACGGACGGAACGAATTCTTGAGGTTTTTTTGAGATAAGTGTAACTACCCAGCGATTCTGTCCGGTCTCAATTACCAAGGGATTTTGACCACCTACCCGCGTCAAAGAAGGCGCGGTAGTCTGCCAATTATCAAGCAGTTCAACAAGTTGATGATTGGGGGATTTGGAGGTGTTCAGTATGAGTGCAACCGAGCAACTGCAGTTAGATATTATCGTCAAAATTTCATCAGGGATCATGAACCGTGACCAAGGTCAAAAGATTCTAAATGTCTCAGAGCGGACCCTTCGGCGCTATCTTGCCGAATATTTGCAGAAGGGGGTTTTGTTCGTAAAGCACGGAAACTGTGATGCGGTGCCAGCGAACCGCTCCGATGAGGAGTTGAAGAAGGCAGTCCAATCTCTGGTTAAAGAAAAGTACTTCGACTTCAACATGACCCACTGTCTTGAAAAATTGAAGGCGACAGAAAATCTCGTGGTCACGCGAGAAGTCTTCAGACGTTGGTGTCACGAGATCAAGATGGTGAAGAAGGCGAAACGTCGTGCCCCAAAGGTTCGAAAACGACGAGAGCGAATGCAGCAGACTGGCCTGATGCTTCAGATGGATGGGAGTCATCATCGATGGTTTGGCGATAAGCCTTCGTGTTTAATTGCAGCCATTGATGACGCCGATAGCGACGTAGCTTTTGGAGAATTCTTCCCAGCTGAGGACACGATCTCTTGCATGAGGGTTTTGCAAAAAATCATAGAAAAAATGGGGATTTTTCAAATTCTTTACGTGGACCGCGCAGGGATTTTTGGAGGATCCAAGCGAGCGCACTTCTCACAGGTCAAGCGAGCACTCGAAGAGCTTGGGACTCATATTATTTTTGCAAACTCCCCAGAGGCAAAAGGACGGATCGAGAGATTGTGGGGGACGCTTCAAGATCGCCTGATCCCGGAAATGAGGATCAGAGGCATCGACAACTATGACGGGGCCAATGCATATTTGCAGGATCAGTTTTTACCAAACGAGTACGCCTCCAAATTTAAAGTGACACCGGCGAATCTTCAAACAGCCTACAAACCGGTACCGCAGGGATTTGATCTCCATGAAACCTTTTGTCTAAAAGAAGATCGAACGGTAGCTCGTGATCATACTTTTAGCTGGGACACTGAGATCTACCGAATTGACTCCCCGTTGAAGCACTCGATTCATAAGCAAAGGATCGAGGTCAGAACCTATCAAGATTTGAGTTGGAAGGTGTTTTTTGCTGGCAAAGAAATAGAGGTCAGCAAGGTAAAACAGCCAGAAAAAGCCAATCTTAAAATAGTCCCCGCTTGTAACGAAGAGGCTCCGGTCCCTGCCCAACTCGATCTTACGATCGAGCAAAAGGTCAGAGCCGATGGCCACGTTGTTCATCTCAATCGCTATTATTCAGTGGATGAAAAATACATAGGACAAAAAATGAGGGTTATCGGAGAGGTCTCAGAGGTTCGCATTTACCAAGAGGGCAAGCTGATCGAAACGCATCAAAGACTCACCGGCTCTCATCAAATTAATTCGACTAAGCCTGAACACAAAGGGCCGTGGAAACGAGCGATGCATCCCACCTCATTTTATCGAAAATCGGCGCAAAACCTTGGGACTGGGGTCGATCAGTTAATCCTCATGGTCTTGGAGCGGGGCAATGGTTTTATCGATACCAAAACCATTTTTGGAGTTCTTGGCTTTGCAAAAGATCATCATCGCGATGGAGTCAATGAGGCCTGTAAACACGCCCTTGAAATTGAAACTCCGAATTATCGAGCGGTACATCTCTTCCTGAGACTGCAAGGTCCACGCTGGGTAAAACCGAAGCTTGCCGCTGTAGAGGGGTAACCATCATCGATCAACTTTGAATCGACTGGCAGAGCTTGTAGAGGCTTGCGCCGACGTGATCAGCGAGGGCAATAAGGCTTGGCATCCGAATAGGAGCAAGATCCAGTGCCGCCTGTGACTCGCGCAAACTCCCTAAGGCAATGAAGTAAAACCTGAGCTGATCCTTCGGAGTGGGTTTGCCAGAGCCCTCCGCAAGGTTAAGAGCGATCGACGAGGATGCCCTCAGGAGCTGCGACTTTAGATACCCAGGCATCTTTGCAGAGCAGCACGCGTGATGAAACTGGACGGCGAGATTGTAGGTTCTGAAATGAGTCAACATCGAGAAAGTCCTCCGTAAGTTTTTTTGGTTCTCACAGAAAGTGGGACCAAAAAACTTACGGGGACTCGACAATTGCTCAGTCATAGCCCTGTCGCAACAGGTCATGAAACGGTAACTGACAGACAGTACTGCAATCGGATTACAGAAAACTGAAAACCGCCTACAGATTTCTCAAAAGTTTTGGAGTTATGACGCCGATAGGTGGTCAGAATCGCTGGGTAATTAACCGGCCAAAGTCCCTTGGTAATGACACACACAAACGATCAATTATACCGTCACGATTACGAACAATGCTGCGACCTGCGGATCTACTTTTGATTTAGTAAACGCAGCGGACCTCGTAACCCACGATACGCTGACCCATTATCATGCGTCCGCGACGGCCTTTGCAGCAACCGAAACCTGCGGATGTAGCGGGACCATTGGCTATTGGAAAAATCACCTCACTCTTGTCGGACCCGTTCTCCCTTTATATCTCGGAACCCCAGGCGGAGCTAAAACGCTAGCCGTGACCACGACCACGATCGCGGGCGATGTTCTTAGTCAAAATGTCTACGGAGGCTCCAGCAACGGAATTACGAAACTCTACGCTCAAATGTTAGGTGCAAAAATCGCGATCGCAAGGGGCGCAAGTCCAGCATCAATCAGTGCAACGTTACTAGCGGCTAACCTGTTTCTCGCAACTCATGACTTTAATGACTGGAGTGCCCTAAGCTCCTCAGACCAAGCCCAAGTTTTGAGCTGGCAAAGCACTTTTGCCGACTACAACTCAGGCCTTATGGGCCCGCCTCACTGCTGAGCAGGAGTGCTTACATCACTCGCCCATTCAAAAAGTTTCTCGACAATCACGCCAAGCGGTTGAACGTACTGCTCGGATGACGCTGCAGCCGTTAGCCAGGACGAAGGTAGCGGCTGCTCAGGATCCCAGTGCTCCCCCGGATGAACGAATGAATCCCCTCGTGTGGCTGGATCTGAGCCAGGCGGGGCAACCCAAAGTAAATCCGGATGCAAACGGGAGTACCACTCTCCCCCGATTATTTTCCCTGAGGCATCAAGTTCAAGATCATACCGATAAACGGGAACTCGTTTATCGTCGGTTTCCGGCGAGTCAGTAGGGAGAGCGCTAGGCCGCGTTTCATAAATAAAGGTAAGCTGCGTCTCCACGCCGACCACATATTTTGTGCCCGGTGCGCGAAACCCTTTAAACACATCATTTGGAAAATCACTGAGCGCGACGCTTGCCTCTTCGAGCGGCGCGGCTTTTCCTGTCGCGGGATTAAAGTAAGAGTAGCTGTAGTTTGAGACCGGCTGATTCCAGATCTGATAGCCCGAGTCGCTATCGATCAAAAACGATCGATGGCTTACGCCGATCTGATTGACGATCGAAAGGTGAAAAGTGGCCGGATTTGTGTCCCTACATGCTGGATCAATTGCACGCCCAGTAACAGGATCACGCCGCACCGGGCTCTCCTGGCACAAGCCACCTACAACACGTGCAGGAGAACCCCCGTTTGCCCAGAGGAGCGCCCCCAAAGCTTTGATGTCGCTCGGACGAAAATCAATCCGAGTTTTTCCATCCGCCGCTGTCACGATAACCGAATGAGCAGGCCTAGGCATCATCATCGCGGCATTGGCCCAGCCCGTACAATACCCCATCCATGCATCGACATTTCCGCCGACCTTATGATCCTCCGCAATTTGGATCATCATCCGGGTCATAGTAAAATTGCCATCCCCCAGCAAGAGATCATATTTTTCGGCGGGCGAAAGCCTGTTAACTGGGCCAAACCCGATGGTACTCAGGAGGTAACTTGAAACCGTTGGCCAATTAGCGCCTCTGGGAAACGTGATATCCGCATAGCGATAGGCTAATCCCCCTTCGTTCAGGGGCCAATACCAACCCGACCACGGCTGGGCCGAAACCTGGGACTGCTCAAGGCCCGCAACCTTCATTTGCTCAAGAGTGTCGTACTTGAATTCGTCGACCAGGTTTCTCGCTATGTCATTGGGCTCGGGGGCCGAAAATACTGTCGCAGAAAACCCAAAGGTGGGCACCATTATCACTGATATTGAGGTCATTAAAACCAGTACGCTAAGCCAATTAGCTGTGTGCTTCATCTTAGGATTCGCGTGCAACATGTATACTTACTCGCGACGAAAGTTTGCTCATTGTTTTACTAATGCGTCCCGTTAGGGTAGTAGCATTACCCTATGACGACCCCCCTTAGTTTTTTTGCGACCACCGCCAAAGGAATGGAAGCCTTGCTTGCCTCCGAACTGCTAGAATTTGGGGCCTCCGACATCGCTCCGACACGTGCTGGAGTTGCCTTCAAGGGGGACATCAAAATCGCCTACCGCGCCTGCCTTTGGTCTCGCGTGGCTAACCGAGTCCTCCTGCCGCTGAAGACATTTCCAGCCCCGACGCCCGAGAAACTTTATGGCGGCGCAAAATCCATTCGCTGGTCAGATCACTTAAGTCCAAAAGAAACCTTTGCCGTGGAATTTTCGTCCACCGACTCCGCCATCACTCACACCCACTTCGGCGCGCTGAAAGTCAAAGACGCGCTCGTGGATCAGCTGAGAAGTGTGCAAGGCTCTCGCCCCGATGTGGATTCGATTAATCCTCAAATCCGAGTCAACGTATATCTTTACCAAGACGTGGCAACGGTGAGCCTGGATCTCTCAGGCGAAAGCCTGCACCGCAGAGGCTACCGCGAACAAGGTACCGCGGCACCGCTTAAAGAAAACCTGGCCGCCGCAATTCTGGCCCTGGCAAACTGGAAAGAAGCGGCAAAAACAGGCGGCGCCTTCATGGATCCCATGTGTGGATCTGGTACCTTGCCCATTGAAGCCGCCATGATCGCCGCACGCCGAGCGCCGGGACTGATGCGCGAAACTTACGGTTTCACCCACTGGCTAGGACATGAGCCCAAAATCTGGGAGGAGCTCCTCGAAGAAGCGCGAGACCTCGAGATTAAAGACAAGAAACTTCTGCCCACCATCGTGGGATACGACGAAGACTTCAAAGCAGTTCGCGTAGCACTCGCTAATGTCGAGCGGGCCGGTTTCCACGGCCGGGTGCACATTGAAAAACGCGCACTCGCAGAATGCGAGCCGATTGCGGAAAAAGGGGTCATCGTTCTCAATCCTCCTTATGGTGAGCGCTTAGGCGAACTCGAAGCGCTCAAACCGCTTTATGAATCCATCGGCGAGACATTCAAAAAGAAATTCAGTGGCTGGTCTGGCTTTGTCTTCACAGGCAGCCGAGAATTGTCTCACGAAATTGGCTTGCGCCCCAAGCGAAGGCACGTCCTTTATAACGGCGCTATGGAGTGCCGACTTCTGCAGTATGAACTTTATAAGGGATCTAAAGAGCAGCCTCCTAAAGAACCGGCTCCCACATAACATATTCGACAGGGCCCGGGAGCTTTGACTCAAACCCCGATTGCACCGGGATCATTCGAGGCGCATTGATCCAGGGATTCATCCACTGGGCTCTGTGTTTTGCCTTTTCCGTCGCTCTCACTAAATAATGCCCCAAAGGATAGCGGGAGCAGCTCCCCACAAAAACCAGCGTGCCCTCGGTGAGCAGGATTTTCTTGAGTTCCGATTTTTTCAAGACATCCGCTTTCGAAAAAACATATTCAAGCCTGCTTTTTTTATTTAGTGCCGCTACCACCTCCGCACAATAATACCCACGCCCCCAGGCATTCTCGGGAGTGACAAATAATGAGTGGGCGTCTTCGTAACTCACACCCCGCCGATACGCGACACATGCGACCGCACACCCCAGAGGGTGCTCCTGAGGGATTGCGTCCTGTAACTCAATTGCATTCTGCATAACTCTCTCCTGGTTTTTGCAACCCCTCGCAATTCGCGCTGCGCTTCTACCAACTGCGGCGGTCGATTTATTAAAAAACAACTCCTTTTAAGCCTCTTTCGTGAGAAACACTGGATCAGCATATCCAAGAACTGCGCTCAAAAAAAGGAACTCGCATGAAAAAGAAAATCTATATCACCGGCATGCATTCGGGACAAAATCCAAGTTCAGGTTTGGGCATCGCCCGCTGTTTACGAAGAGCGTTTCCGGACGTGACCCTGGTCGGAGTCGATCATACGCACGGGAGTTCGGGGTTACACGATTCAATCATCAACGAAGAATTATTGCTCCCGCAGTGGAGCCAAATTCAGGATGACGAACATGCAGCCTTCATTCGAGCTCGTTTAGAAGAAGGACACTTGTGGATTGCCGCCCTTGATATGGAGGTCTACTGGCTTTCGAAACATTTTGGCACCCACCCTCATTTGCTGGCTCCCAACAAAGAAGCACTCGAATTCACGGCCAAGCCCGCAGTAAAAATTCTGGAAAACTGGCCTGTGAGTTCAAGCGCAGCAGGCGAGTTCGCTGAGTTTCAAGTCCCGGACTATATTTCAGCCAATCTGCCGGACGCCGAAATCCATTCGTTCCTTCGCACCCATTGCTGGCAGTGCTGGCTGAAAAGCCCTTATCACGACGCTCTTCGCATCTCCTCTTGGAGCGTATTCGAGCGCGCGCGGGCCTATCTCAAATCCAACTGGAAAACCTCCAATCTTTTTCTACAGCGCAACGTGATTGGCAATGAGGAGACCATCAGTTTCGCCGCCCATCAGGGCCAATTGCTCGGGGCGGTCCATCTGGAAAAACTACAGCTCACGCCGGAAGGAAAAACCTGGGCGGGCCGGGTCAAACCTTTGGACGAATCGATGTCTCAAAACCTGGGACAAATGGTGCAGCAACTCGGCTGGACGGGCGGCGGCGAGCTTGAATTCGTACGCGACCCCGATGGCCGAAAGTGGATCATCGAATGCAATCCGCGTTTTCCAGCCTGGATCTATGGCTCGGCCCTAATGGGGGCAAACCTCCCCGGCAAACTCATCTCGCATCTTTGGAAACTGCCGCTGCTTGAAGCCATTAAACCTTCGGCCACCTTCACACGGGTGGTTTACGAAATCCCGACTAAAGACGCCGTGGGCCTGCCGCGCCCGAAAGATCCCAGTACCTTCACCTGGGCCACTGATGGAAAGCACGGCAAAGGGGGACCGTCGTTTTCAGCGCTTCTCCCAAATTTAGAAGAGCAATCCACAAGCGAAGTCGTGCCGCTGCTCCCCCTTCCTCCTGCGAACTTGGCTGCCGAAATCTCAAGCATTGCCCTGTTTTTCTCCGAAGAAACCCCAAGCCGAATCTCCCTCCCGCTATGGACTCAACAGATATTCGAGACCCTTCACCAGAAGGTACAAACCTATTGTGCAACCGGAAAGCCTCGCATTCAAATTGGCTATAGCGTAAAGACTAGTCCAACCGATCATCACCTGCAGGCGGCTAAGAATTGCGGCTTTTATGCTGAGTGTATCACCCAAAAAGAAGTTCAGCGGGCGTTGAACTTTGGCTTCGCCCCTCACCAGATCATTCTCAACGGACCCGGAAAATTCTGGCCTCTCACCGACAATCCCATCACCGGCGTTCAACTCCTGTTTTGCGACTCTTTAGAAGAATTTAGCCGAGTGCTCAAGGCTAAAGAGCAACCCAAGACCCTGGGCCTCCGGATTCAGCTGCCCCAGATTCACTCCCGATTTGGAAACACGCTCTCCAACTATCAAGACTTTGAAGGTCTCTTGTCTGCACTCCAGGATTTGAAAAGAATCAAGCGCCAGCCCGGCCTTGCCTTTCATTTTCACATGCCCAGCTGGTCCATCGGACTCAAACGTTGGATTGAAGCGCTCGAGAGTTTCCTCTACTGGTGCAAAGGCCTTGAACAGCTCTGCGACCTGCCGGTGCATACGATCGATCTAGGCGGAGGATATTTTCCGGAGGATCTTGAAAAACTCAACCTCGCCGCGCTGGGCGAACGGGTTCATTCGCAGCTGCCCCAAGTCAAGACTTTGTATCTGGAGCCGGGGCGTTCCCTGACCCAGGAGAGCGAAATCCTCTTCACACGAATTCTAGACATCCGGAAAAACAAAAATACCAAAGCCAATTCGTCTGAAGCTCGCGCCGAATCCGACACCGAAGTCATCAAGGAAATCGTGGTCGACGCCTGCATCGCCGAACTTCCCTTGGCCCAGGCGTTTCCTCACCGAATCTTTTTCCAAGAAGCGGGACGTGTGCCATCCGAGGTGGCACGTGTGCCACTGGGAGTGGCACACGTCCCGCAAAGAAAAACGTTCGCTTTGGCCCAACCGGGAAAAGCGCGGATCCTGGGACGCATTTGTATGGAAGACGACATTCTGGGACAAAACATCAGCATCCCCCCTGACGTGCAAATCGGCGACTTGGTGATTTTCGGGGATGCAGGCGGTTACGAAAGGAGCATGAGTTATGGCTTTGGACGTGGTTAAAAAAGAATCCTCATTTCAAGCCTGGGTTGAGCATCCCGCCTCTCACATTGTCCACCACGACGCTCGTTGTTGTGAAGAGGCACGGATGTGGTTTTTAGGTTACGCCCGCTCCATGCAGATCTCCGCGCTCTCGCGCTATGAGCTGAGAGCGCCGACGTGGCTCTCACAACTCTTCACTTGGGGCCCCTCAGCATGGCCGATTGCATGGTGCGAACTTGTCAAAATGAAAACCCTCGACTGCGGCGTTTTTGCGGCTCTGGCGCGCGAGGCCTTTACTGCACAAGGGTTCGAAGCCCATCCCGCGCAAGCTTTGCTGAGTTTCAATCCGACTTGCACCACGCATTGGAAAGGGCTTTGGAAAAAGCCCCCAAAAAACCCGCTACCAGAACCCTTAAAGGACCAAAAAAAGGAAAAGACCCATGCGACTTTTCCCTGGATCGGAAACGAAGTTGTTTATCACGAACTATGCGTCCTCGAGATGGAGGGTAACCAAGCAAAATTCTACGACTCCACCTGGGGCAACTGGTTTACGCCGGATCAAGAAACCGGTTTCGGAGCGCTTCTTGCTTTGCGAACAGAGTGCCCACGACTTCTGCACTGGGGCGACAAAATCTTTAGCTATGGAGAATGGATTGACCTATGAAACAGTTGTTTGATCACGGCAAAAAATATCTTCGCAACATGAGTCAAAGCTTGTTCCTCGAAAGCGCACTTTTCGGGGCCCTGTTTATAGCAAGCTTTGCGCTTTTTGATCTCCCGCTGTTTTACTGCGGACTGGGAGCCTCCCTCATAGGTTACGCGGCTCAAACCCGCACCTCAACGCCCATGATGTTGAAAGCTTCGGGATTAATTCCGATTAATTGTTTCTTTTTCGGCATCGCTCTGGCGAGCCTCTATGACTTCTCCCCTGCGTTTTTCTTTTTCTTGATCGGAGGAACGCTTTGCGTTCCCTTTGTCACAAAAGCCTTTTACGAAATCCTGTCACATTGGAAATTAAGTCCCTACATCATTCCCTACATTTTTGCGATCTGGCTGGTTTCCCTTTGTGCGGGCGAAAGCTGGCTCACGCCAAGAACTTCTCCCTTTGGTCCTGAGCCGCTGGGTATCGCAACGCCTTTTCTGAGTATGGGACGCATGCTCTTCCTCCCCAGTCCCCTGTTTGGGGGACTTATCTGCGCTCTGCTTTTTGTTTTCAGTCCTAGACGAGCGATCTACTTTCTAATAGGAACAGTCGTGGCACTTGGGGCCGCTTCGATTTTGATCACCGATTCGTCAGACCTCAGCAAGGGGCTGCTCACCTATTCAGCGGGGCTACTGGGGCTGGGCTTGTCTTCTTTTCATGAGCGTTTTAGTGGGAAGACGATCATTCTCTTTTGCGTTCTTTCATCTTTTGTGACGCTCGCGCTTAATCAGCTCCTGCGACAGCCCATTTTACCGCTCTTAAGCTTGCCTTACGTCTTAACCGTGTGGCTTGCGATTCTAAGCAGGACTCCAAGGCTCAGCGAGAATCTTCGTCGCCCGCTTGCGCCGGTGAAGGTCGCGGTATTTGAGAACGTTCATTTTTCAAAACCTCAAGCGCCAACAGTTGAGGAAAGCGAAAAAGTGGCATGAGCCGCGCCCTTGCATTCATCAACCCAAGTTTAGGGCTAATCTTCGGGCTAATCTTCGGTCTAATCTTAGGAACGCTGCCCCCTTTGACCTCGGCCCGCGCGGAGACCTCCTATCAAAATGAGGGGAAAAGCATTCGGGTGATTTATTACAGTGAAGTGCAGGCCGCTCGAACCCCCGATCTGTCCTCGATGTGGAACCTGATCACGCTAGGCTTTCGGTTAAGCGAGAGTTTTCAACTTGAGGCCCAGACGCAAAACACGTTGAGCTATGCGGGCGAATCCCACGATTCTCAATGGAGCTTAGGCAACCCTCGAGTTGGATTTTCGACGTTTGCGAACCTCTCGGATGAGTGGAGCATTTGGGCAAATCTGAATCTAGAGCCCCCCTTAACGTCGGCCTCGCGAAGTGTAGGTCTGGGCGTTTCGCCGGGCTCCTGTCAGATTCTACACGCGCGCCTGGGCGCCTCCCCTTTGGGGCTTGGGCTTCAACACTGGGTTCGTTATTACCCCTATTCTACGGATCTTTATTGGTTTGACGTCATGGGAAACGTACGACCCTCGGTCACTTACGCCCTTAGCTCCAGCGTTTCGCTGCAAACCCGCGTCTCGCTCAACTATAACCATATCAAGAGTTGGGGATGGGTTCAGACTTCGAAGAATGACCTAGCCCTGGAGCCTGGACTTGTATGGAAACCTATGAGCGCGTTGAGTATTGAACCCTTTGTTTCGCTGAGTCCTGCAAGTGATGGGTCTCCCTTTTCTCCGGCCAGAGCGAACTCGTGGAGCGTTGGCGCGTGGATTACAGGTTTTATTCTATAGGGGTGATTTGAGGTGCTTTATGGTGCGTGAGAGTATTCTAAAATTCTTTGTTTTGTTCGCGGCTTTGCTTACGACGATTGTCACCGCGGGAGGCTGCGTTCCCGCCCCCCCCCAACAAAGCACGCCACCTGCAACACCGCCGGTGTATTCAGAAATTCCACCGATCGTTCCGCCTCCGACCCATGAGGAACCCGCCCCTCCCATTGCTGGAAGCCGGGGGACTCCGCTAGCCGTGATTTCGCCGGTCCCGGTTCCTTCATTTTCAGCCCCTCGTATACCGGATGCCCCCGAAGCTCCGATTGTCTTTCCCGAGGTTCTTATCTACGCGGGCACGGGCACATGGACCGCTGAAGCTTCAGCGCTTTGGAGCATTCTCTCGCTTCAAGAGGTGCGCACGCATGTCACAGACGCAGCCGAAATCAACGGCTTCACGCAAGAGAAACTCGCGTCCTATGGCCTCATTATTTTCCCGGGAGGAGATTCGCAAACGATCACCGATGCACTCACCCCCGCTACTCGCTTCAATCTAAGAGAAGCTGTGCGAAAAAAGGCGGTAAGCTATCTCGGATTTTGCGCAGGTGCCTGGATAGCAGCGTCGCCCGAAACAACGCCGGAAGGCGAAGCCTCGTATGGGCTGGGGATCCTCAACCTTCCCGTTCAACAGCCGACCTACATGGGGATCCAAGGGCTGCACTACACCATGGCTCGGACTCGATTTCCAAATCGACCGTCTCGAGAACTCCTCTGGTACGGAGGGCCGGTCACTGCTTCGGCAGGCAGCGGTTCTATCATTGCAAAGTATTCGGATGGCACTGCGGCGATCTCGCAATTATGGGCCGAAAAGGGTTTCGTGATTCTTGCGGGGGTGCACCCTGCGGCTACGCCAACGATCATTGATTCCTTAGGACTCACTAACACGGACGGGGCAGACTACGAGCTGGCTTGGGAGCTCTTGAAAGCGGGCCTCCTTAAAAAGCCGCTCCCTGGCTTTCCTTAATTCTCTGGTAATTCGCTTGATTTGCTTTGCAGCTGTCTAATCTTTCGACAGCGCATCACCCTAATCGCTGACGCCCCAGAAGACCAGGGCTCTTCAAACCCCTATAATTTCAGTGTTTTTCAATTCTTCTTTTAGGTGTCGTTTTTGACCCGCAGAGGCATGGAGCTTGCTGAGTGTTGGCCTGTGGAGAAGAAAAGTATGCAACGATCATCCCTACAAGTCGGTTTCTTAGTCGCCATCCTGACCAGCCTTGCCACGGTCACGGCGTTTGGTTTGCCGAACACTGAGAAACCCGTTCTTCCCCAAAAGCTTCCCGCCATCAGTTTCAAAAACTGGGGCTTGGCAAACTCTGAAGCCCCTTCCCACATTCATGCTCCTGAAGCCTGGAAAATCGAAGAGGGCTCCCGCGGCGTCGTCGTTGCCGTCATTGATACCGGCATCGATTCGACGCACCAAGACTTAAATCAGAACGTCTGGCATGATCCCAACGAATCCAATAACTCAGTTTATGGCTGGAACTTTGTCGTCGACAAAGCAAACCCTCGCGATGACCATGGGCACGGCACTCACGTTGCGGGCATCATCGGCGCGGTCACTAACACAAAGGTGGGCATCAGCGGAGTCGCTAAAAAAGTTTCAATCATGTCTGTGAAATATTATTCAGATGGCAACACCGGCCCCGTAAACCTGCGCAACACGATCAAAGCCATTGAGTATGCCGTGGACCACGGCGCTCGCATCATTAACTATAGCGGCGGTGGCCCCGAGTTCAGCGAAGACGAATACCTCGCGATCAAAAAAGCTGAAGCCAAAGGAATTCTGTTTGTGGCCGCTGCCGGCAACGAGCACCAGAACACGGACCTAAGCCAGAATTACTACTATCCTTCGGCATATCACTTGAGCAACATCATCTCTGTGGCCGCAACTGACATCCATAACCAGATTTTGCCCTCCTCCAATTGGGGCAAAAAAGCGGTCGATGTCGCGGCTCCTGGCGAGAACATCTACAGCACACTGCCTGGCGGACGGTACGGCTTCATGACGGGAACGTCTCAAGCCACGGCGTTTGTCACCGGAATCGCAGCCCTGCTCCTAGCTCACAATCCTTCACTCACCCCCCAGCAGCTCAAGCAACTCATTCTCAAGTCAGTCGACAGGCTCCCCGGCTTATCTGAAAAAGTGGCCTCCGGCGGCCGAGTGAACGCTTATTCAGCCCTCATGGCATTGAGTACCCCCCTTGAACTGCCGAAACCCGGCAGCCTGATGGCACAAAAACCCGTCACGATGCTGAATCTGCTTTCCGAGCCAGGTCAGCCGCAATAAGATAGGTTCGTGAAGCAAAAGGATTGGGTCCCCGCCCCTTTAACATTATTATCGGCAGCTCTGATCGTCTTTGCGTTCCCGCCCTGGGATCTCACCCCCCTTATTTGGATTAGCCTCATCCCTTGGTTCTTTGTCTTGGACCGCTGCAAGAGCTGGAAACAAACCGTGGCCCAGGCGATGTGGCTGGGCATCTTCATGAGTCTGGGCGGCTTTTACTGGGTGGCCTTTGTGCTGCAAGAGTTTGCCAATCTCCCCTGGATTCTGGCCATTGTTGGACTCGCAGGATTTTCACTCATTGGGCAGCCACAGTTTTTGGCTTTCGCGGTGCTGCGAAGATTTTTTCTGGAACGCACGGGTCACACGGGCAGAGTTATTCCGGTAGCGTTGTTATCCGTGTTGATTTCCCTTCTTTACACGGGCGTTGATTGGGTGATTCCGAAACTGTTTGTCGATACGCTTGGGCACTCCCAATACGCGCAAAAATGGCTCAGACAATGTGCAGATCTCGGGGGCGCGCCGCTGTTGACGTTTCTAATTTTTTGGATAAACGACGGACTTTACCGGACCCTCAAAACCTGGAAACAGACGAAGGGCCTCGCCCGCGTCGTTCCTCTTTTGGGGCCGATCCTTTTGGGCATCGTTCTAGGAACCTACGGCGTTCATCGCCTGCAAGAGATCCAAGGCATTCAGGCCAACCCTGAGCGCTTCGTGCAGGCGGCCGTCATTCAGGGCAATATCGGGGATTTTGACAAGATCGCCTCCGAGCGAGGCGTGCGAGGTGCCGGCCAAAAAGTATTGGACACCTACATTGGACTCTCCGATCAAGCACTGGCTTTGACGCCTAAACCGCAAGTGCTTATCTGGCCCGAAACGGCGTACCCTTCAAACTTCAAACACCCCCAAACGGCCGACGAATTGGCGCGCGATCAGCGCGTGGAGAGCTTCGTAAAAGAGCGAAAAACACCGCTGCTTTTTGGCGGCTATGATCGCTTCAATAACAAGGATCATAATGCCTTCTTTTTCCTTTTTCCCCAACCGCGCTCGGGATTTCCGGACGAACTGGATCTTCGCATTTATCGCAAAAACGTCCTGCTGCTTTTTGGAGAATATATTCCGGGTGCCGAGACCTTCTCGTTTCTCAAAGAGGCGTTCCCGCAAGTGGGAAACTTCGGACGAGGGGTGGGGCCAGAGGTCGTGCCGGTGACACTAAATACGTCGACCGTTCTTAACGTGGGACCGATCATTTGCTACGAAGCGCTGTTCACGAACTATGTCGTGGCGGCCGCAAGAAACGGAAGCCAACTCATTCTCAACATCACAAACGACTCTTGGTTTGGCGCGCGTGGCGAGCCTGAGCTTCACCTGGCGCTCACGACTTTTCGAAGCATAGAAACGAGGCTCCCCCAACTTAGGGGCACGAACACCGGGATTTCGGCCCTGGTGATGCCCGATGGTGAGATCATTGAGAAGACTGAAAAATTTATTCCTACGATTTTGAACGTGAAAATCCCGATCATGCCGAAGATTTCGACCCTGATTCTCAAATGGGGCGATTGGTTTGGGCCTCTGGCTTTGATCTTGGGGATTGCGGGGCTATGGGGCATTAGTGCCATCCGAAAAAAGCCATAAATGCGGCAGTTCTCGGTGAAGAATGATTTGGCTCTCGAGCCCCTTGCGCGGCACATTGATGGAATAGTTTTCGCGCAATCGAGCATCGCCCTCGTGGGCGGCGCGCTTTAGCCCGGTGAGGCTCGGGTGTCCTGCAATCCTACGTCTGGCCAGCAGTTCAGGGTGAGAATATGTATAGCGTCGTATTCGTTTTTTAGAAAATACTTGCCGACTCCGAGCAAATCTTTTCCCCAGCTCACAATGCGTGACCAGGCGAGATGATCCCAGAATCGCAGGTTTTCTTTTTCTTGAGTCTGCTGTGTGGCCGTCTGTCTTGCTAGGTTCAGGGGTCGCCCCTTCTCTGCGCCGGTCACGACGCGTGCGACGAGCCCGCCCACCTCTCGCAAGAAGGCTCGGAGTGCCGGTCGGGCGTGGATCATACGCCGAGCTTTAGTCTGAAGCAGGATATGCAAATGGTTTCCCACGCACACATATTTCTTTATCTCGATGCCCTGTCGTTTGCCGGCATTATAGACAATGTTTTTAATGATGCGCGCACGTTTAGGGTGAAGCATAGAGCGCTCTGCAACCGCCAGTGACGAGCGCATCGTGATGTGCAGGGGTTTTCGGGGATCAAAAGGGCGCGCGGTTTTACGACGGCCCGATTTGGCGTACGTTTCTCCGCCATGTTCTTGGGCAGCTTTTCCGGTCTTGAGGCCTGCAAGCGGCAATAAGAGCTGGGTGGGTCTTGAAGCTTTTGACGCTCTTGGAGCTCTGGGCGCTTTGGGCTTGGAGATTTTCTTTTTTGGGTGGTCAGCGGACATCTGAGAGGCATATAAGTCACGGGCAATGTCATTGCAAGGCTAAACTGAAGCCACCCGCCACCCGCCGCGTGTTTACCGAGGTGTGGCGTCAGCCCTGAGGGGCCTCTTTCGCCCGTGAAAACCCTGAGAATCGTGTTGTGGCATTGAACGAAGATTGCAAGATGGGCCGTGTTTCTGGCGTTCATAAACTCTTCAAAAAGTTTATGGGAGCAAACTAGGCTAATCCTTTTCTATTCTAGGGTACCTGCCTTAAAAATGCGACAAGCTCCTCTGTCGCAAAAGGCTTTTTGAGGTAGCCGTATATTTTTGCGTTCATACCAAGCTGCTGCGGGACAGCGTCAATATCAAGATCACCCGACATGACCACAAACCGAGTCCCGGCAAGATGAGCGCAAGTCCACTCATTCCTGGCATCTTGTTGTCGACAAAGACGCAATCAAAAGTTTTCGTTTTCAAAATCTCAAGGGCGGTAACCCCGTCTGGTGCCGTAGTCACTGCGACGCCAAGATACGTCAGCATCTTCTTATAAACTTCACGAAGCGTCTCTTCATCATCAACGATCAGAGCGTGACCCGAAAATTTTCGTGCGTCTTTTGCTTCTTCTCGGACTCGCTCTTGTTCTCGGCTCGCATTGTCAGTTTTATCAAGCCCCCCGGTGTCCCCAGAGGTGGCGGTGGATAACGGAACCGCAATCCTGAAGGATGTCCCCTTGCCTTGCTCACTTTCCACGCTCATCGTGCCGCCGAAAGACTGGATAATCGAATAGGAGATCGGAAGCCCTATGCCCGTGCCTTTGCCGACGGGCTTGGTGGTAAAGAACGGCTCGAATATCTTAGTGAGGTGCTCTTGCGAAATCCCCGACCCACTATCCGAAATCCGAAGGACCACCCGAGCCCCCTCGGCCGCAACCTCATCCGCCGTCTCCACCGTAATGATCCCACCGTCTTTACCTTCGCAGGCGTCCTTCGCGTTTGACAGAAGATTGATGATCACTTGCTGGAGTTTCCCTTCGTTTCCAACAAAAAACGGTTGTCTTGAGTTGAGGCGCTCTTCAATGGCAATCCCATCTTTAAGGTAAAGGGGGCCAAAAAACGAAAGGGGGCCTTTGATCGTTTTGTGAATATCGATCATTTTATTCTCGCTGGTATCTACGCGAGCAAAACTGCGCAACCCCTTGACGATCGCGGCACCTCGCTTAACGGCCTTGCGCTGATCCTCCAAGCACGAGGCAATCTCTTCGTTTCCGCCGAGGTTTTTCACCAACCTCGAGATCACATCGCAATTCGTAAGAATGATGGCCAACGGATTATTAATCTCATGGCCCACTCCTGCGGCAAGCGAACCTAAAGATGCCAGCTTCGAGGCGTGAAGCAGTTGGGCCTGGGTCGCTGCCTTTTCGCGCTCAACATTCTTGATGGCGGTAAGATCGCGCACTGTAGCTTGCAAGAAATGCTGCTCATCCACTTGCAATCGTGTCAGCGTGACTGCGGCAAAAAACTCTCTGCCACTCAAGGTTCTATGCAGCCACTCAAAGGAGTGGGTACCGTAGCGCATTGCGACTTCGATCATCTCCTTGGCCATGCTGGAGGATTGCACGCCGTTGGGTTGGCACTCAGGAGAGAATTCCCAGGGAGCGCGAGAAACAAAATCCACCTCATCCTTTGCGCCAAACAGTCTGATTGCTTGGGCGTTGCCCTGGATAAAAGCCCACGAAGGGGGCGCGAGAGTCATCAGTGCATCTTGTGAGCTGGCAAACAGCGTGCGATGCCTTTTCTCGCTTCCAATTAAAGCTACTTCTCTTCGTTTTCGCTCGGTGATGTTCTGAAAGACTTCAAGAATCGCGGGCTTTCCTTCGTACTGAATCCAGGTATGCCAAACATCAAAAACCTGCCCCCCCAGCGCCCCACTCACCTCAATGGATTTAGTCTGACCCAACACCATAGACTCACGAAGGGGGCACATCTCACTTTGCTGGCAATCATCCATGTAGATTTCCCAGCAACGCTCGCCACGAATATCTCTGCCAAATATATCCAGCATGTGCTTGTTGGCGAATAGAATCGTCCCTTGTGAGTCCACAATATCCATCGGAAAGGGCAGCGTCCGGAGCACGATGTTGCTAAACGTTTGTGATTTTCGCAGTTTTTGAAAACCATAGGTCAGCACCCCGAAGAAGGCCGCGATAAAAATCAAATGCCCGGACATAAAGGTTCGATGAGAAAAGGGCTCACTGGCAAAACGGTGCAAGATCAGAAAAAGAGCAAGCCCTAGAACACTGGCAATACCCGCGTACAGGATTGTGGGTAGAAGCTCTTTAATGCCGTCGTGGATATGTTTTGCGCTTACTTCGTTGCGCATTTTAAAGCCAGGTCAGCTGGATGGATGGATGCCATAAGAAATTTTGGCATGTGAATTAAGTATGGTCAAAGAGATATTTTTAAAAAATATTTTTTTACACGCTTGGTTTTATTAGGGTCTTAAAATAAACTTTTTTACTGTACAAACTAGTCCCTCACCGTGGGCTTACGGGAGAGCGTGCTACCGCAACGCCGGCGGGGTCACGGCACCACTCAACTGTCAAAAGCTTAGACACCTCCCGCCCATCCTCAATCGACAAACCCGTAAAAACCCCGTAAAACCACCCCACCCCGCTCCGGCACACCCCTTGCTTTAACTACGAGTATGAACTCCATTCGACGTATTTCAACTTTTCTAGTTATGAGCGGATCAGCCGTCATTTTCATTACCCTCTCAAGTGGGTGTGGAACGCAGCCCCGAATCATGGGACTCTCCGCTGGGAAAACAGTACGCGCGCCTGCTACGTCCACGAGTTCAAACTCAACCCAATCCAGTGTGGATCTGAGCCTAGCTGCAAACCAGAATCCAGATTACACGTGTCCCTCACAAGTAAACGTCACGCCGACCTACGATGCCGACATTGAACGCACCCATGACTATACGGTGTGTCGCCATCGCACGGATGAATCGAAGATCATGTTGGATCTCTCGCCTTTTATCGCAAGAAAAATCTGTGTTTTTCCTATTGAAGTCATCGACGCCCAAAATATTCTCACCAAAGCCAATACGCAAACCGGCGGCCTGTTTAATCAATGCACCGATCTTGCTGCTTCAGGCGCTTTTGTCGAATTTAAAGGAATCCAATACAACGCGGTTTTTGTCGTGGACTATGCAAACCAGCAACAAATGCAGCAATGCCTGCTGTCGGGCAATGAATACCTCTGCCCCGCTTTTTCATTCGGTCAATTCAGATAATAACTCTAACGAACGCTAGTGCACCGTTCGAACGTTCGTTCGAGTCAGCGCTCCGCCGACTTGCTGCTCGCCTCGCCGATATCGTTCGATGACTTCAGGATCACGGGTGGGAAACGCATCGAGAATCTCGATTTGCTCTTCTTCATCCGTATCGCGCGCGACGATGACGTACCAAATCGGCGGGTTCTCTTTTTCAAATTGTTTTATAAAATGAAAAACTCGAGGCGGCCCCACCTCGGCATTTGCCGCTTCAGCATTCGCGGCCTCACCCTCGGCTAACGTTTCCAAAACCCAAACCTCATCGGGATTTTCAAGCGTCTCATCCACAAAGCCTTCATAGAGGCTGAACTCCTCAGGTTGGATATCGTCATCCGAGCGCTGCGAGCGGTCTTGATTCATCTGCGCGAGAAACGTTTCATCATCGGTCCAAGGCTCACCCAGGCGGTCGGTCCTTTCGAAGTCCTCCTCAGGGCCGACAGGGGCGGACTCCTGCTGCTTGGCGCTTTTTTTGGCTGCTCCCCGTTTGGCCGCTTTCGACGACTCGGGTTTTTCCCAACGGACGCGCTCCCCTTTTCGATAGGCATTCATCAAGGCGGTGCTTCGGGTAGGAAACGCCAGATACAAGAAACTGGGCTCATCACGCAAAAACAGACAAATGCAGATGGACCAGATTTTCTCGGTGCCGGGCGAATACTCCGAAATCAGAGTATAGCGATGATCGCCCGTGAGCGTCTTCTCGCGCCACACTTCATCGGCTTCTTGAAGGGTGATCCAACGCAGATGCGCGTACTTTTCGCGCTCTTCGGCCGTCAAATCACTCGACGAGACTCGCCTAAGATAGTCTTTTTCAAGACGCTCGATCTCGGGGGTAAAATGTGCCGAGATACAGGTTTCCGAACAAAAAACCCGGCCCACATCCTCTTCGACAAACAATGCTCGTTCAGAACCTCTCAAATCCTTGCCACAGCTTCTGCATCCGTCTACAGCAGAAAGCTCCTGAGGAGCATGAGACTCCTGGGACTTAAGACGAGAGGGTTTAGCAACTTCACGAGCCGAAGATTTCTTGGTTCTTGGTTTCTTTCGGCGCTCCACTGACTTCCGTGTCGGGGTCCTACTCATAAGTTAATTGTAGGCAGAGGTTCCGCGAGGAGTCAAATCTGCAGTGCATTAAAATCGACATCTTTTTTCATGCCGCAGCTTGCAAGGCCCTATTGGCTTCGGTTATCCTTATAGCAGGGCTGCACGACCGGGGACCCCCCTGGTTATTTCCCAAGGAAGGGATTATGTCGTCGATTACACCGACCCCCGCTACGCGATCAGCGCTCACTCAGCAGACTCGGTCTCAAGCCCGTGAAGGCGAAGATCCGAACCAACAATCGGCCGGAGCGGCAGAAAAAGAAGCGCGAAACCGCATCCTGGCTGCGCACAAGCAAGTGCAGCAAACCCAGCAAGAAGAATCCACGACTTTAGATCAGATCAAAGATAGTTACTCAAAAATGAAAGAGAATGAAGCCGAACGGCAGGACACTTCTCTCGAGTCTCAGCGCGAAAGTGGCTATGCCCGTATCCGAGAATTGCAGCGCCAACAGCAAGCGGAACTTAATCGCGTCAAGCGCGAAGGAGAGCGCACGCTTGCGGACACCAAAAACTACTATACCGACACGATTTACGGGACCGAAACAAAGGGACGCGAACAGCTCGATACGATTTTAACCCAAAACGGAATGCAACGAGACAGCGCCCAAAAAGAGCAACAAATGCTTTTAGAAGATCTGCAACAAAAGCATAGCGCCCAAACGGACGCGATGAGAAACACGACCACCCTCAATATCGGCCAAGCCACCGAAGAGGCTGACAAGGAATTTGAGCGTATCACCACCAACGCCCATGCCGCAACAGAGCAAGCGCGCGAGCATTTCGAGCAACGATCAAAAGAACTCACCGATAACGAGCGCACCGACCTTGCTCGCTTAGAGTCCCAAGCCGCTCGAAAAATCAAAGAAACACGCTTGGACACTTCGGCCAAACTTTCGGCCTACGCTTCCAGACAAGAAGACCCCTTTTACAAGCTCCTGCGCTTGGATGCAAAACTTACTGAAGAAGGCGACAACTTTGTCCTCAGAGCAACGATTCCCGAGCACGAGCAGAAGAATGTAAACCTATCCGTTCGGGGAGACAATCTCGTTCTTTCGGGCACTCGAAGAGCTCAGGAGAAGCTCGATCTCGCTCCCGGACACACCCAAAGCTCACAGTCCTTCCAATCCTATAGCGAAAGTTTCCCCCTGCCCTGGCCCGTGGATGGCAAGAAGCTCGCTCGCGAGTTTCAAGGCGACACGCTCGTCGTGACCGTGCCTAAGAAAAACACTTACGCGTTCAGAGAAAAAGCACAAAAAGAAGAGGTAGCGCGCGCCGTGCCGGATCGCCCACAGTTCCCGGAGAATATTCCGCTTAAGAAGTTTCAGGACACGCAAGGAAGGGAAGGACGAGAAGGAGGCGAATCAGGGCGTGGCGGCACAGAATCGAATATCGCAACGCGGACTCTGAGCTAGCGGCTAGTCACAGAGGTTCTTGAGTCGATCAAGAGCATTATCTGCTTCTTCTTTTTGATTCACGGAAACAAACTCCAGCGCCTGCAAAAGAAGCGTCATGACCTTGCGCTGATTTCCAGGCGAGAGCAAGCCCTCCGACTGGCGCAATCTTTGCGAATGGTAACCTGAAATGAAAACTCTCAAAGAGGTTTTTGAGAAACGAGCCATCCATCAGGTAATGGGACGAAAAATGCTAACCATCTCACCCGACTCCTCCGCGCGAGTTGCGGCCGAAAAACTTGTGGGGATCATTACGGAGGCTGATTTTGTAAAAGCCTTCTTGAATTGAAAATGCCATTTCACTTCTGGAAATGCGTAAGTAATCCTAACACAGTCGTCTAATTCTTAGACAGTTCAACGATTTCAGCTTATCGAATTTGTTGAGTTTTTGCCCATCGGCTTTTGGCGCATCGATTGCTAAATGATGCCCCAAGAGAGAAGGAACCCTATTTATGAGCAAAAAACTCACCGTCTTTATCACATTTTTCGCCCTCGCCCTTTCAGTCTCTGCACAAGCCGCAGACAAGAAACAAATCAACGACAACATCGCCCAAGTCCACCTGAGTCTTGACCCTGGGACTTATTCCTACTCCTTGGATATGCGCGACGAAGCCGGCGTAACGACGGCTTACTTCAAACTCGTAGAAACTCCGATCAACCTAGGAAAAACAGCCGTCTCTGCGGCTATAGGCTCTATCCCGTTTGCGGGAGGCGTCCTTGCAGGAGCCGTCTCGAGCGAATCGATATTCGAAATTCTCAGCGAAAAAGCCAAGGGCGCCGCACCCCACATGGATGGAATCAATGAAGTGGTTCCCCTCTCGGCTTTAGTCCTTGCTGATGCCTCTGCCAAGAATTCTTCGGAACTCAAGCGCATGAAAACAGGCACCGTTAAATTCTTTAACGAAAGCAAAGGCCTTGCGTTCCCTGCCCTCGACCCCAAGGACCTCGGAACCCATATGTTTCTGACCCTTCCTGCTGAACTTCAAAAAATGGCAGACGAAGCCCAGATGAAAGGGATTCGAGTCATCCTCATTCTCCAATTTGAGATTCAAGAAGGCAAAAAAGGTTTGAACGCAGTCAACGTGAAGAAGGCGTAGACAGTCGATTTACAGTAGTTAATTAGTGGAATAGAGTGGAATCAATCCAAAAATATGAATTCCACTCTATTCCACTAATTAACGAGCGAATCGTAGCTCTTTCCTAAACCTTCGCCCCCGCCCCCAGCACAAGGCTTCGCATCGCGATTGATCCGTTTTCAATCGCATCATACACAAATTCCAACGAATCGCCCTCATCTGACGCCCCTAGCGCATACAGAATCGGTATCCAATGATCCCAACTCGGCACACTCATGCGAGCAGACTCTCCCACGTCGTTCCAAAGATCATCACTCGCAAGGGCTGCAAAATCGCGCGCGAGCAACCTAGACTTCACCCACTCATCAAAACTCACGGCCCAGTCAGACGCGGGAGGATTAGGTTCCCACTTAATCTGCCGTAAATTATGCACGATGTTTCCACTGCCCACGATCAGGACTCCCTCATCACGAAGTTTGCGAAGTTCCATCCCCAATTTATAATGAAAACTCAAGGACTGCTCCGTATCGATACTGAGCTGAACAACAGGAACATTAGCCTGTGGATAAAGGTGCCTGAGAACTGCCCACGCTCCATGATCCAGCCCCCACTGCTCATCCAATTGGATTTCAAAGCCAGGCTTTGAAATCTGAGAATAAATACGCTCCGCAAGCTCAGGACTTCCTGGCGCCTTGTACTGCACTTCAAAAAGCGGTTTTGGAAACCCGAAAAAATCATGAATCGTCTTAGGCTGAGCCACATGCGTGACAAACGTCCCTTGAGTCAACCAATGCGCCGAAATACAAAGAATCGCTTTGGGAGCGGGCAAACGGGCCCCAAGCTCTCCCAACGTTTTTGAGAACGCATCTTCGGTTACGGCGTGCATGGGATTGCCGTGCCCTAAGAACAAAACAGGCATCCGCATCAGGGGAGCCTCACGACAAAGCCTGCTGTCGTCTGATATTCGTTGTTTCGCAGCAAGTGATAATCATTGATGACGCCCACAACATCGGCCGTAAAAGCAAACTTTGAACTCAGCGCAACTCGAAAACCCGCACCGGCATAAGGCCGCACTTTGATCGGCTCCCAGATCGCGTAATCATCTGCTCCCGCGATCTCCTCATGCTTGTTGCGCGAAGCCTGCCCCCCCGCACGCGCATATAATTTCAACAAGGTGCTCAACCGCATCCCTGAGCGAAGCCCAAGCTTTGCCCGATCTGCAGTGTCTTTATACGTGATGCCTTGAGCATCATAGGTTTCAGAATTGCTCCCCCGCGTATACTCGCCCTCAAGGGAGATGAGCAAAATCCCAAGCGTCATTCTACCCCCATAAAATATCCGCTTCGAACTGTGCTCGGTGGGATAGAGCTTTCGAACAAGCTCATAACCGACTAAAGGTTCTATCCCCAGAGACAGGGGCTCAGCCCGGGCAGAGCTAGAAGTGAATGCGACAGTAATTGCACAAACCAAGAAGGCGAAGCGTTTGAGTTTCATCCCCCTATTTTCGCTTAAATCCCGCAATCCGCAAGCCCGATATCCGAAAAAGAGAAGAGGCAAGCAAAAGCAAAACGGGAAGCGCTGTGAAACAAACCACGATAAAGGCTCCTGCAGGCAAATCCCAGACATAACTCAGCCACATCGCGCCAAAGCTCACGAAAAACCCCAACGCCCAGCCAAAAAACAACCGAGCCCTAATCGTCTTAAATAGCAAAGTACCCACCACGGCAGGCACAATGAGATAGGCAAATACTTGAAGGACGCCGGCCAAGCTCACCGACGACGTGATCACGACCCCAAAAAGAGCATAGAATAGAAAATCCCAAACGGCCGTCGAACCCACATGTTTTCCAAATGACGCCGCAAGCAACTGCTTTCGAAAAACAAAGTGCACAATTGAAACTACGGAGTAAATCGCAGCCGTCTTCAAAACATCAGCCCAGGTCACCCACAGGACTTGCCCCACCAAGATATCCTTGATGTGCTCCGCCCCGTGCGCCACGCGATCCACGACCAACACGACCGCCGCTGAAGCCAGCGCATACACGATGCCTATGATCGCTTCTTGCGAGAAAAGCTTCTCGTGCCTGCGAGCAAGCGCAAACAGGGCGGCCGCACAAAACGTGAAGGCCAACGAAATAAGATAAGTGGCACCATCATGATGATCAAACCCCAACAGCACGCCGACGGTCGCGCCCAAGGCCGCCACCTGCGCTAACGACAAATCGACAAAGATCACGCCTCGAGCAAGAACATGAAGCCCCAGATAGCAATGAATTCCCGCCAAAATGAGGCACATCACAAAGGGCGCTGCTAAAAAAGTCAATGCGTCCATCCCATGTTGTGGCATAATCTATTTTCCTTCAATTGTCTTAACGAGATTTTCAATTACATTTTCCAAAGAACCCATTCCCGAAGCGCCATCCACCGCGACCGGCACAGTCTCGGCCCGAACCGTTGGAACTTCTTGTTTAATTTTTTGCGTGACCGTGGGATCAAAATAATTCTCCACCAAAATCAGTGGAACTTTTTGAGCTCTGATCTCGCCAATCACGTCTAGCACATGACCACTGGTGGGTGGGATTCCGGGTTTGGGTTCCAAGATAGCCACATTTTGAATCCCGAATCGATCCAAGAAGTAGGTCAGCGTTTTGTGATAAGTGATCACCTTTTTGACCGCTATTTTATCCAAGCGCTTTTGCCAGGCACTGGTTTTCTCCAACATCCTCGCCTGGAACTTTTTGGCAGTGTCTAAATAATAAGCCCCATTTGGGGCATCCAATGCCCCCAGGCGCTCAGCGATCGCGACTGCGATTTCGCCATCACGAATCGGATCCAAGGTCACATGCGGATTGCCCAAAGGATGCACATCTCCTTCAGCGCGCGTGATCGCGCCCACAGTCAGTTCAAGGGGTTTCACCAAAGGCCCCACTTCAAGAAAGCCCTTTTTCCCCTGCGTGATTTTGGGATTACGGGCCCCTTGGATTACACTAGGCAACCATCCAATTTCCAAATCAAGGCCGACCGAAACAAGCAGATCCGCTCGATTGGCCTTGAGCATAAAGGAGGGCTTTGCCTCGATAAAGTGAGGATCCTGCGTTCCCTTTGCAATGGACTCAACCGTTAGCTTATCGCCCCCCACTTCGGCAACCAACGAGCGTAGATCTGTGGTCGTCGTGAGCACATTGAGTTTCGCGTGGGCTTGCGAGTTGAATAAAATATTCGAAAAAATCAAAACACCGACGATCAATAATAGTTTCATTAAAATTTGCTCCTTTTAATACGAATGCGCAGGATGTGCGCCGATACTGATGATATATTGGGCCTGTACTGCATAATCCGAATTAGCTTTCCCTTGCGTCACAATCTGATCCGCCTGCAACCTCATCCCCGAAAACTCCGAAGGGAAAAAACCCAACAGCGCACTTGCTTTGTATTGTGGCTGAAAAGCCTCAGCATGAGGAATTCCAAGCCGCTCCCCTCGCCCCTGCACCCACCAACGCTCGGCAAATTGATATTGGACCCAACTTGCCAAGCCACCAAGAAGCTCCCCCGTCACGCCATGTGACTGCAAATACTCCGTAGACCAGATCAACGCGTGATACTTGCCTCCGACTGAAGGACGCCACTTAAACGTCAGATCGCCCCCAAAAGCCGTAGAAGTAGAACCCAATGCGTTTTTCCCCTCCACGCCGGATGCCCCCAGCTCCAAGGTAAAATCATCGCTCAAATCCCAAAGGTTTTTCCAATGACCCAAAACACCCAGCTCTCCTGAGGCATGCGCGCCAAAAAGCACATCATTGGTTGGACTAAATCCCTGCACGACGAATTCCGAATACCAATTCAGCGGCACTAAAACAGCGGCTGAGACACCCACTTCATTGAGCCCCTCAGAACCCAGAAGGGCCTGATGCACAAGTGGCTCATCGATGAAGGTAAACGCATGGGTGTGCAGCAGATTGTGTTTCCCCATGGCAAGTTTGATTTTGCCCGCGCGAAAGGTAACAAACGGCAGC
Organism: Oligoflexia bacterium; assembly: GCA_903881565.1. GTDB lineage: Bacteria > Bdellovibrionota > UBA1018 > UBA1018 > UBA1018 > CAIRTR01. Next base: position 29,525 of record CAIRTR010000299.1, on the reverse strand, counting down.
GAAATCGTTTCAAGATAAACCTCCTCGGGGCTAATACCGAAACCCGCCGCCCCGGACTCTTGAGCAACAGAAAACAATGCGCTCGCCCTGAAATACGGATCCACGTCCGAAACAAATTGCAGCTCCGCTTCTTGAAGCGATAATCCACGATGCGGCGCCTGAAGCGGATCGTCTGACACCGCCGATCCCCACGCACCTAGACCTAAGAAGTTTGCACTGATATCCGGATTAAAGACTTTACCTCGAACTGATGGCTGCTCGGCCGCCCCAGCACTGCTCGCAAGACACAATACGGCTACCCAAAAAAATGATGATGACATACTCTCTCCTTCATAAGTGAACGAGCCACGGACGGGAAACGTGTCAACGTGGCAATAATTTTATCTAAAATGAAGGCCTAAACTTAGGCCAAAAATGCGAAGATTAAGTTAGGAAAGAGGAAAAAGGAGGCGCTCTGACGCTCGGGAGTAGATAAGAATTTGAAGTAGTGCTGATCAGCTCTCGCGAATCTGGGAGCCGCGCCATAGGCGTCCCCGCACTCAAGGATACAATGACCGGAGCGACCACAGTAGTCATGTGGGCACTGAAACAAATTCCACAGTCCGAGGAGACAACTCCACCCTGTGAATCATCTCGGGCCTGCTGCTCTGCCTGAATCTTCTCAACAAAGTGGCGAATGCTATGAATGGGTAGCGCTATACTTTGAAAGCTAACCCAAACCAAAGCCAGTGATGCGAGAAACCGAAACCAGCGCATGTAACAAATTATTCCATGAGACTTTTTGAAACGCAACCCGGCAAGTATGAATAGGACGCCACACTAAGCCGATTAAGCTGCGCGACGGATCTCTTCAGTAAAGATATGAACATGCTCAAACACGCGCGCTTCGACAAAGATCTTCATCAGTGATGCGTCAAGTTTTCCGCCCCGGACATCTTGCTCCAGAATCCTCACCGCGCGCTCCCAGGCAATCGCATGCTTGTAGGTGCGATCTTGCGAAGTCAGAGCATCATAGATATCACAAATCGTAAGGATTCTGCTTTGAACCGGAATCTCAGTCGACCCCAGATGACAAGGGTACCCGCTGCCATCGAGTTTCTCGTGATGCTTATATGCAATCTCCGCCACCTGATCCAAGCCTCGACTCCAAGGCACACGCTTTAGAATTTCGTAAGTATTGGAGACGTGTCGCTCAATCTCCACCCGCTCCACTGCCGTCAAAGTTCCACGGCCAATGGAGAGCTGCTCTTTTTCGTGCGCATTAAGCACTTCAAGCGTTTCCCCCTCCTGCGTGTTCACGATGACGGTCGCGATGCCGGAAAGCACCTTTTCGACTGAAGCAAAAAGAACATTGGGTTCATTGGCCGTTTGAATCATCTTCCAGGCACTTTCGATCTGCTTCACTTCTTCAGTAACGTCGCGTCCGCTTTGCGCCTCTTGCCGGCGTAGCTCCGCACGCATGAGTTTCAAACGCATGTGAATCAGCTCAAGGTCCCAGGGAAACAGTTTCTTTTCTTTGTTGAGCACATTCTCGCGAACCGAAATCTTGCCAATATCGTGCAAGACGGCAGCATAACGAAGCTCGCGAATTTGCAGGGGTGAAAAATTAGTACTCCCGTATTCTCCCGTTTGAGTCCGCGAAACCGCATCCGCCAGGGCCACCGAATACTCCGCAACACGCTGAGAATGCCCCGAAGTCACAGGATCTCGCGCTTCAACCGCCGTCACACAGGCTTTGACAAAACCCTCCAAGAGGCGCTCCTGCTCTTCAAGCAAAAGACTGTTTTCAATCGCAAGAGCCGCTTGTCCAGCGACACAACTCACTAAGCGTTCATCTCTTGCATCAAAATCAGGATCCTCTTTGACAATGGGATTCGTGTCACCGCCCCCTGGAAAGGGGAGTTTATTAAGAAGTTGCACCACACCTACAAGGTCTCCACGAGGGGTGACCAAGGGGGCTGAGAGAATGTTTCTCGTAGTAAAGTTTAAAAGCTGATCAACACGGTTTTCATCGGATGCTGCTTTAGAAAAGGATTCTTTTTGAACTTTACGCATCTGGGCCGTACGCCCCACAAGCGAGGATTCATCGACCGGAAACCGAAGATAGCTCACCTCTTCAGGAACTTGGTGGAGCCGAATACTTCGAGTGATCATCGTTTCAAAAACGAGAAACTCCACACCGCTTGCGTCTTTGTGAAGGGTGAAAATTGAACCTCCATCACAACCACACAAATCAATAAAAGTACCTAGGATGGTCTGTAATAATTTAGGGAGGTCTGAGCCAGAGGTTTCCACAATTAGCCTATCGGCAAGTGGGGGGTGGAACTAAACGCTTGTTTTCGGTGTTGTAGCGGGACAGAAAAGCGCCTGTCAAAAAGTTGACCCCACCGCAACTTCTCAAAGAGTGAAGTTATCAACAGCGCACTCGGCGTCGGTCGCTATTTTGAAAAAATTCAACTTATTCCAAACACGCCGGATGCAATAACTTCGAAGCGAATTCTCCGTACTTAACCACCAAACCCGCACACGCCTCTTGATCCACAGGACACTGCAAAGGGCGGCCGAACTTGGCCTCAAGCGTTGCGATCCGGGCGTTAACCTTCGCCTCAAAATCGGCATCCTTATACGCGCTACAATTGATCGCCTCATCCCAACCGGCATCGACAAAATCGGCGAAGCTAAAAACAGCACCACGCTTCCACCGCTTTGCCTCGCAGACGATATAAGGAGAGTCAGCCCCTAAACCCAAAGCGCGCTCTCCAAGAGCGCGCTCCCAAAAACGCAGTCCATTGAAGTTTGCCACTCGGTCGCCATACGAATTCACCCCAGTGGTCGCCAGTCCATAAAAACCTTCTTCCGAATCCACGCCATACTGGAGGGCATCGTCAACACTTCCACCCTTTTTATGAGCGCGCGTGAACTCTTCGAAACCCTCATCAAAAAAATGACCTAACTTATCACTCCCCACCAGGATCCCATTGAGCTGAAACACACTGGCAAGCCCCAATTTTCCAAGGTGCACCGGAGGATTTTGCCAGATCTTGATGTCTTGATAAATCGATTGGGAGAGTTTAAGGGTCTGTTTGAAAACTTCTGGATTGTTTTCGGCCCAACCCTCAACCTGTCCTCGAAAAGGGCGCAGAAACTGAGCCTTCAGCGCATACAGCAAAAAATCCTCATCACAACCCCGGAATTGATTGGCGTCTGCTACCGCCAAATCCAGCCGCAGATTAATTTCGCCGTCCAAGACGGGCAGGGATTCGTGATATTGGGCAAATCGAAGCGTGAGCTCATCGACTTCAGCTGAATGCGCATAGCACATCCCAAAGGTCAAACTAAGTAACGCCAGCATCATCACAAAATTCCAACGCATGCTCATAGGTCCGTAATAGAAAGACTCCCGCCAAAAGTCAAAAAAGAAAACTAAGCCGATTTAGCCCCTTTTTTACCTTTGCCGTGGTGTTTACGTTTTGCTCTTCTTTCCGGGCGCGGGAGCAGAATCAGAGGAGCCTCCTCAGGCGCCTCCTGGAGCTCGCGAGCTCTCTCCGATTGGACAGAGTCACCGAAAAGTTCAGGGTCACTCCCCTGAAGCCCCGAAGAGTGTTCATCTCCACTGAGTTCATCGCCTTCGCGTCCTTCTTCAGCCATATTCATCTGATAGCGGTCCATCAGGCGGTCCACGGGAGTTTCAGCTGTGGCCTCAACCTCTCGCTCCTCCCCATGATGATGAAGAATCTCGTCGCCTCGCAAGGAGCCCTCTTCGCACATATCCAGTTGCTGCTCAATGGAGCCTGGGGTGCAGAACTCCGGCTCATTTGCTCCGGGCTCCAGAAGTTCTGGAATTTGTTCTTTTCGTTTTTTATGCAGCATGCTTGAGCTCCCGTTCTTTTTCATAAGGCAGCTCAAAGAGAGCGCGAAAATCCTCGGGCAGCTGGGCCAGTACGTTTTCCATCTCGCCGGGGTCGATGTGATCTCGGAGACCGCAGTAGAAACTTTGGGCAATCTGGCGTGCCAGGCCCTCATCGATTTCGAAGCGGCTTGAGAAATCTAGAATAACTTTCTCAGGCGTCACACTTCGATCCGGGCCCGGGCGAAGCTGCAAGAGCGAATCCTGCAAAAGTCGCGGTAGCTGTGCGATGAACTTCGAAGCGCCCGAATAGGTCATGCGTTGCACGAGTGCACCTAAAAGTGCATGACTGACCTGCGGAATAAGTTCGACGCCAATATCCGACTTTTTCGCCTGATCTTTGTAAAAACACGAAAGTGTCTGGCGCGTGCGCGAGGTAGAGCGCGGAGTCAAACGTGAGACACCGCCGCTGCGGCCCAGGCGAAGCCCCATTTGGCGACCCAGTTGACGCCTGATGATTCGCGAGCAGGTCGATGCAGTGACCATTGACGAAGCGAGTAGGTCATCCAGGGTGATAAGGCCAATGCACTTTTGCGATTCGCCTTTGACCTTCGATTCCATGATCGGGACACGCCTCACGCCGTGTCGCTCCATGAGTTCGAGAATTTCGCCCACGCCTTGGCTTGAGCTGGCGCAGACGACTCCTTTAGTCATGATCTTAGACAGTGTGACACTCGTAAAAGTGTAGGCGGCAGCAAGCCTGCACGCCAAATCGCGGTCGGTGACAATGCCGATTATCTCTCCAGCTCCGGAACCGGCGTCTCCGGAATTTCCGGAGACCAGCACACATCCCAGGGAGTGATCACGCATGGCGCGCGCAGCATCCGAAGCGAGTGCTTCTTCGTTCATGACAACTACTTTGCGGTGAATAAAGGGCTCAATTGAAGTGTTCATGAGCCAAAAGATATGCGAGAGATAGGCCAGAAAAATGCCGCAAACAGTCACAACTTTTCTTGAAAAATTCGTCAAAAAAATGTCAAACCGGGTTGCTTTCCCCCAAATTTCCCCTAGTCTTATTTGACTAAGGGGGATTCATGATTAAAACAATTAGTTCACTTATTCTTTTGGCACTCACATTAGGTTCGGCTCCGGCCATGGCCTATACATTCGACACCAATGTCCCATCAGACATTAAAACTCAGATGACTGCTGATTTGGGTTTTATGGCATCGGTCACGGGCAATGGCACTTCAGGGCTTCACCAGAAAATTTTTGGTGCGGTTTCTGGTCCTGCTTACAAAACTTTTTTTGAATCCCGAGTCAGTGCCATCGGCATGAATGACTGCGGATCGGCCAAAGCTGTGGCTTGTGTGATCCCTTTTTATAATCCGAGCAAGATGTGGCTCACCCAGAACTTTGTAAAATTCAGCCACCCCCAAATTGCTAGGCTTATGATCGTGTATCATGAATCTCGCCATACCGAATCCGGCAACGGAAACTGGTCACATGCAACTTGCCCAGATCCATTTGTGGGCGCCGATGGCAAAGAGATCATCAGCATTTGGACCGGATCAACCCTTGCGGGCGAGCCTGCTTGTGATGAAACCCCATTTGGTTCTTACGGCTCTTCGATGATCATGCTCAAAAACGTTTCCAAATTTTGCGCAAATTGTAACGAAAAAGTAAAAATGGACGCAGGCTTCTACGCCGATGATCAATTCAAACGCATCATCGACGCTGACGCCATTACCGCTATCAAGAAAGACCTGTACTAAGAACTCAGGTGAAATCTAAGTTACTTCTAGCTTCCGGAGCGTTGGCCATCGCAGTGGTGTGGGTCGCCTTCAATCGATCCCTGCATCCTTTGAATTCGGTGAATGCGCCAACCTCCGGAATCTCTCAAACACAAGACACACTCTCCGCACCAGCGGATGTTCCCAAAAGCACTCCATCTCCAATGCCCTCTGCCGCCGCTGTTTCGCGCGATGGCCCTGAATGGAAAGACGCAAAAAGCCGAGTCGCACTTCTGAATGAAATTCTAATTTCCAAAAACGACAATGATCCCAGGCTCGACACTGAGTTGCGCAAACTCAGTCCGGCTACCAAAACACTACTTAAAGAGCGCTACACCGCGATTGCTGCTGAAAAACGAAACGAACGTGGCACGGTCGTCTTCTTGATGGGCCGAGAACTTGAGACAGCAGAAGATTGGTCGTTTTTGACCCAGGTCGTGACGGACCAGCCTTGCTTAAGCCTCAGTGATTGCACCAAAGCCGACCCAGTGGACGCCCATGGCGAGGAGAAGCACCTAGAAGGCGCTGATGAGCTAACTAGGGCCTACCCAGAAGTCATGTCTGTCGCGAGTGTGCAGCGGTTTCTTGAGAACCACCCTAAGCTCACGCCTGCGCAGGCAAGCTATGCGCGCGAGTTTTTAGAAAAAGCGCAGGCCTCGCCAATAGAGCGGATCTCGAGCAAGGCGAAAGAAGTAGCGGCGAAGTATGCGGGGAGTTTGGCGCCGTAGACCGCTAAGGTACTCTGTTAAGGGGTATGGGTCCCATTCCCTCCATAATTGACCGTAAACTGAGCACAGCCCGAGACGTTAATGTGGGTGAATTCACCAAGGGTAACATTTTCAGTGGTATTACCGGTCACATCGCAAGCTTCACTCCCGTTGGTCAAAATCAATGAAGCACTGCTAGCGAGGCAGATCCCGTGCAAATTCCCGAAGTAGTGATCTCCTGAAGACGTAAGGGCTGTCGCGTCCGTATTATCAATCACAAGCCCACATCCGATTGCAGTATTACCGGAAACCGAATTGAGTGACAGGGCGACACTCGAATTCTTGACGTCGATCCCAGAGTAGGTATCGGAAACAATGACATTTGATTTGACGCTGCCAAAGAGCGCGTCAGCGATCCGAATCGAGGAGTAGGTTGAACCCGTGAAGTGGTTATTCTTAATCTCGCAACTTGGACAGCTAAATAACGAATGAACCTGGGATGTAATATCACTACTCACTTCAATACCACCACTCCCGGTAAAAGTATTCGTATCAACATTCACCCGCACCAGGGCTTTAGCGATTGAAATCGCCCGATGGGAGTCGTTAGTAAAATTTGTAAAGGTGTTTGCATGAGCATCGGTACCATCCCCCACTTGAGCAACCAAAAGCTTAGCAGTGTCGGAGCCCCGAAAATTAAGTCCCGTACTACCGTAAAAAGTACCTGAAAACAGGTTGGAAAAAACAGTTGCGGTAATTTCGAGCGCTGGTTGGATATTGATTGCGCTAAAGACGTTTTGGAAAACATTGTTTTCAATTGAGGCAATTCCCCCTCCTACCGAGACTGCAGGAATCCCATTATCGGCGTAACTGATGGTAGGCCCAATTGCTGAAAATTTATTGGACTCAATTGCAATAGAAGTACACAAGTAACAAGTCACTGCGCCCATTATTTGAGTTGTGCCAAAATCAAAACTTCTCGAAGCACTTGAAACAGTGAAGCCCTTAAAGGAGACATCTCCTCCTTTGAAATAAACGATCCCACCAATCGTGAATGTTCCCCCAAATTCGGAGACGAGCAGACTAGTAATCCCTTCTCCAGTAATGAGTGTCGTGACACCCTTCGTATCAGGATCACCCAAAAGACTCACGCCCTCAGGCACCATCAAAGGAAACGTTTCACCTAATGCGGCATTGTAGGTTCCCGGAGCGACGCTGATGGTATTCCCAGCGGTTGCCACAGTGAGAGCTTTGGTGATGGTCTTGAATGCCTTCAGAGCGCTGCTGCCGTCGTTGGTGTTACTCCCAAGCGCATCGACATAAATAGTCGTTCCATTAGTAGCCGTGGCACTCACCTCAGGCGATGGGCTGGTGCTCACTTCTGTCGCGGGACTAGGAGATGGATCCGTACTCGAGTCGGACACTACTGCAGCCGCAGGAGCGGCCACAAACTTGGGCCTCATGCACCCACCGCTAAAGAGCAGGCAAAGAACGATCAAGCTACTTGTGAAGGTGACATAACAATTGGTTTTCATATGAATCCCCGTAGGGAAAGTATCTCAAATCACGGGGCTTATTGTAATGAGTCACAAAATACCCACCCTCAAATCGTATGCCTTTCCGAAACAAGAACCCTGATTGTTTAAATTTACTAATAAAATCATCCACTAGCAAAAAACCATAACCGTGGCCTAAGCGCGCTTCGCACGATTGGACTGCTCACGTAAACGCCATCCCTCGTCTAAAAGAATTCCCGTTTCGGATACAATCGGATATAATAGGATATAGTTATGAGGAACCGATTAAGCCAGCGCCTGCAAAACATGTCCAGCAAAGACCTCTCCTCCATCCTAACAAAAATCACGAGGATTGATGAGTTCAAAGGCTGGTGGCGCGGGACTTCGACTCTAAACCCGCAGGCACTCGGGCGCCTCAAGCGGAGCATTGTCATCACCTCCACCGGTGCGTCCACACGTATCGAAGGGAGCACCCTCTCAGACACAGAAGTTGAAAAACTCCTCAAGGGGCTGAAGACAAGTAAGCTTAAAGACCGCGATTCGCAAGAAGTCGCAGGCTATGCCGAAGTGTTGCAGACTGTTTTCGACTCCTATAGGGACATTCCTTTTAGTGAAGGAGTCATTCTTCAATTCCACTCTCAGCTCCTGAAATTCTCTGACAAAGATAAACAAAGCCGAGGCAAATACAAATCGACCCCCAACAAAGTGGTGGCATTTGATCGCGCAGGAGGCCAGACCGTTTTATTCAACCCCACTGAACCTCACTTGGTCACCGCAGAAATGCGCGAACTCATCGAGTGGACCCGCAAGCAACTTCAGGCTGAAGAATTTCATCCGATCCTCGTCATCGCAAATTTCATTGTCGAGTTTTTGGCCATCCATCCTTTTCATGATGGCAATGGGCGGCTCAGTCGAATTCTAACGAACCTTCTGCTCGCAAAATCGGGATACACCTACATTCCTTACGCATCTCTCGAAAAGATCATCGAGGACCACAAAACCGAATACTACATCGCGCTTCGCACCGCTCAAAAGGACGGCAAATCTCCAAAGGCTGAAATGGCGCGCTGGGTGCGTTTTTTTGTCAATGCGATGATGAGGCAGATTGAGGTTTTACGAGGCTTTCTAGAAAAGTCACCTATGGATTCCCTACTCTCCTCTAATCAGCAACAAGCACTGGCACTTTTCGACAACGCAGATGAAATCTCAACAAAGCTTGTCGCTGAAGCACTATCGATTCCGACCGTTACAGCAAAGCAGATTCTAAATCGCTTACTCGAACTCAAACTGATCAAGCGTCAGGGCGCTGGACGTACGACGAGGTATCAGCGAGTATGAGTTCATTTTTCAACTTTCTTGATAAACCCCTTTACCCGCAAACCCCCTTAGGTAACAATTAGCTATGCCTTTAAGCCGGATACTCGCGCTTTGCACGATTGGACTGTTCATCGCAGCTATCCAGCCCCTCCACGCGGACACAAAGATCGCACCTTCTAAAGCCTCAACCCCACCTCTCTCAAAGCTCAAAGAATCATTTCGAAACGATGCTTGCCGCCTTCAGCTCTCTCTCGATAAGAGCACTTCTATTTCGCCACTGGTTGAATGGAAAAACTGCGTCCTTAAATCGCCCAACGAAATTCTCCTTGAGGGCCGCGCACTCAAAAGAAACTTCCAATCCTTTGTGATCAACAAAAAAGTTGTTGAAGCCTCGGATCAAAATTTCTCAGCGCTTATTGAAATGGAAAAAACCCCACAGGACATTGAGCTCGTCATGATCGACGACAAGGGAAAAACCTACGGAAACTTTTTTTACCTCTCAAAAGCACCGGCTGAAACAGTGACTGAAAAGAGAGTTCTCCCCTTTAATCTTGATACCCAGCTCGTGTTTGCGCGCACGAACTATCTGGAAACAGGCTATGCGGCCATCAATCAATCAACCCTAGGCGCGAAAGCTGAAGTGAGCGTCCCCTTCTTAAAAGAGCGCGCCCTCGTCGGAACCTCACTTGCCTCATCTCTCATCGCCCTTACAAACAGGAGCAGCCAAACTTCGACATCAGATCTTCGCCTTCTGATTTTTGCGGGTTATGACCTCATCAAAAAGATCAACCGCCCCACCCTTCATTTAGACCTAGGTTATCATCTCGGATCCGTTTCAGGCGCCACCACAGGAATCAGTCTTTACAGCGGCATTTACGGCAGCCTGGCATCAGTTTTTTCCATTGGTAAAACCGTGAACCTTGAACCTCGGTTCTCATACGGTTTGATTTCAGGGGGCGGACTCACCTTTTTAGCCCTCGGCTCAAATCATTGGATTGAACTCGGACTCAAGACGAGACTCAAAAAGCCACAATCTAAGCTCAATTATTTCATCGATCTTCGCTATCAAACTTTATCGATCAACCTGACTCAAATCGCGCAAGAGCATAACTATTGTCTCGGTTTTGGGGTTGGGTTCTAAGCCCAACCTAAAAATGACTCCGCAACAGTACACTCAGCACCTTCCGCAAACAACTCCCCTCATCGTCACGCCAAAGCACCAGACCGTGGTCAGCAAAAAAAAGGTAGCCCGACTTGCTTCGTGTTTCGATCTGCCCCTTGCGTAGATCGGCTGCGAATTCTTTGCCTTCGATAATACTCCCCACTTCGGTATTTAATTTGTGAGAACGAGGGTCAAAATTCAATGACATGACAAAAGAGGTCTCCCCATCGACGATCATGGTTTTCGCATGAAGCGAAGATCCATCTTGGGAGCGAATCCACTTAGGAACTCTTTTTTCAAAATTGGGTGAATGCGCGCTCCTAAAAAGCCTTGGTTTCTTTTTGTCAATCACAACACCATTTTCCATATTGTCAATCAGGGCGTTTTCACCCGGAAGCTCCCAAATGGTCGCTCCCAATTTCGCAAGACGGCGCTTACTCTCCTCCAAGGCCTCTTGAATAAGAGGCACATCAAGGCTTTTTCGAGAATTGGTGTACACCTCAATCGAAACGCCTCGCTCCGAGGCCGCCTTGAGCTCCTGAAAAAATTCGGGCGAGAGCACGATATACGGATTTTCAATTACCAGCGAGACTTTCGCCTTTCGAATCCCTTCTAAGACGCGTTCTGCAGCTCCAGGCTGCTTGCCCTTAAGGCCGGGATTGTCATAAAAAAACTCAGTGCTCTTTACGTTAAATGCATGCTTGAGCCATCGATCTGAGCGTGACCCCAGATTGTTGATGAGCTTGCGTTCCACCAAGCGCTTACGCGCAAAATCAAGGCGATCCTTTGCCGCATTCAGGTCATAGGCGGTGACCTCTTTGAGTTTCGGAGGCGTGACCTCTTCGCTCGCCCAGAGGCGATCCGCATGTTCTCGCGCGGCACTCGCATGCAAAGGATCGTAGAGATACACATCCCGACTCACCATTGATTGCGAGGCCGTTCGCCCAAAATAAATATCCCCCACATTGCGATCGCCCGTAATCGAGTGAACAGTGTCGACTTCGATAAACTTGTCATGCATTCGCTTCCCGAAATCCCTTGGGCGCATAAACGAGGGTGCGTGATACTCACGAATTTCGATGCCCTCATTCTTCAAATGGAGCATCATCGATACGGGAAGTTCGTTGTGCATGTAATCGACGATCAATCGCACCGCAACCCCACGCCTGCGCGCATCGCGAAGCAGGGTGAGCATTTCCAAACCCGTCGCATCGTTGGAAAAGCCGTAAACGCAATAAGTGATAGTTTTCTGTGCACTTGCGAACAAATCAGCGCGAACCGAAAGGGCATCATGTGGATTCAGAATCAAAAGTGCTTTTTCCTGATCAATGGGCGCAGCTTGCTTAGGCGCAGCTTGCTTTGGGCCCGCAATTGCGCCCGAGATTCCAAATCCCAAAAGCATTAGGCTCAAAATCAGACCAGCAAGATGGTTACAAAACGGCGTTTTCAGGCGATCCCCCTCGAAGGACTCATCGGGAGAAAAACTGAATAAATTTAGATCGAATGCACTTAATGAATTAAGCTGACAAAGAGGAATTTCGAGCTTTGGGAGCGAAAACTGCCAGAAATTTGGCACCCTCACCTCCAGGGTCCGCTTCCACCTCCGGATGTACGACTTCCGGAGCTCAGAAACAGGCGCTACCAAAATCAAATGTATTCAGATCGAAAGGAATTACCGCTTTAAACCGAAAAGTTAGCGACACCGACTAAGGACTCCATTGATTACCCACAATTGGCCCAGGGATCGCATACGCACCGAGAATGCACGACTTGCCCTCCCAAACTCGGAATATAGTAAGCTGCCTCACCTCAAAAGTCAGGAGCGATAATCCTCAATTAAAAAGACCGACAGTTGAAGTCGAATTTGATCTCATACGGGCCGAAAACTCCAATGGCAACATAGCTCTTCACTTAGTAGCTCGGGACAGGCGAACAGGGTCTTACATTTATCTCGCGGAACAACAGACAGACTCAAATCAATGGGAGGGCGAAGACAGCGAGTTTTATGGCCGGATCTATCTTTTCGTGCGGCACATTCTCCGTTTCATCGAAGAAGAATACGCCACTTTGAACTCCGCAGAAAAAGGATCCCTACTTAAAGATCTCGCAAAGCGAGAGTTTCAAATGCTCATTCGCCTTTAAGACTGCTAACAATTTCAGAAACTGATTCTTTCAATGCGCTCTCGTTGATCTTGTACTTCGGCAACTTGGAGAAGGACGCGTAATAGGTGACTTCAGGCTTGCTAGCAATATTCGCATATGACATTACGAACTTCTTTCCGCTATAGGTCAGCATCTGCTCGGTATCACTCACTGCGACGGCCACGTATTTCGAGGTTCCCGGTATATCCCAGAGCCACTTACTCATATCCGCGTGCTGATCAAAAAAATGCCTTTCGCTAAACGCGAATCCGCCATCAACTTCGATAACTTCCTGAACAAATATGGCTCGCTCATTCTTGAATTCTTTAAGTGATTGGAGGAGAACCTCGTCATCCGACTTAAAAATATGTCTCGATTGGCTTTTCACTTCGTCGGCTGCCATGTCAACGTTTCGGCATTCAATGCGAAAGTGTTTAGCGATCAGTTTTTGACATCCTCACTCCGTCGTCGCAACCGATACCTGAATCACATCACTATACGACCCGGCAAGCCGGTTATCCACGGCCAGCACCGTCACCGCCACGGGTGCGACCACTCCACCGGTGGCCGTTTGGCCGCCACCCGTTAAGACCGTCACCGGAGTGACTCCCGAAAGCGTCACAGGACTGCCAGAAACATTGAGCTGATACGGAACGGTCGTCGTCACCGCCGGGTTTTGATGTTTCATCACGCCCCCATTTGTCGAAGAGACCGACACGGCATAGCCTGCGTTTGTCGTCACGCGAAGATCAAAACTCGCCTGCGCACCGTTGACCAACGTCCCAAAATTCATCGAGAGCGCCGTGGCACCCGAATCAAACGCGCCTCCGGTAGGAACCATCGCCAGCTGAATAATTTTCGGCATAACCATGCTGATCGTTACGCTTTGCGAATCAGATGACGTGGCGGCTCCCGGAGCAAAAGACCCCTTATACAAGCGAATCGTGAAGGTATCCGCATAGGTCCCAGAGCGCCTCCAAGTCGGAGAGGACACCCCGGCTTGCGGCACGGAGAGGTAGTAGGTAAACGTTTGGACAGCCCCTGGACTTGCCGTATGGAAAAATTCTCCCACCAATACTTCGGAACTTGAAAGAGTATCAGGCGGAGTCTTTAGAACAGACCCCAAGCCCGCGTCGCCGTAAAGTTGGTAACCGATCGTATCAACACCACTGACTAAACGCCGAGAAGCATAGTCTGCCCCCCCTCCATGCGAAAAACCCAAATAATACTGACACGCATTCTTTGAATTATTGGTCACACTAAACGTAACCGCTTGCGATGAGTAACTTGAGTTCCACGTCGCGACAACGCTACTTGCGATGATATTCGGGTTACAGGTAGCCGCAAAGCACTCTTCTGTCCCTAGCCCAAAAAACAAAGCCCCCAACACAAACAGAGCTGATCTCATTTAATACTCCTCATCTGAAGTTTGCCTACTTCAAAAATCCCCGACGGATGGGCGGGAATTTCAAAAGCCTTCGTATCCCACTTTTCATCAAACAGGCGAATCACGTATAAACCGGACTTGAATCCATCCAATTTAAACCGCCCCTGACGCGTCGTAAAAAAGGTCACATTTTTCCACTTCGTATCACTCAGACACGCAATCTCACCCGAGACCAGCCCTAGCGGCGCTCCTTCAAACGTTTGAAGCGTCCCCGACAAAATCAGATCCGAATCGGTCCCCACTTTCAAATAAGTTCCGCTTTTATAGGTAGGAAGTAGCGTGAAGCGCTCTTCGCCCAGCGATAAGCCAGGGCTGACCATCGAGGGATCCAACTGCAACTCACTGGGGCGATAAGACGCAAGATCCGAAATCACGCCCGCCCCTAACCCATCCGCCCGTGCACGATAATGAGAATCGCTGGAGGGATTAAGCGCGATGATCTCGCTGCTTAGCCGATCATTCGGTGTGACCAGCACAAAACTATCCCGCACCACGCGACTCCAAGCCAGATGTCCTCCCGCAAAAACCAGCGCCGTTTGCGCGCGCAGCGCTGAGCGATAACTCGTGTTTGCCGATGAGGGAGATCGCAGCGCCGTCTGCGTCGTCCCGAGCTGCATGCGATTTGCGGTATAGTCCGCACGGACCTCTCCGGTTTTCGTCCCGGAGGTGTCGTCCACGCGCGCCCCAAAATTAGCGCGCCCTGGCTCTGACGGAGAGCCCGTACTCCAATCCAGATGAGAAGACTTGGATTGCGTATCAACCGCCGCATTCACATACTGGTTGGTCCCCGGAAAAGCCTGGCTCAAAAGGAGAAACACGCTTTGCTCATTCTGCGCACTCTCCATGCGTTTCACATTAAACGTGACACTGCTCTGCAGAGACGAAAAAAATGTGCGATTCAGGGTCAAATTAACTGAGCGAGGATTCGCCGCATATCCATAATTGGGGCGAGCCCACGAATAATCAAATCCCACAGAGGCCCCACACAACATCCAAAGCTGCTGACTATAAAGCGCTGAATAATTCTGGGATATCGGATTAAGCGGCGAAAGCATTCCGAGTGGCAAAAAGTTTTCTCCCATCTTTTCAAACGCCATACTCAGACTGCGAGGTGACGAGCGATACCCCTGGTAATCCGTGAAAGTGTAGCGCAGTCTAGATGCCAAGGCTGCCGCAAACGCCCCGCCTTGCACGCCTCCGAACTTAAGCGAATAAGCAGGGTCAAGATTCCAAGTACCGATGGGCGTAGCCCATGAAAGATCAACGCCAAATACGGATTGCGTATGATCCCCTTGCCCATTTAGGCCCACCGTAAAGCGATCGGTAAGGCCCAGCCGATGCGAGACTGATGCGGTAAGGGCATTAGATGAATACTTGTAATGTGCCCCCTCACGCTCAGAAGGAACCCCTAAGGCATAAGTAAATTGAGAAACCCCGGGCCTGAGAAGCTCGGATTCCCAGGCATAATCCAAAAGCATCGTTTCATGTCGCCCCAAAATATCATCAATCTCCAGGCGCACCACACTCACGCCACCGCCCAAGGGCAGTTCGGTGAGTTTGTGTCTGCCGGCTTCTAAATCCAAAGTACGCACGAGGTTACCATTAACGTAAACCCGAACCGTGGATCGATTCTTCAGAAAAATTTCCCGCTCCGCAACTGGAAAACTCAGCTGGGTTGGCCTTAAATCAAAATTGCGAGTGGCCATGACTCCCGCCATC
Organism: Oligoflexia bacterium; assembly: GCA_903881565.1. Taxonomy (GTDB): domain Bacteria; phylum Bdellovibrionota; class UBA1018; order UBA1018; family UBA1018; genus CAIRTR01. Next base: position 13,874 of record CAIRTR010000299.1, on the reverse strand, counting down.
GGACGAAAACGCTGATAACCGGTGACGGGAAAATTCAAATCACCGCCTGCGAAACGAACCTGCTTTTCTGGCAAATCGCGAACAACGCGAACATCGCCGCGCTGCCACGATGGAGTCGTTTTGGACTCGATATATCCTGCCTGTCCCTCCAGTACCCAGGCCTTGGCATTGGCAGCCGATTCGAACTGAAGATTCACGGGTTGCCGACCATTCACGCCGTACGTCTGATTCCAGACAAAATCCTCGTTCCCAAAGGCATTCACATAAGCGCTGAAGTCACTGGGATACAATGGATTGCGATAGATGTGCTCCTCTTGAGCATAGAGAAACGAATGAAGCTGCGGTTTTCGCAAGAAGGCCGGAATCTCCACTTGAAGCTCGACCTTTGAAGCATCGAAACGAACGACGAGTCCGGATTCTGAAAATGCCTCCTCATCCAAAAAACCAGCAGGGGTGCCAAGCCTCGCCCTCTCATTCAGACGTTGCAGAACCAGGGATTCAATCTTTTCAGAAAGCAAAGGTTCCAGTCCACTAAATCGGACTTTGAGTTTTGTCCCCTCGGGCAAAACGCACTCGACTTCACCCACGTTGTAACGATCAATAAGCACGGGAATAGGCTGAATCTGAGGCCCTTTGGCCCAGACAGGAGCTGCGACAAACAGGAAAGTGAGTGATAAAATTAAAACGCTATTCATCTCTACATTTCACGTTTTAGTCATCAGACTTTAGAACGGCCGAGAGTCCCGTGACATTCAAGCCCTCCGGCCAAGGAAAAGTAAATCGACGCGTAAGCCCCGCCAGCATGTTTTGCCCCTCAAAAGCCTTGAGCGCATCCCCCTTCAAAACCACTTCTTTGGAACCGGAACTCAGCACAAGTTTCATGCGAGACAAGACGAGATGTGCCCCGCCCTTGTTCTGAATTCGGACGAGAAGTTTTCGCACTTTCTTGGGACCTTGTACCGCTTCAGCCGACACCTTTAAATCAGGCTTTAAACCAGAGGGGGTAATGTAAATCGACCCCACATACCGAAAGAGCACATGAATCATTGCCCCTGTCTTTTGCTCATTCTTAGGCTTCTGCGTATCCACGGGCAACTGCTCGGCAATAATCCGATACGCGAGTTCACTGGTGGGCTGAGAAGCCCCTTTCCAGCTCACCCGGACGGTGCGCTTTTCTTTAGGCTCTAAAATCATTTGGGAGGGGAAAACCAAAAAAAGATTTTCAAGCTCGGGAGGCTCGGGATTGGTCTCCTCTCCCTCTGCCGTAATCAAGCGTTGGGCGATTGAGACCTGAATAGGGATCTTCTCGGCCGAATCATTTTCAATCACGAATGCTTGAGTCGCGCCTTTTCCCGAAGGCTCGAAACTCACAGACATGGGGGTCAAGGTAAAAGCAAAGGCACCTGGGGAAACGGCCAGTGAAACGACCGTGGCAAAGGCCAGGAAAATAGCCCCCAAACCGATCTGATGTTTTACCTGTTTTCTTATAACCTGTTTTTGTGTGAACGCGCTACTCATGCCCTCAAGGTGCCGCAACCGTGACGACAAGTCGATCAGAAAATCCGCTTCTCTGGACCTCAGGGCCGCCCCGAAAGCGAATCGAAATATCCTGTTTCATCGCGTGGCGAGAGGCTCCTGCCATGAAAACGGACTCGGATTTCTCAGGCGAACTCCCCTTCTCCCCTACCAAGTTAATGGAGTAGGCGGGAGATCGGTTAGGCTGCCCAGAAGCATTTGAAGAAAAGTTCGAATTGAGACTGACAAAAAACCCGTCCTGCAAATTGCTCGAACCTGTTAGGTGCAACACCTCAAAATCACCAGCGGCACTGCCGTCTCCTCTCCAAGTCGCCCAGGGCACCACGCGGTTAAGCGAGGTACCACGAGAAACACTGACATTGGCAGAACCTGATACAAATGCCGCTAACATGAGGCTTGCTGATCCGGAGGCATATGAGGCCTGGGGCTTGAGGGCACTCAAGGTGCTCACAGCGTAAAGAATAAGTGAAATTCCCAAAATGACACCATGCGCGTCAAAATGGCGTTTCCATAACTCATAAACCTTCGTACTGCGTGACATAAAAAACCCCGCCTTCTTACAGTGAGATACCCCGTTTATAAATATTATTTTACATTTTATGCCGCTCCGCGTCAAGCAAAGTGGTGTAATATTTTCTAGCCTTATGAAACCACTATGAAATAATTACTCATAGGACCCCTCATCCCTTTGGGTTTAGGGGTCCTAGATTAGAGATTATGTTGAAATCTTTAATCAATTTTTTGTTGGCACGGCCGATGTAATAGATGACAACGGAACATAATGCGAGTAACGGAGCTGGCGCAGAAAGACTCTGTCGACCACGAAAAAACGAAAGAGGGGCATCTCAAATGAAAACAAGTCACTTCACTCATTCCACAAAACTATTCACCGGATTATTCATGATCGCTGCGAGTGTCGCCTTTGCCGTTAGCGCACAGGCCGCCACAACCGGCACCATCACTTTATCAGGCACAGTCGCTGCTGCGACTGCCATCACCGTCACTCCCGCTGCGGGATATAACTCGTTGGACCTCTCAACAACGCAATCCAACTTGAACGTCGCAACGGTGCGAGAAATTAACAACACGACCCTTGGGTACAGCGTGAAGGTAGCCTCCACAAACGCAGGGCTACTGAAAAACGGAACCCTCGGGAGCGTAACCTACACTTCTCAATATAACGGCTCAAGCTACACGCTCTCGGCAACCCCACAAACGGTGACCACGGGCACGGCTTCCAACTCGGTTGTCAACGTGACGAAGCCCTTGACGATCAGCTACACAGGAACCGCCGCAGACAGCCTCATGCAGGGATCTTATAGCGATACGTTGACGTTCACGATCACGTCGCCCTAGTTCATTTTTCGCTTAGTTTTCTTTCGTTAATTTTCTTCCGTTAGATTTCTTCCGTCGAACTAAAAAGGCACCTGCGATTTTGAGATTGGCTCAGTTCGCGGGTGTTTTTTTGTATTATTGACGATATATACATTTTTGTGATACAGTGTATACATGTATAAGTATACACGCCAATACACCATAAGAAGCGTCCCTGACCCGGTCGATCGAGCTTTGAGAAAACGCGCAAAAGAATCAGGAAAAAGCTTCAATCAAGTCGCGCTTGAGGCCCTAACCCTAGGCGCGGGCGAGAGTTTCAAGCCCAAACGAGACTTCAGTGAAGTCATAGGCTCTTTGTCTGAAAAAGAAGCGACCCAAATTGAAGAAGAAATTCGCGCTCAACATCAGATCGATTCGAAACTTTGGCCGGACCTTTCGAAATGATGAAAATCGCAATCGACTCAAATCGCTATACGGATTTTTGTAGGGGACTTCCCGAAGTGGTCGAGTCCGTTGAGGGCGCTGCCGAGATTTACGTCCCCCTCATTGTCATTGCTGAGCAAAGAGCCGGCTTCGCAAATGGCACGCATAAAGAAAAAAATGAGCGCGTCCTCACCCATTTTCTCAACAACGAAGGCGTGTTCATTCTTTGCCCCGATGATCAAACCACCCATTTTTACGCAGATCTGTATGCCTACCTTCGCAAGAAGGGGAAACCGATTCCGACGAATGATCTTTGGATTGCTGCGCTCGTTTTGCAGCATAATTTGGTTTTATTTGATCGAGATTCAGATTTCGATCACCTTCCGCAGATTGCAAGACTCAAGGTGAAGGCCTACTCCCCGCAGCGTTTTTGAATAAACCGCTGCGCAAACCGCATCGTCTGCGTCTCAGTATCCAAGCGCTTCAACGTATTCTTGCACGCCGTTAGGTTGAGCTCGCGATACTCCCGCATCAGCGCGGCAGGATAGGGAGCATTCCCGGTCGATGAATAAAGCACCGGTGAATCCGCCGAAAGCAGCGGGAAAATCCCTTTTTCCATACCTAAGTTTTTTTGAAGATCGGCAAACCACCGGCCCGAGCGATAAAAATCTTTGCGAATCGAATCGCGGATTCCGGATCTTGAACCCAACCCTGAACCCACTAAAGACGCAGGAACTCGCCCCTGCCCGCCCACATAGCGTCCGCACCTCTCCCTTGTCACCGCATCGGCAGGGAAAACCTGGGATGCGACTTCGCACTCTTGTGCGACCGCCTCTACCTCGCCCCCCTCACCTTCGATGGCGGCAAGAATATAACGCCCCAGCGTGAGGTCTGGATCGTAAGGATCCCAAGCCGGAGGCGCAGTGGCATGCACCAACTCGTGCGCAATATCCAAAGTAGTTTCAACCAGGGTTTGACCCTGACGAATATAAACAGAGACTTCGCGTTTGCGACCCTCTTTCCCCGTTTTGGGGTCCAGCGTCCGTGTCAGGACCGCGTCCGTCCGAGAAGCCAGCCCCCATTTAACGCGAGTCAGCAACTCAGACGTGGAGCCCAATCGCCAATAGTGCCTGGCCCGCTCCAAAATATCGCGCCCCGATTGAGATAACCCCAATCGAGAAATTGCCTCTGCAAGAGCCACTGGGGGTCCCGGGGGTTGAGATAGAACTGGAGAATTCCCCGTAATTCCAGGAAGTTCTAACAATCCCACCCCGACAGCTAATAAGAGTAAAGCAACTCCATGAACCCGCAAACGAGTCATAAAATGCTATCGGCAAAAACTTCCCAAAGCTTCAGGCTAAAACTTCAAAAAAGAAGCGTGATTTAGGTCTGCCTTCTTGACCCATTGCGTCAAATCATATAAGGTGCGACTCACCCCAATGGACAGTCCAGCTGGGGGAAAACAGAGGGCCTAAAATGAAATCCATGAAAAAACTAACTTCAACCTCGATCGCTGCAATGGCTCTCACCCTTCTTCTCACGCAGCTCTCGTCCCCTGCAAAGGCCGGAACGTATAGCACTGACAACGGCCCCTCTCTAAACACTGTAGATCTTCCCGAAGCACTCGGATTCAAACTTTTCTCCACATTTCAAAAAACGCTTCAAGCCGTAAAAACCTGTGGATTGCTCCAATCGGATTTCAAATTATTCAAACTTCGAATGAAGCTACTTGAGGTCTTGGAAAATCAGACTCTCAATATTGAAGGACAAGGCTTTGAGCAAGCCTGCGAAAAAGGGGGCGATGCGAAAAATGGCCAACTCTTAATCGATAACGGAACCGGCGACGGCGGCCAGCTTTGCTATAGTACAAAATCGGACTGCGGAGGCGCAGTCTATAACTTCTTAAACCTGGACTGGGGCACTGACTTTGTTGTCACTCCGTGGATGTTCAGCGGGATGTGCGGCAGAATTGATAACATGGTTCTCTCGGCAATGATTGAAAGATTCGGAAACCTCAAAAGCAGCGACGCAGAAAAGGTCGCAATGGTCTGTCTAAAACAGTTAAAACTGGCCCCCCAAAGTGTGCGGTAGCTAATCAGCAAGTGGGCCCAAGTTCTGAGTTTGGCAGAGCATTTGCTCTCTTACCGCCACATGAAGAACGCGCATTCCAGCCAAATCCCTAAGAAATGCTATTATTTCAACTGTCCTTCGCACACCTCTCCGCAGGCGAATGGGGGCGCTTTAGGTCCAGGGATCAGTCACATCATCCGAAAAGGCTCCTACCTCAGAGCAAGTGATTCGAAACGGATTGGGCGCTTTTACTGTCACTCCTGTAAACGTCTCTTTTCCAGAGGCTCGTACTCGTCGTGCTTTGGGCAGAAAAAGCGCAGAATAAATTCCACAGTTTTCACCCTCCTGAATTCGTGTGTTTCTCAACGCAGAATTGCGCTGATTTTGAAGATCAACCGCAAGACCGTCGTGCGAAAGTTGTTGTTTCTCGCGAAAGAGGCGGACAAGAAACATAAGAGGTTTCTCCTCTCTTTTGAGTCCGAACAGAATAGGATCGTGGAAGTACAGTTTGATGAAATGGAAAGTTTTGAAAAATCCAAGTGCTTGCCGTTAAGTATTCCGCTGGTGGTTCATCCGGGGAGCCGTAAGATCTTGGGGTTTCGAGTCGCAAGTATGCCAGCTAAAGGCCCACTTGCCGCGGTTTCGCGCAAAAAATACGGGCCGCGTGTTGATCATCGGGGCAGACTGACGTCGGATCTATTTGATGAACTTCGCGCCTACATTCATCCGAAGGCCACGGTCACGACTGACCAGAATCCAAAATATCCGGGATGGCTTAAACCTCATTTTAAAGACGCGACCCATATAGCTGTAAAGGGGCGCAGGGGATGTGTGGTGGGTCAGGGCGAACTAAAGAAAATTGGATTTGATCCTTTGTTCGATCTCAATCACACGTGCGCCATGATTCGTGCGAACATCAATCGACTTGTCCGTCGCACATGGTGCACTACCAAGAGAGCCGATCGCCTCGCGGCACACCTCTCGATATTCGTTCAGTACCACAACACGGTCCTCACGAAGCCGATTCCGGCGTAGGGGCAGCGTCTCACGACGCGCATGAGGAGTTTCCTAACACTTCTATCCTGATCTTAATATTGCCACTAGAATAAGTATCCCTTAAAGGTTGACGCCCTTACTCGGTAAGCACACTGTGAGGGACCAGTTTCTAGAATTTAACAAGATCCCCGTGCACTTTTGTCCAATCCAGCGGGAAAACGCGTTGCTCTAAGCCGCATTGTGCCCACTTCTGCCAAGGACCATCAAGCAACGCCAAATCGCGCTGATCTAAATCCCGATTGGAACCCGCAAGCACCGAATACACGACCGGAGGATTCGACAGCTCCACGAGCATGCGTTGCGAGGCTCCATCGCGATGTTTGAATTCCCCAGCCTGCCAATCCGAAGTGCCCGGATTCACCGAAAAGTCATCGCCCGGAGTAGCAATCGGCGCAGCCGTAAAATACCCCTCCCCTGCCAAATGCCTGAAATAGTTACGATGGAGATCTCCCCACTTTGGAAAATCCGGCAGTTCATTAAGCACCAGCACAAAACTTTCAAAAACTGACTTCTTCAACTCAGCACTCGCCCCACTGGATAGCCTCCGAAAAAGCGCCGTTTCGTTAAAGCGCTGCAACGACATCACTTCATTCACCCAGCGTCGATAAAGTCCACAAGCCCGGCAATTGAGGTTGGCCTCAAAATTCCAACCCTCCAGAAGCTTAAAACCTTTGATCTGTTGAGCATCCAGATGATGCTCCCGCAACACGCGCAATAAAAGAGGGGTCAGAAACCGCGCATCCACCGCCTGCACATCGCACTGAATCTCGCGCTGCGACTGGAGATCGTGCCGAGAGTTCTTCGCTAAAAGCTCTTCAATCCGAAAAGCTCGAAATCCTAAACATTGTCCGCGCCCAGAATCAAACTTCGCCTGACGTGGCCATTGCCGGTTATTGGCCGTCGCAATGAAGCCCCGCTTTGGGTTAAGAAGATGCGGCATTTCGGAGGCAGTAAGGAGCCTGTTTTGCGCAGAGTCCTCGTGTTCGACTTTCGCCAGACTTTCACGAGGAACCCCGAATGACGGCGCGCCTTCCAAACGAAACACTCGTCCCACGGCCCGAAAGCCCACGGAACCCTGAGTATCCGCAAAAACAAAATTCCAAGTGGGAACGCCCACACGCGAGAGCGCGCGATCGAGCACCGACGCAGACTCCGAGGTGCCTACATCAAAAAGAGGCGAAATATCCGAACCCACCAGGCCATAGCCACTCCACTGCAACACGAGCGCTCGCCCTTCGGGGGCTGGCAAAGGCAACACAGGCAACCCGGTTTTTGTTCGCTGAAAAGTCTTAAAAAAGAAGGGAAACTTGAATTTCCAAAAACGAACCCAAATCCAGGGACGAACGGCCTCGAGTTTTTCCACATCGGCTTGGGGAACATAAAAGACCCGAGCCGCCGGCAAAAAAGCATTGGTCAAGCCCCAGGCCGCCCAAGGATTCGCCCCACTCACCACAACAGGAACTCCCGGAAGACTTGCCCCGATCACATCCAAAAGCTTGCCCGAAACATCGTAACCCTTAACATGAGCCCAATACCAAAACGGAGGATGCTTCAGCGAGAGATGAGGATCGTTCGCAAGCCAAGCCCGCCCCCCTTTCGAACGCTGGGGCGCCAAAACCCAGTTATTGCTCCCGCCACCGGCCTCAGAACCGAAAACTTCGGGGAAAGCGCGATCAAGTGAAGCAAATGAGTAACCAAATGAGTATGAAGCAGCCTTTTGCGAGCTCGTTTCTACCGGCAAAGACTGAGCGTGGGAAACTCCCGCCTTCTTCGTCGGGAACTCGCCTGGCTTAAGCACTGATACATCCCAAGGGAGGTCTTCATTTGCAAAAAGGGTTGAGGCCTCTTGCGCAAAACCTTCATGCCATTGCTCTTCATTTAAAGAGTGCTGAAAAACTCTCTTCGTCTGGTCAAAGGACTGAAGCAAAACAAGCATGATCGAATCCTGGGCCCGCCAGGGATCCAATCCATAATCCAAGGCCTTCAATTCGTAAGAGCCCAGCTTCAAGGCCTCGGCAAACCCGCGGTTCACGCCCTCTGCATAGGCCCAAAACCGGGATTGATCGACTTTAGGGAGAGTACTGTAAATTCTTTCCGCAAGCTCTTTGAGGCCCAAAAGGCGCATAAAGAAGTCCGTACGAATCTGATCGCGCCCCAGCACTTCGGCGGTTCTCCCCTCAGCCGTGCGCCTGAAATAATCCATCTGCCACGCACGATCTCGCCCATGCAGGTACCCAAAACATGCATAGACGGCAAACGCATCCTGAGTGTCCCGCGGGCGCACATGGGGTATTCCTTGGGGGTCTTGATAAACCTCACAAGACATTCCCTTAAGACGCAACGCCATATCGGATTGGAGTTCATCGCCAACTGCCTCGAAAAGCCGCCCAAAAAGTCCAAAAACCAGACAAAGGGCAAGACTCGCCACCCCAAGAATCAAAAATTTTCGAAGCGGCTTTTTCATTCTGCGATTTGAAGCTATAGTTGTATGCATGAACCTCTTTGAAGATCTCCAATCCCGTGGCCTTGTCAAGCAATTTACGGATCCCGCGATCCCAGCGCTCGTTAACGGATCCCCGCTCACCCTCTACTGCGGTTTTGATCCTACCTCAGATAGTCTCCACATTGGACACCTATTACCTCTGATGACCCTAAAAAGGTTTCAGCTCAAGGGTCACCGCCCGATTGCGGTGGTCGGCGGCGCCACCGGCATGATCGGAGATCCGAGCGGCAAATCTCAAGAGCGCAATCTTCTCACTGAAGAAGTGCTCGAGAAGAATGTCGCAGGAATTCGCGCCGTCATTTCACGCTTCTTAGATTTGAAGCCTGGGCCCTCAGGAGGCAAGGTCGTGAACAACGCCGATTGGTTTAAAGGACATTCGTACATCAATTTTTTACGCGATGTGGGCAAGCACTTCACGATCAATCACATGATGGCCAAAGAATCTGTGCGCGCCAGACTTGAGGACCGGGAGCACGGGATTTCCTACACCGAATTTTCGTACATGCTGCTTCAGGCCTACGACTTTTACTCTCTAAACGAGCAGGAAAACTGCACCCTGCAAATCGGCGGCTCCGATCAATGGGGCAACATCACGGCGGGCATTGAGCTGACCCGCAGAATGCGAGCTGCCCAAGAACATAAAGAAGGGCATGCGCCCGAAAACACCACCGAAAAAGACCACGTTTATGGGATCACCCTTCCACTCGTGCTCAAATCCGACGGCACGAAGTTTGGCAAGACCGAATCCGGCGCCATCTGGCTGAATGCAGACAAAACTTCGCCTTATCGCCTGTATCAGTTCCTCGTTCAAACTGCCGATGCGGACGTGATGACTTTTGTCAAATACTTCACGTTTCTCTCTCAGGAACGAATGGCAGAACTTGAAACGTCAATGAAAACCCAACCTGAAAAACGTGAAGCGCAAAATGCGCTCGCACGTGAACTCACGTGTTTCGTCCACGGCGAAGAAGAACTGGCGCGCGCGGAACGAGCCAGTGCCGCTTTATTTGGAGCCGGCATTCGGGAGCTGGACGAAAAAACACTGCTCGATGTTTTTTCTGAGGCGCCTTCAACCCGGAGAGGAAAATCCTCACTCGCAGGCGCCGGCGTGGCACTCGCCGATCTCTTGGTTGAAACGGCGCTCGTGGCCTCCAAAGGCGCCGCTCGCAAAGAGATCACAGCCGGAGGAATTTATCTTAACAACGAGCGCGTAACCGATGTCGCAAAAGCCGTGACCGCAAGTGACTTGCTCCCAGGGGCTACGCTGCTTCTGCGCAAGGGAAAACGAACGTATCATTTAGTGAGGTTCGAGTAGTAAAGTTTGTGAAGTTGACACAAGTGCATCACTAGTGATACACTTTTTTTTGAGGAACAGAAAATGCCTACAAAAAATCCAAGGTTAAATGTCGTTTTAGACAATGAACTCTACAAGATGATTGAGACCCTCTCGCTTCAAGAAGGAAAATCCATGTCGGTCGTCGCGAAAGAGCTCATGGAGGACGCCCTCGAGAAGCACGAGGACATGCTCTTGTCCGAAATGGCAATGAAACGTGAAGCAAAGTCCAAGAAAACCATCTCCCATGCCAAAGCCTGGAAATAGTCCCTATATTATCGAATATCTCGACAATGTGGTTACGGAAGATATTCCTGCCCTGCCCAAGACGATGCGCGCACTGATTAAAAAAGCCATCGAAACTCGTTTGGCAGTTGAGCCCATCGGGCTCGGAAAACCGCTGAGATATAGTTTCATTGGACATCGTAGAATTCGTGTGGGCGATTATCGAATCGTTTATCGTGTCGATATCAAGACCAATACGGTAACCATAGTCTTCATCAAACACCGGAAGAATGTTTACGAAGAGTAACCCTATGTCATCAATTGAAGAAAAACTTACCGAAGCGATCCCTCGGATCACAGCTGCCATTGACCAGGGACAGCGTCGCTACGCGATAAGCGAACTGCGCCCCTTTTTTAAAAAACGCATCCGAGTTTCCGCGCCGCTTCGATCGGAACTGGCTAACTGCTTGCGACGAGTGGAACTTTTTTACCCTGCCCTTAAAGTTCTCAGACCCGCAGGGCTCCTGACTCAAGACGAAGCAAGAACTAAAATTATTTACGCGCTCACGCTTATTTCCATCGGTTCGAATCGCGAAGCCATGAAAATACTTCACGCTTTGGACCTAGACTCTCATCCCGAGGCGCGCCTGGCACTGGCACTTTGCTACTTTAGACGCTGGGATTATGAAAACGCAATACCGCAACTAGAACAGCTCCTGCTTCGGCCGGAACTTCTCACTGCCGACAACATTTTAGCGGCCCATACTTATCAAGGCGTCGCTCTTCTTTTTGACAAGAGCACCTTGAAACGCGGCTTGAAAATTCTGAAGCAGAACGTCGATCAGACCTCGGTAACCGAGTCTCCGGTTCGACACCTAAACTGTCTCTTCTTCTCATGCATCGGGCTTCTTTTGGATGGGCAGCTCAAACAAGTTGAGCACTACCTCCTTAAACTCGCGAGGTCCAATAGCTCCGTTCCAGATGCGGCTGCCGTAAATGAACAACATATTGTTGAATCGTTTCTCGCACTTCTCCGCGCGTCTTTGTCCGAAAGAGCGGCCGCTAGACGAGCCATCCAGAAACTCCGGAACAATCTCTTAGGCCAAGAGCTGCACTACCGAGCCATTCTCGTCGATTACCTGCTCGGCTTTTTCACGACCGATACGCAGATTCTCGAAAGGCTCTACGTGGGAAGCGGTTTTCCAAAACTCCGGGAACTCATCACGCCCCAGCTTCCCAAGGAACCTCAGACCTATCGGCATAAACTAATCGGAGACGACACCTCAAAAACGGTCTTTGTACTGGATTTAGGAGAAAATACGATCGTGGGTCGCAGCCCCCACCGCGCGTTATTAGCTCTCGCTTCAAGTTTCTATCGTGGCCTGAGCCTTCTGGAACTCCATGAGGCTATTTTTGAAACGAAGGACTTTCAGGTCTCAAGCTCTCCGGCAAAAGTGAAGCAGACGCTCAGCCGGCTCCGGCATTGGCTTGCACAAAAGCGGATCCCCCTGGAAATTGTCGCCCAAAAAGGACTCTACACTCTTCAGGCAAAGCGCCCCGTTGAACTTCTGATTCCAGTTCAAACGAACCCACAAAAGTCAGCACTCTCGATGAGGCATCTCTTGTTGCTCAGGAAAATTGAAAAGAGTTTCGGAACAAAAACCTTCGACACTCACGCCGTAGCAAAGCTTTTTTCGATCAGCCCCAGCACGGCCCAGAGAACAATCCTGGCCTGCGTAAAGTCGGGGGCACTTAAAAAATTGAGTGACGGGCCGCAAACAGCTTACCACTTGGCATAATCGTCATTTGATTTTTTTCACACGGTATTGCGTGAATTTTCCCGCAAAAACCGTCTCAAGCCTCCCCTGCCGGGTCCACTCTAACAAAAAGTTCCGCATCGTTCGTGGCGCCACTGAAAACTTCTCAGCGACTTCTTTTGCTGAAAAAGACTTCGCCCCATAGGTCTCGCAAATCAACGAAAACCACAATTTGTCACGCACCAAGGCGCGATTGCCTCGCTTGGAACTTTGCACTATCCGTTGTTCCTCTGAAGCGTGATCAAGAACGAGACTGAGTGCATTCGTTGGCATTCGGATCCTGAGCCCGCTTAAAGCCTCGAGCCCAAAAAGCTCACCTTTGGATTCTAACTTCAAGGGGATCTTCTTCACTTTCAAATAGCGACGAAATCTGAAAATAATCTGATGCACGCGCGTCGGGCCGGATACCGGGTGATAATTCTTGGTTTGAAAAAGAAGTTCATGGATCTCCGTAATACGCCGGTCGCGATAAAGATCAGAGAAGAAGATCAAAAGAAGCCGGTGAAAAGCAGAACCCGAATCCTCAAAATCCACAAGATCAAGGACATAGGTTGGGGCTGAAGACTGGTTTGCTGACTTAATCTTGATAAAAACTTCGTCCGGGATCGTGATCCCTCGATCCAAAACTTGCGCTTTAAACGCGGGATAGGGGGACCCCACATACACTCGCCGCCAGACTTCAGCATTATTGGTAAACAAGGCGATCCAGTATTCACAAATACGGTTGCGAAAATAAAACTTCCTCTGCACAGCCCGAATGGGGGCGGTGGAACCTTTTCGAAGCGCCACGAGTGCGCGCAGAAGATTTTGATCCAAGGGGCGTTCATTCTCGGCACCGAGCCCGATCCATTTAGCTCTTTCCTCGATGGTCTTGCTGGCAGCCCGCAAGTTGTTCTCATAAACAAAGCTCACGACTTTCCAAAAAAGTGCGTTCAATCCTAAATGCGCGAAGCGATCCGGCGCAGTACGTGAAATGACCAGATCAAAATAGCCTCTTGCCTCTTCGGGGGAGTCTCCCCCCAGCAGGCGATTTACGCCTGAGTGGATCTGCGCCAGGAGAATTTCATCCTGACGTAGTTCGGGGGCGCGCGCCAAGGCCTTTTCAATCCATTGCTGGCTTGATTTGAAGTCCCAACGTCCTAGGTAAGCCGATGCGATTGAATTCGCAATAGAAGGACTCACTTCGCCTGATGGGATCGAGCGGAGAATCCGAAGCGCTTCTTGAGAGGCCGCAAGCGCGAGCAGCGCACCCCCATAGATCTGTCTTGAGCGAGAAGTGTCCGGGACAAAAGCCTCTCTTTTGAGGCCGGGATTAAAGACCGGAAAAAGCAGGGTGAAGATTTCACGATTACATTCTGCGAACCAAGCTCGATAAAGAAAATTAAGGCGTAGGTCATAAGGAATCTCGCCAGGCGCCTTGAAATGCGGTCCCAGAAACCGGTTGGGGTTGGCGGAAAAGATGCTTGAAACGTTTGAGGATCGGAAAGCGGGCGGGTTGTGGGCGAGTTCAGACGAGGCGCTTCTGGCGAAGATGAAGGATGACTATGACGGGGCAGAGCCGAGTGGGAATGCGGTG
>CAIRTR010000298.1 GCA_903881565.1 Oligoflexia bacterium | reverse complement strand
GTAGCGCCACCGCCTCACCAAGTCCTTCGGCGTCAGCTTCAGCGTCGCCCACTCCCTCCGCCTCAGCGTCACCAAGCAACAACTCAACAGCATGTGCGGAAATTGCCGGAAACTGGACAGGACAATGCCGAACAGGCGATAAAACAGAGCAGCAATACACCTTCAATGCAAACTGTACGTTCAGTACTTTTACGCAAAATTTCTTTGAGGCAAACTGCGCCACCGCAACAACCCAATCAGGCGCAAGCTCAGGTACTCTCACTCTGGGGTCCGAAACCCAAGGACCCAAGAGTCTCATAATGACCACCTCTAACTTCCATGGCGGCGCCAATAATAATTATACCGCAGTTGAAATCGTCAATGACGAATTCTACATGCAAAGCCCGTCAAGCTCCCCCGTCTCACTAACCGACCCAATTTATATTCCCCTTCACAACCTCACAACCACCTATGGCCCCGCAATGACGGCGGCCAACCTCGCAGGGACCTGGCTCATCAGCCAATGCCTCGCAAACACAAAAGACGCCTACACATTTACCCCTACCTCCAGTACCGGCGGCACGGCTAGCCTTACCACAATCACCTACAGCAATCCTGGCTGCACCGGTGCAGCAGGGTTAAACTCAGTCTATTCTGGCACCTACAGCTTTGACCCCGCCGATGGAGTCACTTTTGGCCCCAGGCCGATCACGTTTACCAATCCCATCGGCGTAACCTGGCATGGTTCGGACAATTGGGTTACATTTTGGGGATCAAACCACCTCGGGTTTGCCAATGGTGTATCAAATTTTGTGAACGACCCCTACTACACGAAACAATAACCCCCTCACATTCTATTCTCTTCGCTTGCGCCTTATGCTAAAGCCCCCCCACAATGAAAAAACGCCCTTTTGCTGCCCTCGTTTTGCTATTTTCGCTCTCGTCCGTACCTGCCCTTGCCCAAGGGATCTGGAAAGCCACCGAGAGTTGGAACTGGGAATGGGAAATGCGTTACGCGAGCTGGATTGAAACGAAGTTCAGCGCGGATTTTCTTTTCAATAACGGCATCTCTACCGACTGTGCCGACGCGGGGCTAGCCGCGCGATGGATTTTCTCACGCATCAATCACCTGCCTGCCGGAAACCACCTCACGGGGAGCGATCAACTCTTCACACACCAGTCGATGAAACAGCAGTGGCGAGGATTATCCACCGCTGAAAACTGGGCAGAAGACAAACTCTTTAGGGCGGCGCTCGAATACCTTACCACCTTCACGGATTCTCACAGCGTTTTTCGTGACACTTATCCCGTCGCGATCAATCATTACGGGATGGCGCCAGGCGCGCTTCAACTCGAAATGAGTGAGCATAGCGGCCACACTTATATCGTTAAGAGTTTGGATCTTAATCCCAAAGCTGAAGTTCCGGTGGGTTTATTGAACTCCACCGTTCCGAGGAAAGTGCGCGTTTTAGCCGAAAACGGACTTTGGCGACTTGCCCAACCGACTGCTGAAGAAGGCGGGTTTAGAAGGTTTACGTGGATTCAAGAAACGAAGCCCGGCCATTGGACCCAAGTTCAACCCGAAGCCATGCCCTATTTTTCCAATGAACAATTTGAACCTTTTTTCATGGCGGGCTTCTTTAGCTTTGCTGACGCCATCATTGTACGTATCAATCCCGCCTATGACAAAGTGAAACGATTAATGGGGGGTTTGGATGGGCTCGAATCCCTACTGATCATGCGCATGCGCACGGTGGAGAATGGGATACAAATTTGCCAATCGGTTCCGTGCACTCCTGGATCAAAAACCTATTATGAATGGAGCACTGAGAATCGCGATGCTCAAATAGGCTCAGTTTTCGAACAACTTGAAACGCTTCACAATGAGCTTGCTCCCTTCCACCCTGAGATGGCCGAATTCTGGAATCATAAAATGACCCGGCTTTTCCTCGTCCCGCTGCCCACATTAAGCTTCACGCTTACGGAACTGGCGAGACGATGGAAAGCTCATGAGTACACTTCAGATCCCAGAGATTCAGAAGAAGCCCGCTGGGGCGGACCCGTTTACGATTTACTCTGACGCCTGTGCTGAGGGTTGCAGGGTAAGCTTGATGCGAGAAACGTCGTAGGCTTTGTCTTTTAAGCGCTCAAAAACCCCGTCAATCAATTGCTGATCCACTTGAGGAGTGCGGCTTAAGATCCACAGATATTTGCGATTAGGATGCCCGATCACGGCATATTCGTAGTTTTCTCCCAACTCAATCACCCAATAGGCTCCAGAGAATGGCCAAAAAAACTGAACTTTCAATTTTGAGGTGTCTTCTGGATTCACAACCCAAGCTTTGCCGTGGGCCGACTTGAGTTTTCCATCCAGCGAATCAAGCCGGCATTCATTGAGAACATCGATTTTGCCGTCATCTCGCAAACTGTAATTAGCGGTGCTGGCGACACAGCCTTTTTGAAAACTTTGGGGAATCGCGGCGACCTCATACCACTTGCCAAGATAGCGATTCAAATCCAGCTTCCCAACCGTTTCAAGAGGCGGAAAATCCGAAGCCGTTGCACAAACACTGACCAACATCATCAAGACGATTCCAAATTGTTTCATAAATTTCTCCTTAAATGGACACTACACCAGCTGTCTAACTTTTGTCTCATTAAGAAATAGACATATTCTAGACACGCTAATCCCATGCAATACTTGAAAAAAATCCTCCGGGGCGTCATGATGGACCCAGATGAACACCTCTGCTCTCCAGTGGATCGCACTCGCGCTTTTTGTCCTAGCCGTGTCACACACATTTCTCGTAAAGAGCTTTCAACACCTGGCGCACCGGTACCGCGAGGGCTCTGTGGCTGAAAACTTCTTTCACCTCTTAGGTGAAGTTGAAATCGTCTTTGGGCTCTGGGCCGCCGTTTTGCTTCTATTTTTGGCCGTCTTTGAGGGGCCTGCGAGCGCAATCCAGTATCTGGAGTCCCGCAATTTTACGGAGCCTGCGTTTGTTTTTGTTGTTTTAAGCCTATGCTCTACGCGCCCTATCTTGGATCTCGCGGAAAAGCTGCTCTCGCAACTCTCAAAGACACTTCCCTTTTCCCGTACCGTTTCTTTTTTTGCCACCACACTTGCGATCGGCCCTATCCTTGGAAGCTTTATCACCGAGCCTGCCGCGATGACCGTTACCGCAATCATCTTGCTTGAGCATTTTTTCAATAAAGAAATTTCGACCCGTTTCAAATACGCAATCCTTGGAGCCCTCTTCGTCAATGTTTCCATCGGGGGCACCCTAACCCCCTATGCAGCCCCCCCCGTGCTCATGGTTGCAGGAAAATGGGGATGGGGCCTGAACCACATGCTCATGAACTTTGGCTGGAAGGGCGCGCTTGCGTGCGCTCTATCCACGGCGTTTGTGACAATCCGATTCAAAAAAGAGCTTAAAAACTTACGCGTCAACTCAAAAAATCACACTCGAAAATCTCCCGCCTGGGTTCAAGTCATTCACCTCATTTTTCTCACTGCAACTGTGGCTGCGGCCCACTCTCCGACTCTCGTTTTTGGTTTGTTTTTATTTTTCTTGGGATTCACGAGAGTCACAAGCGAACATCAAGAACCCCTGCAATTAAGACAAGGTTTGCTCGTGGCATTTTTCTTGGCCGGCCTCGTCGTTCTGGGAGGGCAGCAAAATTGGTGGCTTGAGCTCATCCTGAATCAGCTCTCGACGGTTTCATTGTTCTTAGGCGCCACCGTTCTTACCGCCTTCACCGATAATGCGGCCCTCACCTACTTGGGCTCTCTCGTTCCTTCGCTCTCCGAATCCTCGCGCTACGCGCTCGTTGCGGGAGCGATCACAGGCGGTGGCCTCACGGTGATTGCCAATGCACCCAATCCTGCAGGCTACAGCATTCTCAATCCCGCTTTTGGCGCAGAAGGAATCAGTCCGTTGGGCCTTTTTCGCGAAGCATTGATCCCTACGCTGATAGCGGGGATGTGTTTTTGGTTTCTGTAAATGTCCAATCTGCGTTTTTATTCGGATAAGTTACCCAATGAGAGCGTCAAAAAACGGGCACTTTTGCTCCATCACGTTTCCATATATGATGTCATTATTGAGCATTTGCTGTTGTCCTATGGATAATCTCTGCAAAGCCAAAACCTAACAAGGAGAAATGAAAATAAAGCAAAGTTTTCAGGGATTAGTTTTGGGACTCTTCTTTTATAACACAGCTCTTTTTGCGGCATCCAGTGGTGTTTCTGTAGTGACGCCCCCTAATCCCAAAGACTCGTTACCATCAATTCAGCAAACCACTTCTACGACCCAAGTAAATTCAGTCCTCAAGTTAGTCAACGTAACAATGACCTTGCCCAAATGTCCGGACCAGGCAGAGGTCTTCTACACTGCCAATGCTTTGCCGGAAAATAACCACCATTATTGCAAAGGCAAGGGACTTATAAACCACCCTGGCAACTACTTTTGCTCCCCCACATTTCTAGCTTCTTTGAAAAAAGGAGGACAACATTTTCTCCCCAATATTAACACTGATAAGGAGCCGAAGAATGGCATTTGTCTTTATATGACGGCGTCTCAATGTACCTGCGGCGCGAAACTTTCGGGCAAGTGAGACTGCCAATCCAATAGTTCTGGTATTTTGAATCAGACAGCTAAAATCGCGCTCTCATTTTTCTTCAAATAACCCAGGTAATCCTGCTTGAACGTCGCAGTCACCGAATCTCGAACGGCGGGAAACGCAATCAAGCTTTCCGCCCATTTTCGAACTTTGGGCATTTGCGCCCAGGCTGAATCAGCCCAGAGTGCGCCCAAAATCTCGAGCCGTACAAAAAGGGGCGCAAAAGAAGTATCGACGAGTGAAAAAGTAGAGCCGCGAAAATAGGGGCCCTTAACTACGGCTTCAAGTTTTTGCAAGGTCTCAAAAAGCTCAGTTTTTAGAGGCGCCAAAGCAGCGCGATCCGTTTCTACGGAAACTCCGTAGAGCTGCCCTAAGAGTTCTGAGGCGTATTCAATCCACGCGCGCTCAAATGCTTTTTGCAGCGGATCCGTGGCCATGAGCCTGGGCTCGGTGACTTCATCCAAGAATTCATTGATCACTGCGGATTCGAAGATCGCGGTTTTTTCATCAACTATTAAAACAGGGACCTTACCTAGGGGCGAAACCTTCAAGAACCACTCCGGCGGATTCATGATGTCGACGTCCTTAAACGTGAAGGGCACCTTCTTGTGTTTAAGCGTAATCACGGAGCGTTGAACATAAGGGCAAATGGAGAGGCTTAAGAGTTCAAATTTCATAGTGTCCAAGCATAGCGCGAGGGAGCGAATTTCACAATCTCTGCTTGACGAAGCGGCGTGTCTTAGGCTTTGCTTTTGGCATGATTCTACTTCATCCGCACAAAAACTTACGCACCACCTCCGACGCAAACACCCGCGAACTTATGCTCAAGACCGTCGCTTTTTTCGAAAGCCGCGGCAAAGCAAAGCTCAAGGAAGATGATCGCGACCGGGTGTGGTACAAGGATTTTCTAGATTTCGTTGGCAAAGAAAAGATTTTTTCGACGCTGCTCACCCCCTCCCCCTACGGCGGCCCCGAGTGTCGGTGGGACACCTATCGCAATTGCGAGTTCAACGAGATCTTGGGTTTCTACGGATTGGCCTATTGGTACACGTGGCAGGTTTCCATTTTGGGTCTTGGGCCCCTTTGGATGAGCAAGAATGAAGCGATCAAAACCAAGACAGCCGCACTTTTAAAAGACGGTGGAATTTTTGGTTTCGGATTATCTGAAAAAGAGCACGGGGCCGACCTCTATTCGAGCGAGATGGCGCTTACGCCAAAAGGTTCAGGTCAATACACCGCCAATGGCCGCAAGTACTACATTGGTAATGCAAACGAAGCGGCCCTACTCTCCACCTTTGCCAAGATGAGCGATAGCGGCGATTTTGTGTTCTTCGCAACAGATCCTAAGAAGCCTGGGTTTGAGCTCGTTAAGAACGTGGTGAACTCGCAGAGTTATGTCGCTGAATACGCACTTAATAACGCCGCAGTTTCCGAGGAGGAGATTTTATCCAAAGGCCCTGAAGCCTGGGACTCATCACTCAACACGATCAACGTGGGAAAATTCAACTTAGGTTGGGCCTCCATCGGAATGTGCACGCACGCCCTCTACGAGGCCATCAATCACGCTTCGCACCGTAAACTGTTTGGGCACACGGTTACGGATTTCACTCACATCAAGCAACTCTTTACGGATAGCTACGCACGCTTGACCGCGATGAAGCTTTTTGCGTTACGCGCATCGGACTACATGCGCTCGGCTTCACTCGAAGACCGTAGATACCTACTCTTTAACCCCATGGTTAAAATGAAGGTCACGACCCAAGGCGAAGAAGTAGTTAATCTGTTGTGGGACGTGATTGCGGCTAAGGGATTTGAAAAAGACATGGTGTTCGAATCGGTTGCGCGCGACATTCGAGCGCTGCCAAAACTTGAAGGCACGGTCCATGTCAACATGGCCTTAATCATCAAGTTCATGGGCAACTACTTCTTTAAGCCCAAGACCCTCCCCGAAGTTGAGAAGCAAGATAAGCCGGTTAATGACACGTTTCTCTTTAACCAAGGCCCGACCAAGGGTTTGAGCAAGATTCGGTTTCATGATTACCGCAAGGCTTACAACAGCGTGAATTTGCCGAACGTGGATGTTTTCAAAAAACAGATC
>CAIRTR010000297.1 GCA_903881565.1 Oligoflexia bacterium | reverse complement strand
GTAAACGTAAGGGCACCAGGCACATTCATCGGCGCCCATTGTCCGGCTACATTATCCCAAGCAATAACTTGATTAGCTTCTGGAACTGCCGTGGAAAGAGTACGCGTGGCGAATCGCGTGTCAGAATAAAGTCTTGTCACGGCCTGCAAATCGCCCGTCGGAAACCCTGGAAGTGTGAGATTACCACTCAAGGTTAGATTTCCATCCTTATCAAACACTGCCGCATTTGTTTCATCACCTTTTTTCAAAACTAACAAATCAGCAGTCTGGCCAACAGCGCCTTGCACCAAAAGTCCCACCGTGCCCGCAGCCCCAACATTAACATGCAACTGAGCGCCCGGCGTGTTGCCGTGCCCGGTACCAATTCCTACCAACCCAGAGCCCTTGATGACCAACTTTGAGGTCGGAGCATTATCTGACGTGCCAGCTCCACCCGCGGGCGAAGTAAAGAATTCAATATCTGAAGCCTTAGAGCCAGTAGAAACTCCGGAAAACAAATTCAAATTACCACCTGCTAAATCGGCAACACCACTCGCAGCCCCTCCCGCCTTAATCGAAAACGATCGCCCTCCTACCGTGCTTCGATCTGTTTGCAAAACGCGATCTTTATCTCCCCCAAATGATAAATCAGCAGAAGGGATCGAGGTCCCAATTCCCATCGTCCCCGTGGTATAGATCACTCCACTTCCGAGGTTCTGACTCGCATTTGTTCCAATCTTCACATACAGCGAGTCGTGATTGTGCAACATGGATGCATCACCACGATCCGTAAGAGCTGACATGGTCGTTTGCGAAACGTTGCCCGAAACTTGCACGAACTGTGAAGGCCCCATCCCCTGCAAGGTCTCCGAGGAAAATGCAGAAGGCACAGAGGAGAGAGTTAAATCGGGACTTAAAGTAATCGATGCTTCACCTTGCGGTGTAACAACTACCCTAAGTTTCCTCGCGTCGCCGTTCGCAGTCGTATATCCACCGATACAAGTTTGCGAACTCGAACTATCGTCGTCGCGAAGTTTCGTTCCTCGATTGGCGAAGATCTGAGCCATTGTTTTTCCCGGATCCAAATCAGTTCGGCGAACAGAACCGGTTGCGGACCCCACCTGCACCGAGAACATTCCGTCGGTTGCACTCAAATCGATTTCGGTCTGTTTTTCTTCATAGAGCAAACAACCGCCGTCAGGCGAGTAGACCCCAAAGGTCACATCCACGACCTTGTTCAGGGGAGCAGAGCCTTCTTCGTTAAGCAAGCGGCCCTGAAAGGTGAAAGTTTGTGGTGACTCAGAAGACGCGAAAGCCAGGCAAAACGGCACAGCAGCACCCACCAGGGCTAAAACTGTGTTAAAAAATCCGATTTTAATGTAACGCATCAATATCATCCGATACCAAGCCTTCCTACTAGCTATCGGTATAATTATACGTCTTCTAAAGTCCTTTTTCAGAATTTGACGCAAAACGGAAAAACGCTGAACCTATATATTCCAAATACTTAGGTGCAGCCAAGAAACTCCACACTTTATTAACAATTAGAAACACCTAACGAGGGACCGCCAAGCTTTGTCTACTTTAGTCGCCCCAACCACTGCTGAACCCCACCCAATTCAGCATCCTTTGCCGCCATGGGGTGATTGATAAATGCTCGGCATGCCGTTTTTCCCTGCTGCGCTGAAGGAGCAAAATCGACAGGGTATTGCTGTTGCCAATCAATATAGAGCCGGCATAAATTTCGAAGAACCTGAATCGGATTTTCCCGCAGGGGCTCTTTCCTCGCAATCTGCTCTGTCAAATAATTTGCCGAAACATGATAGTAGCCTTCGCTATTCGTGCGCCTCATAGCCAATCGCTTCATGACATAGGTCACTGTGATAAAATCCACATCCCAAGAAAACACACTCAGATTCTCTTGAGAAGATCCCGCTCTAACTGTCCGATCCCCCACTGAGGGAGGTTCAAACCCTGCCTTTGCTATTCGATGCAGCCGCATGAGGGCTTCAGGATCATAACTCCCCCCTTGGGGCACAACCTCAAAAAAATATCCATGAGGCAACAACTCATATTTTTCCAGCCAAGAATCGTCTGATTTCACGCGATCCGCACTGGGCAAAAGCGTAACATAGTCAAGAAACACCGGTCTCGATCGGAGATTAGCGTCAAAAAAATCCTTCAGCGAGAACGCACCAAAGACATCAAACCACGAATAAAACAACCCTGGAAACTCGACCTGTGGATAAGCCCTTCGTGCAGCAGGAACATACCATACCGATTTTAGAAGCTGCCGATCCAAAATCACGACGTCGGGCCTCACATTTTCGCACATCTGAACGTATCTCAGAGGATTCGTGAAATCATCACCCTCACTCACCACAATCGCATCTCCTGGCAGCGAATTAAGCATCGCCCGCCCAAACTCCTCCATGGCCGATGCCTTGCTCTGATCCTCTTTTTTGAAATTAAATCCAAATTGCGCAATCAAAAGAAGAATCGCCAAAAACTGGACCAGACGAAGCCTTCCCGCAAAACGGTCTTGAATGGCCGAAAATCCTAAACCCGCCCACAAAAATATGAAAATGTTACTCTCTTGCCAAAATCTGCGGACCACTTCGAGCGAGTGCTCACTTTTTGCATCCAAATTTGAGAGAGAATGAAAGACGCAGAGATAAAAAACAAAACCCAAAAGCATCGCACCGAGTGCAATCCGAAACCGCACCTTTTTCCAAAAGGCCAACCACCCCAGTACCGCAAGCACCAACCCCACGCCAAAAAAGGACTCATTAAAAAGGCTCTCAAAATATATGACTAACCCCCTAAACACCTCAGGCGATTGGCCATTGAGAGCCAACTTAAAAGTGCCGTACTCTTTTCGCAACAAATGAGTTAAAAACCCTCCGAAACTACTAAAATCTCCCCAAAATATTCGTGGCGAGTGATCCGCAGCCAACGGCAAGTACAGGTAGGGCAATAACCCCAGAAAAAAACATCCCACAACTGCCGCTGAACCAAAAACAAGGCCTCTCCATGTCCGCTCTCTCACCGCAACTGACAAGAACACCACAAAAGACATCGGCAGGCCTACCAAAACCAGTGTGTGCTGATTAGACATTCCTAGTCCGAAAACAAATGCGGCATAACATAGCCAGCGTTTCTTCTTAGCAAGAGTCTCAGCCGCATTCACTTGGATTGAAAAGTAGCAAAGCCCTGCCACAAAAAGGTTATTGAGTCCAAAAACTTCAGCAATCACCGCATAATGCCAAATAAGTGGGGAAAATGAAAAAAGCCCTGCACTCAAAAGACCCGCGAGACGACTGCGAGTTGCCGATAAGACTGCACGAAACAGCACGACTGCAGCCAATGCATCACAAACCGCCGAAAGAAGATTAACTCTCCAGGCAATGGGTCCCATTGGCAGTAGACTAAAGAACTTCGCAAGCATCAAGTAAAGTGGATACCCCGGAGGATGTCCAATCCCCATATCATAAGCAGTCGCTACCAGCAGCCCCGAATCACCACCCGCAATCGTGGGACAGAGAGTAAGTAGGTAGACACAAAATACGGACACAAAGATCGCGACTTCAATTCGGTACCGCTTCATTGGGCTTCCCTCGCGGGCTTCGTTAATTTGTATAACGAATTTCCGCCAAAAAGGAGCAAAAGCAAAAGTCCCACAAAAAAGGCGAGCCGCGCCCAAAACGGAATATGCGGAACGGCAATAATTAGAATTTTGAAAGTAGGATGATTCGCAATCTTAGGCACCAGCACTCCCGTCAGTGCTCCCTCAATGGGAAAAAGATTAATCTCACGCTCCCTAAAATCATTCTCAAGCAACACGTAGGCTCTTAAACCTTCCATATAATTCATCGAAACGACAAGAGGGCACAACGGTTCCTCATTCTTGACTTCAAGAACCACCGACTGGACGCCGTGCGAAGCGGCCATCCCAATTACTTGAGAATTCTTGCATTCGAGCCTCTCAAACTCGGAGACTCTCATCCGCTTTACAATTGTATCTGAAGCATTAACTAGTGCCCGTGCGCCTCCTCCAATAGCAATTCTCTTCTTAAGGACAGTCGCAAGCTCTCTCATCGTAGGAACAAGTTGAATGCCACTTGCAAACCATGCCGCGCCCAGGGCAGATTCTATCCTCTCCATCTGCGCCTTTCCAGACTGATCAAAATGAATTCGCCAGTGAAGGTCATAAAGCTTCTTGATGACTTCAAAAGCAGGTGAAGCGGCCTTAAACCTAAAGTTAACAACTGTTGGATCTAACGGCAGCCCATCTAATTCGGAAACCAGCTCCAGGTACCTGCGCAGGGGGAAAAAGTAACCATTCGGGCTTGCAAGTCCCAACATCCAACTGGAGTTAGAGTTAAAACCTGCCACATCGTCGCTGAGGGCCGTGCGAACGAGTGGCATATTGAGGGTCGGATCTTGCACCAGAATCTCTGCACGAATATCGGCAAAATCGGACTGCGCTTCACCCAAATCCAGAAGACTTCCGCTTCGTTCCTTAAAAGAAAAAAGGCTGGTAACTGAGAGCAATGCGAAAAGTCCGACAAACACTGAGCGCAAGGCCGAACTCTTTGCCCCCCTGAAGGAAATCGCGATCAAACCCATGGTCATAGCCCAGGCCAGGAATTCTCTTAGAAGCGCCGGCGCAAAAGCGATCAAAACACTCCCGACCGCGAGCAGGGTCAACACGCGCCCCATCCTGGAATCCTTTTGGATCCGCATTTGGCTGATAAAGCCAAGGAAATGGGCACTCGCCAGAACCGGAACCAAAATGGCCACAGGAAGAAGGGCCCTCGACGGTACACGAAAACTTTTTAGAAGGGGCATTACCGCTAATACGATATCTGAAATCGGGTGAAGGTTTGATGCAAAACCGCAAGCCAAAAGAAGGCTGATGATCAGTCCCAGAGCAACCCCTCTCGAAGAATTCTGTGATCGCCGCACAGCAAGAGAGAACACCACCAGAAGAAGAGGACCCAAGGGCAGATTTAATTCGTGCAATAACTCAGGGGAGGTTACACCAAAAAAAGATCCCCTCCCCTCCATGCCCCAAAGAAGCGAAGAGACAAGATCGCGCCAACCTAAAGTAAGATATGAGAAGACTACGTCATTTCCACTCGCCACGCTGCGAGCAGCATCTGAACCAAATGCATAATTCAAGAGCCCCGCAAGTTTGGGCATAGATAATAAGAGGGCTGAAACAAGAATCAGCAACGGCACGCGCAAAGAGCGTACAAATCCCCATTGCCTCTCACGCCAAAACTCGCTTGCGCAAAAGGCAATCAGCACTGGTGCACCAAAAACAAAACCATAAACAATGGACTGTTGCATACAAGTTGGAAAGACCTGAAGCATTGCAAAGAGGACAACCCCACAAAAGGATATCGATAAACGAGCATTCAAGGCCGCCAAAAAAAGTGCGAAAAATCCAAAAAATACCGAAGTTCCAAATAGCATGATCACGTGGCCATAAAAAATCCTCCAGGAGAATATGGGTGCAAAAGCAAAAAGAATGACCATACAAGCATTTAAGAACACTCGCTCCCACCATGGACTTTCAGGAACAAAGCCCTCCCCGTTCGAACTCTGCAGCCTCCACCGCTGCGCGAGCTCCTCCGCAAACCGCACCCCAATAAACGCAAGCCCCCCCTGTGCAATGAAAACAGTCAGATTAGCAGTCGTCGTAACTGAAAAACCCAGCCAGCCACAGATTTGATGAAGCAGCAAAGTCCCTGCCGTATCATGAAGCGCGACCCCGCCTTGAACTTCGGGTCGATAGATTAATTGGGTCCAATCGCCCCCATGAGCAAGAAGATCCCGCAGATACGGAACCATCATTGCCCAACCATCAGCGCCCATGATGTAGAGATTCGGACGCCAGCCGAAGACCGTGCCCCAAACCAAAGGAATCAATGCGCAACACAACGCCAGAAGCCCCAGATCTCCGGACTCACGCTTCCACAATCTTTTCAATGTGTCAGGTAGCCACATATTTACCAACTATACGAGAGTCCCGCACTCATATTGCGAGCTGCAAGAGCGATCTCTCCCACCACAAAGCTCATACTCGAATAATCAACTCCCACCGACCATCGCCTGCCATCCCACGGTGCAAGCGCCAAAGTCCCGGAGATCCCCCATTCTCTCTTCCCAAAGCCCACCGAAAAACTAGAGGCTGTAAGCAAAGCAAACCGCGTTTCCAAACTCACGCTCTGCCCGCTCGCAAAATCATAGCCCCCCTTGACACCCACCTGGGGACCCATCAACCCCTGATAACCGAACGAATCAGTCGTCACGAAACTCGTGAGATAGCGAAAACTGGGCACAAGCGAAAGCTCCCACGGCTTCTTGAATTTTGGACTTTTGAAACTCCCACCAGCCTCAAGCCACATAAAGCGCGCAGTAAATGACTCAGGTGAAGACTTCAAGGGCAGAAGAAGAAATCCCGCTTTGGAAAAAAACCGCCACTCCTTTGAATAGACGTAAGTGGCCTTTCCACCAAAATTCAAAAGACTCTCGGTAAAATCAGCTGAAAATGTTTCGGTGTAGGCGACATTTGAATATCCACCATTCAATTCAAGTAGAATGCGCCCAATATCCTTGTCTGGATCCGA
Organism: Oligoflexia bacterium; assembly: GCA_903881565.1. Taxonomy (GTDB): domain Bacteria; phylum Bdellovibrionota; class UBA1018; order UBA1018; family UBA1018; genus CAIRTR01. The sequence continues at coordinate 97 of CAIRTR010000297.1, read as the reverse complement.
ACGCAGGCCCCGAGCCACCGCCGTATAGCTCTCGCCCAAAACGAGGTCAGCATTCTTTACGTAGGTCTTGACCACTTTGGCAGAAAAAGTCTTGCTC
>CAIRTR010000296.1 GCA_903881565.1 Oligoflexia bacterium | reverse complement strand
GCCAGCAGCCGCGCGGCGTAACTGCTGAGAATCATGGGAAACAGGTTAGTCTTGAACCGTAGATTCCCAAATTTGGGCAAAAGCAGCTCAAAAGTGTACCGAAAGGTGATTAATTCGACAGTTTTTTTTGAGAAAGGCGATTCACAGATACTCAAGCTTCGATGCAGCTTTTGGTAACCGGTTATTCTTAAAGGCATCGCAATAATCTGCTTTTGATCGGGGCGGGTTCTTGCATCTGGCTAAAACAGCTTCAAATCCAGCTCGCGCACTTTCCAAGTTGTTCTCAATCAGTCTTTCTAAGAATTCATCGGGGTGCATGACCGCGACGCCACGAGCTGATCCGTAGGCAATGTCGAAATCCTTAAGATTCGACGTAACCAGGTGGGTACAGGCGCCGTCGATTGCGGCGGCTAAAATCTCAATATCCTTTGGATCAGTCGAGGACTGAGAGACAAGCTCAATGGTGCTTCGGGTTGGTTCCGACCGGAAATCTGGCGCAGCGCGCTCCATGAGCTCAAACGTGCGTTTGAGCCTTCCGGAAACGCTCGGATTATTTCCTTCAACATTCTTGATCACCTCTGCTTGGACTTTGGCAGACCATTTTGCCTGAAACATCCCTCGACAGAGAACTGAATCAGCACATCTCGTAATGAAAACGGATAGAGAACACAGGCGTCTAAAAATGCGATAGTTGTACTCATCTGAATTCGAGGCAAAGACTTTCGGTTTCTTTTGCAAGAGCATCAAGTGCCTCATTCTTTTCGTTTCTCATCTTTTGTCGAAAGGCGAGGGCGTCTAACTCTAGAACTCTGCGATGAGAACCAACGTTGAAAGCTTTGAGCTGATGATTTTCGATCAGCTTGACGACAAATGGACGCGACACATTGAGGAGATCTGCTACTTCTTGGGTCGATAGAATGGAACCATTCTTTTGTGCACCTTTGATATCAATCGCTTCCAATACAGCATCGACAAAAAGTTTTTGTTCACTTTTTGGTAATTGGATTTCCTCATTACCTAGCATAATGGAAACGCGTTTTCCTGTCCGGGCTATGAGCTTTTTTAATTCCGCATAATCGCGCACCTTAATCCCCCTCTTCGTTGGGCGGGGAGTTGATTTAGTTTGGGACATTTTGTGCTTAATTTTCGGCGCGGCCATAATTTCTCCTTCGTGGCTTATAGTTGCAATTATATAGGAACAGTTCCTTAAACGCAATATTCGAAATAATCGAATTAGACGAAACGCTAAAAAGCGTTAAAGTCAATTATCTCGAGGAGTTGTTAGGGGCCTCTTGCGCGGGCAAACCTCCGGAGCTAGTTATTTTATGTGATAAAGTCGCCTGTTCTTGTAGCTCCGCCAGGTACGATTTAGTGTAGAGTGCCCCATCCAAATGCTGATGTTTTCAAGGCTTTGGCCCTTTGAAAGCATGAGATCCGTAAAGCCTTTTCGTCCCCCGTAAAGGTCGACATGGGCACCAAAGTAATTGTGAACTGTGCGGACAATCGGGCGGCGAAATTTTTGGGATTCGAGAATCCTTAGGGCAAAGCGCTGTTCATCAAAGAGAAGCGGAATCGGTTTCCAGCGATCCTCAGGAGGGAGTGCAATAATCTTCGTCTGAAATATCCATAGGACAACGCGCCCATTGAAAAGCGTCTCGATCTTCCATAGCTCCGAGTTGTGAAGATTGTCGATCTCTTGAGGACGAAGGCCAAACCACACAGATAAAAACAGCCAGTTAAAGTTTGGGCGGTTGATGCGCGAAGCACATTGCTGGAGAAGCTCGGGAGTGAGAGGGGCGGATGGCCTGCGGGCGTTTCTTTCTCTCTTGTAGTACGCATCAATGAGGCGCTGTCTTTCGTATCCTCTTGGGGTTGGAACGGCAAGAAAGGGGCGAGCGAGTTTCTTGGAGATGAAGAAGCCCCAGAGGTTGGCCATTCGCAGAATTGCCTGGCTGTAGCGAATGCTGAGTTGTCTTTGGTAAAAGTAGTCGTAAATCTCGTGAAAAGAATAAAACCATTCGGAAGGATCCACATTTATTGCGACAATCAGTTTTTGAGCTGCCTGCCATATCACTCGAGCGCGTGAGGTTCTGCGCTTGCCTTGGTCTGTTTCGCTATCGCGACTGCGTACAAAACGTTCTTCGAACTCGGTTACGAATTCAGGAGGGAGAGCTGACCCGTGCAGCAGTTTGGCTTGGTTGCGATCGAGTTGCTGTTTTCGAAGTCGCTCTTCTTGCCGTTTGATAAGGCCCTGGGCATTGAGCTGCTTTGCTCGGGCATTTGCATCGGAGAGGCTCATCGAAGGATAGAAGCCCAAGGCGCGCCACCGATCTTTCGGCACATCCCACTCCTTTTTGGGCTTCTTGGCTTGAGAGGCGGAGCAGTCTTTCTTTTTGTAGGATAGGAATTGAAGTTTCCATCGCGGAGCGGACTTTTTCCACGAGAGTTGTCTGATGTAGTATCCCATGAAAAAGCGCCATCCTTTCGCGATCGGGATTGAAGTTCTCTACCGTATGTATCGGAGAAAGGTTGGCTTTTTGGAATACTAAAAGAGTGGAGCTAATCCCGCGAGCGGCGCGTAAAAGGCCGCTCGTCCTACCGTGCACTACAAAAGGAGCAAAAACCGTTTCGCATCCAAGATTCGAACGTTCATGACCTGATTCAAAACGAGTAAATCCTCATCGCCAGTTACAATGTAGCGTGCCTTGCCGGAGATCGCGCAATCGATGAACATGTTGTCGTTAGGGTCTCGGCAAAGACGAAAAGATTTCTTTACTGAGACGAGCCTTAGTTTCGAGGGGAGGACTAAGGCCCATGCACGATATAGGTCAGGGCGATTGATCTTCTCGGCGATACGCTTAATTGTTCTGAGGTACTCATCAAGAATTGACTCCGACGCAAGTACTTGAAGCTCTTGGCGCCTCCAGAGATCGAGAATCTTGAGAGGTGTTCCGCCCCAGAATACTCCAGAAGCCAGGACGTTTGTATCAAGAACGACTTTCATTGCGGACTTTCTTGATAGCCTTCGAAATGTCGGAACGTTTCAGGCCTGAGCTCTTCGCAGCTTTTCTGCTTTCTTTAAGTAGGTTTTCGAAAACGTCGGCCGCTGGAATCTCGACTGGCTTGAGAAGCAAGGTGCTACCGTCGGTATAAACAGCAAGAGGAGTTCCGGTGGTCAATCCCAAGCTTTTTCTAAATTCATTTGGGATCACAACTTGACCTTTGGACGACATGTTGGTCATTAGAACCTTCAGAACCTTTTTCATTTAGCCTCCCTTGGTAAGATAATCTTACTTTCTTACTTTATCAGAAATGTCGTATTTAGCGCAAGAGGAAGCTTGCCGAAAGAGTCGGCCACAAGAGGCACCGTCCTTTCCAGATCGAGATAGAGTTCGTCTACCTCGTCTGAATCGGACGATGTCTTTTGAGCTAAGTACTTGATATTATTTAACAATGTGGTGGAT
>CAIRTR010000295.1 GCA_903881565.1 Oligoflexia bacterium | reverse complement strand
TGCCGTTTCGGGCGTGTGCACGCGGCCTAAGGCTTTGAGTTTGATGGCATCTAGGCTTTGAATCCCTAAGCTTAAGCGATTGACGCCAAATGCTCGAAGCGCGCGCAGGTTTTCCAGCGTGACTGAAGAAGGGTTAGCTTCGATGGTGAATTCGGTTTCGGAGGTCAAGCGATCTAGAAGATTCAGCGGCTTAAGCGCTTGCTCAATGGCCTGAGGGGCAATGAGGCTTGGCGTGCCTCCTCCGAAAAAAATGGTGTCCAGTTTAGGGGCTAGGAGCGGAGCGACGATTTTAGATTCCTCTGCGAGAGCTTTGAGGAACTTTGCTTCGTCATCCGGCTTCGTATCGGGTTTTCCTAATGAGTAGAAGTCGCAATAACTGCACTTGCTTTCGCAAAAGGGAAGGTGAACGTAGAGGGAGCGAAACGGCATTTATGTGGGTCTAGCACCTGTCAGAAGAAAATGCCAGGAATCGCCTGACTTCGTGCGCGGGCGGCTGGGCTACCGGGCGTGAGATCCCAGATGTGCCAGCCGGGGGCGGCGGTGTTTCCGTTCAAGATGTCGACCTCTTCTTCTCCTGTGTATTGGTTGGCGTTGGGATTCCAGATTTTGAGTTTAATGGCGGTGAGTTTGCCTGAAGCGTCTTGCACTTCTTCAATCCCGTAAACTGTAACCACGTGGGAAACGTATAGCAACAGCGCGGGACGGCCTTGTTTTAAATCCGCATAGATCGAGCGCAGAGTTGCGAGATTATGTTTGGACCATTTTTCGTCATTATCTTCTGGGTGTAAAAACTGGGGGAGGAGTGGGAGAATGTCATACTGAGCAATCGAGGCGTTGTTGTAAACGGAGAGGCTCTTGAGGGCTTGCGTGCTCACTTTGCACGCCTCTCGCAAGGAGGCGTAGCCGGTGACCTTGATGACGCCCTTTTTGCAAGTCACGTCGTTACATCCTTGGGAGTAGAGGTTTACGGCTTCTTGAATGCGATCAAGGATTCCGCTGTCGGACATTTTGGGGCCATCGGGATCAAAGCTTACGTAGCGATGGGTGGCGGCGACGATCCCGGACATTCCTTGGCAGGCCCCGGCTTTGTCTGCGATTTTGCCGAGCGGCCAGGCGACATCTGCGAATCCCCAGTTGCTGAAGCACAATCCGTCTTTTGCCGCATCAAAAGGAAGTTCGATTTTGACGGGTTTTGTGGCGGGCTTCGCTGCGGGTTTTTGTGTCTCGGTGGCTTCGGATCGTAAAGAGAGTTGCGAGAGCCCAAGGCTCAAGACGATCGCAAGGGGTGAGAGAATTTTAAAGTACTTCATTCGGTGCCACCTCAAGGCAGGAGTGGTTTTATATTGTTTGAGTGATTCTGTCAAGTATCTTAATTAGGCATCTGCTTTAAACTGCCCCCACAGTGTGTGGATAGAACGAGCTATATCCTTGAAATATTGATCACTTATGTGAGTATCAATCGAACTTCGCTACTAAATCTCCTTTTTCGCAGTCTATCTTTTTGATTTTGTTGGAGCTTTATCGAAGGCATCCACACACTGGTGGGGCAGTTTGCATCTGCTTCATTAAGGGTGCTTCGCCACTTGAATCATCCTGGATCTCAAGGCAGCTTAGGCGGCATGAATCCCTTTGAATCCGGAGTGCGAAAACAGATTCCTGCGGTCCTCATTTATGTACGGC
>CAIRTR010000294.1 GCA_903881565.1 Oligoflexia bacterium | reverse complement strand
CGCGCGGTACGCGCGGCCCCCTTCGATGCCGGTTTTCGTATTCCGGGTCCGGGAAGTGGATTTGAGCGGGGAGGGGGGCTTAGCTGGCTAGAGCGAAAAACGGGTTTATCCGACTTCGAAGCTCTTTTTGTTCTTCATTTCTCTCTGCTCTTTGCCTACAACGATCGCACAGTCATTACACAATATTGTGAAGATACCTTGAGACGTCTTCATCCTTCTGTCAGGGCCTCTGCTTTGGGCCAAGGTAATGTTCGATATAAACGAGAAGTGGGTCAACCTTCGAATAAGACCTCAAAAACAGGTCAGTAACATAATAGGACCTCACTTCCTATCTGGTGCGAGAGTCGTGATCGCCTTGATGTTCAGTCAATGCGACCTCAGGAGGAATCAGGAGTGATCCTCACGATTTCGGCCAACTCGTCCCGAGATTTCTCAAATCTTTTCGACTGTACTAGATCGTATTTTCTCCTTCACCTTTGAATCGTCATAGGGTTTCTTTGTTCTCATCACGGCAAGCGCAACACTTGCAATTTGCCGTGCTAAATTTTTCCTGGCCGCCTTATGCGGTAGACCTTTCTTGATCATGGCGTCATAATAGTCGCGGAGTGCCCCGGGCTCAGTCATTGCCGTTTTTGCAGCTCCCATGAATACAGCCTTCAGGTGTCTATTTGCGCGCTTTGTTCGTTTTCCATAAATCACTCCGTCGCTGATGAAGTGATGACGGACGAGTTCGCAGTACGACCAGAAGTGATGTTTGTCTTGAAAGCGTGCCGGGTTTGTCACGGAGGCCGCAATCAGGCACGCCCGAATTTCTGCAATTCCAGGAATCGTTGTCAGCGCCTTAACCTCGGAATGAGTGTCGGAGAATTCACGGAAACGTCGTGCGTAGGAAAGTCTTGATTCCCGCATTACGCGGATTTGTTCAAACAGCCCTTGGGCGACAAATCGATCAGATTCATTCGGAAGTTCAGCGATCCGATCACGAAGCCGGTAGATGCGTTTTCCAGTGGTGACAAGAGCGTGTTTTGCGAACAGAGCTTTGTATCGGTTCTGGGTTTGAGTGCATTGTTTGACAACATCAAGGTAGGCCGTCATTAAAGAGCGGCTTTCCATTAATGAACTGACCTCGTGAAAAACAGGCGTTAAAAAATTTCCTCGGAGTTGTTGAGCAAGGTGTCTCGCATCCGCAGCATCATCCTTGGGGCCGCTTCGTTTTGAAATAAACAGGGGGTTACAAATAACGAGGTTGTCGACCTCATTTTTTAGGAGTGAGTACAGCCATTGTGAGAGTTGACCTTCTTCAGTCGTCAGTGACTTACCTCCAGAAATCGACCGCACGAAGTTTAGAATATTTTTCTCCGTCGTGACAACTCGGACGCAGTGGGTCTCCACGCCTTGAGCATCAACAACTACAAATGTGCAGGTATTGCCATGGGCATCTAATCCGATATAGTATTTCATAAGCATCGTCCCTCCTTGGACGCGGTTTGGGTTGAATAAGCACTCCCATTATACCGCATCCTAGTTTTTGAGGCCCTTGGTGGCGATTTTGCCCATATTGGGCCTAATCACCGGCGGGGCGATGCTCTTTTACTTTACCTTCGAAGCTGAAGCCGAAGCAGCGTCGAAGTGATACCGTTTCCTTGAAAAAATCGCACCTTGCGATGCATTAGCAATTTTTGAGACTGAGTATTTTCCAATACTTAAACCGCCAAAGAGCTGGCAAGGATTTTGCTTGGTCACCGGGAAACCTAAACTTAATAGAGGCCAAATGAATAAATATCTCGTTTTAATAATCGGAATCATGGCGATCAGTAACGCGGCTCTTGGGGACAGCAAAAAATTAGAGAGCCACTCGTTCACTCAGGTTGCACTGACCTGCTTCGCGGATCAAAAAACAGAAAAAGAAAACACTTTT
>CAIRTR010000293.1 GCA_903881565.1 Oligoflexia bacterium | reverse complement strand
GTGGGTTGCGTGACCTTGTCTGAAACATTGTCGGAAATGAATTTAGGTTTGATTCCGCTAATCGCATTTCCAAAGGCGTCTTTTAAAACAATCGTGATTGTCGGCGAATCACTGTTGTTGGCCATCGGAGTCGTGGTCGAAGAAATCGTAATGGATGAATTGGCAGCCACAGCGGTGCCAGCGCTTACGCTAAAACTGCCGGAGTCTTGGATAAGTGTGCCACCGGAGTTGAGGGTTGCAGTTGCGCGTAAGATCTTGGTGCCCGCTTCTTGGATATTAATGAGCCCGGTGAAGTCGGCTACTCCCGCTACAGCGGTCACAGTTGCCGTTCCGCGTACCGTGCCAGAGGTCTTAGAAGTAACAGAAACTTCAAGTGTCACTACCGCTGTTGCATCCGCACCCGCGGTGAGTGCGTTCCCGACGGCATCTTGAAGGGTGACGACGGGGCCCGTGGTAAACGCGACGCCCGCGGCATTCACGAGCGGTGGCTGCACCGTAAAGGCCAGTTTTGAAGCGGTGCCCAGCGGGGTAAAGGAGGTCGCAGCTTGATTGCTGTCTTCAATTCCAGCCAAAACCGCAACTGCTTTACAGGTGTAGGCGGCTCCCGAGACGAGGCCGGTGAGTTCCGCAGAGGTAGCGATTGGATTGGTCACGATCGCATCGGGTGTTGAAGAATATGCAGTATCAAAGCTCTTGCAATAGACGCGAATCGCATCCGCATCGGCTGCGGTCGAAAAAGCAACCGTGGCCGTTGAGGCTCCGGTTACGCTGGCTCCCGTGATTCCGTCGTAGGCGATCGTTGAGACATCGATGGTATTTGAATCGTATTGGTCCTGCTCATTCTTAGCGCGCACTCGAAACGTGTAGGCTTTGCCAGAAGTAAGTCCATTCAAAGTTGCCGTGTTTGTATCGGGCTTGACAGCCTTAATTGGGCTGAGACTTCCATCAACCGCGACCCCGTAGATCATATAACCTGCGACGGCAGGGTCAGTGGAGAGATCCCAGGAGACCGTGATTTGAGAACCATTGAGATCCACAGCGCTAGTGGCGCCCGAGAAACCCGCAAACGACAACCGAGCCCCTGAGGTGTCGGCCGGTTTTGCGGTCACATCAAGGACGCTGCCCTCCGGAAGACAAGCGGATGCGCCTGCTAAAAGTAGCAGAGCATAGGTCAACGCTATGATGTTTCGTGTAGCGCTTTTTAACATACGTGCTTCAACTCTCTCCCTTCACGAACGTGCTCCTCCCATTATCGGTTATCGCTAGATCCTTGGCAAAATGTGTCATCTTTGACCGTGTCATTAAAACCCTCATAAGTACCAAAGTGCTCCCAAATGAAACGCCGTCGAGCCCATGCTCGTACCGATGGCAGAAGTGTTAAGTTCGAGCTGAGAGCGCAGGGCCAGTGCCGAAGATATTGGGTAGTCGGCGCCGACACGCATAGAGAGGTAAAAAGAATAACCTGAAATCATCAGCGACTGCGCGCCTACTTTTTTGAGCGAGTCCGCGGAGCCCAGCCCAGTGCCGAGGCCTAAGAAAGGCGCAATTCGCTTCTGGGTCCAAGCGTTTCGCACGGCTTCGTTGCCGCTCACGAGGCGTTGGGGAAAACACCCCCAAGGAAACCATAAAGCGGTGGCGCCGGAGAAGGCGATGCCGCTTGCAAAGGGTGAGGGTTTTAGACTTCGTGTGTGTTCCAAAATCAGTGTCTTATCGAAGGACAAAGGGAACTCGCCCCAGAGCTTAAAAACGAGCGGTGATTCGCTGTTTGAGACTTCCTTTACCGTGACACTCGAGGAACCGAGCCCGGTACTCACACCCAAGCGCCAGTCCGTAGCGAAAGCACAGACCGGCTCACTCGCCATGGCAACGAGCATAAGAGTGATGAGAGTCAAACCCGCTAAGTTACGCAGCACGCAGTACGCTCTCCGGAGCAGGGCTGAGACTTTCGGGGGATTTGAGCTCGATCTCTGTCTTCTCGAGAAAACGAGAGAGGCGTCCCTGTAAGGATTCCAGGTTACCGCGATGTTCTTTAATCGGTTGCTTGTCGGCCCGAGGTAAGGTGTCCTTGAGGATCTCGCAGGACATATCGGGCAAGACCGCGAAGGCGGTTTCCTGCATTTCGGGCATGAAGTGAATAAAGGAAAGGAGTTCGTCGGTTGAGGCTTCTCGAAGAAGCGCCGTGAGCTCGTCTTTCGGCCAATAAGGGAGAAAGGCGGGGCTCGGATGCAGTTTCTGAATCTCCGAGAAGGCGCGGATATCGGAGGCCTGCAGCGCAGTCTGGAGGATCTTGAGTGACTCTTCGGGCACGAGATCATCCAAGAAACGCGCAAGCAAAGGTTGGGTGGAGAGCGCAGCTTCGGCAGGGGCGGATGCGCCTATCAGACCTTGAATCTTTTGATCAGCTTGGCGAAGCTCTACGACTTTAAGCGAGGAGAGGCTGACCATTTCATCAAACAGTCCCTGCTTTTCGGTAATCGCCATACTGTCCAGATACTTTTTGCGTACTTTGGACGGCATGTGCAACGCGACCGTCGCACGCAGGCGCGGATTTTCATTTAATAAGATACTCTTTACCGCTCCGTCTTGAACGTTCTCGAGGTAATCAAAAGGCTGATGCAGCGATTGCGATCCCAAATTCCGGCACGCGACAAGATCCCAGCGGGCCCGTGCCATCGCGTCCAGGCGGTCGGCAGCGCTGATGTTGTGAATCTTTGAAAATGTTTCTGCGAGACCCTCTTGCGCTTTTTCGGGGACCTTTAGTTTCTTGGTGAGTCCAGACGCAATATCCAGAAAGAGAGCGAGTTTCAGAAGACCCGTTTCACCGCCGTCGGCCCATGACGTGATGAGGGCTTGCAAGTCGTCGCCGGTTTGTATCGCCAGTTCATTGATCGAAGCCCGCAATTCTTTTTGCTCAGTGGCGGAGAGCAGCTGCTCTACCTTGGGCCCAATTTCTGCTTTCGGTTCCGCCGCCACAGGAGTTGGCGGAAGCGCGCGCGGCAACTCAGCCATTTGCGGGGGCTCACTTCGGATGGACAAACCGCGCATCAGAAGAAGACCCGAGAACAAAATCATCACGGCCATCACCACCATCCCTGCAAGTACTTGCAGTTCAGTCAGGCGATCGAGCCATGACTTTGTGGGTGTATTTTTTGCGTCAGCTTTTTCCACAGGTTTCGCCTGGATTGTCGAGATTTCTACTTTGCCAAGAGAGCCGAACTCATTCGTCATGTGAGTGGTGAGCCAGGTTTTAACTTGGTCGCGGCTCTCTTGCGAGAGCGCGGAGTCAAGCCCAACGAAGAGAGAGACGCTGCGGATCATGTATTCGGGGCCGTCTCCGGCGGCATCCTGTGGGAGCCTCCAGGATTTTGGATTTAAGCGACCCATGCGCAAATCAAAGGGAGAGAACTCTGCGGCTTCAGAGCCCTTGCCTGCGGGGTCACGCGAATTCTTTTCGACAAGCGACACCTGGGCGCTCACCGCAAATGTTCCCTGCTGCAAAACGGTTAGAAGTTCAGTGCGATACTTTTGTACGACTTTTTCCTCAAGTGCAGAGCGTGCATTGAGGTTGTCCGGAGTCAGCAGCGGAGCTCCGAGCGAGAGGGGCACCCCCAGCAGAAATAGGGTTGAGAAGAGGGGCAGGAATAATTTTGTCACAAATCTATTCATGGCGTTCTCGCTTTGCTTGCGGGAACTCGCGAAGTTTCGCCACGGAGTTGTTTGATGTGGGAGATCATTTCGATGGCTTCATCCCAATTGGAGTCGGCCTTTAGTGCCGCTTCGTAGTCCTTGAGGGCCTGCGGATAGTCCCTACGAATAAATGCGATTGAACCTTTCATTGAATGGGCAGGGGCGAAATCCGGGTAAATCTCCAGGATTTTATCGACTGCAATCAGGGCGCGCTCGTAGTCTTTTTGCAGCGCAAACTTTTGGGCCTTAAACAGTTCGCTGAGAACCTCGTGCGCGGTTTGATCACCCGCGATGCCACTTGAGAGCTTTGCCATAAGCGTCGTGGAAAGAGTTCCGAAGGGAGTGGCGGGAACGAGATAGTTTTGAGTCGTGAAGCCTGGCTTTTCGATCACGAGTTGAACCGCTTCTCCCTCAAGCGATTTTGAGCCATAAATTTGGCGTAGAGCTTCGCCTGTGACTTGAAGGGGGGTTTTGCCGAGATCCTTTTTGTCGGAATTTGTCGGATTGATCCAGAAAACACTGGCTTGGCTTGGTTCGCTCTTAATGATTAACGACGGCGCGCAGCCTGTCGTTTGAGCGACGAGCGCCAGAATTAATCCGAGCAAGACAACATGCATAAGGAGAGAGACCCTTCTCATCTCTCTTCTGATCGGAAACCGAGCGGAAAACTTTAAAAAACCTATTTAGGTCTGGGGCATTCACCCTGCAGGCGGTCAAGAAGGAGGTCAAGAGGGAAGTCATGATTCGAAATCTTTCAGGATTTTCAAGACAACGCGTCGGTTTTGCGCTTGGTTTGCGGGAAGCGCTTGCCCATTTCCGTCTGTATTGGGCAAGATCGGATTCGTATCGGCAAATCCCACGGCTTTGAGTTTTTTTCGAGAAAAGCCTCGCGATTCGAAGAGACGAAGCACGGAGCAGGCCCGCACGCTGGAAAGTTCCCAATTGCTGGAAAATTGTTTGCTGACGATCGGAAGATTATCGGTATGCCCCTCAATCAGAATTCCGAAACTCTTAGCTTGCTCTGAAACGACGGGGATAATCTTATCCAGCATTTCCAGTGCCTCAGGTTTGAGTTCAGCGGACCCAAGATCAAAGAACAAAGCGCCACGGAAAGCGATCTCGACCCCCGCATCATTTTGTTTGAAAACGACTTGATCCCCCATTTTTTGGCTCTCGATGGCATCTTTGATTTTGTCGCTAAGGGCCTCAAACGGGACTTTGTATTCTCCGCCGAACACTTTTGAAGCCTCCTTTTTGACGCTCTCGAAGACGGTCGAGTCGACTTTTGAAAAGCTAAGGAGAATCAAGAAGAAGCCTACCAAAAGCGTCATCATGTCCGCGTAAGAAACCAGCCAATTGCTTTCGGATTCCTCGGCCTTTGCAGGCATAGCCTGGCGCTTGAGTTTTTGAAAATCCGACTCGGCATCCGCCAGAGAAGCGGGGAGTGGCGGTTTTGGTTTCATCTCATCACACCTTTTGCATCACACTTTGACCTGCTTGAGTTTAGCTCTTTCAGATGGGAGGAGGTAACTCTTGAGATGCTCCTCGACAACCAAGGGATGTTCGCGGGCTCGAATGAGCTTGATGCCGTCCATGACGATTTCGCGCACCACTTCGTCCTCTTTGTTGAGCTTGGAGAGGTTTTCGCCGATTGGAATCAAAACCAGATTGGCGACGACGATGCCGTAAAAAGTTGCCACGAGCCCCACCGCCATCGAAGGCCCGAGAAGCTTGTAGGCGTCCGCACCCCCGAGATTCTGCAAAAGCCCAATCATCCCAAGTGTGGTTCCAAGAAGACCGAAGGCCGGCGGAAATTTGGCGATGGTCTTGAAAACGGTGGCATCTTCTTCATTGCGCTTAAAGTGCGTGAGCGCTCGTTTCTGGAGAATCATATCGATAGCTTGATCCGAGATTCCGCCTTGCGTGAGGAGCTGGATCCCATCCCGGAGAAAATGGGTCTTGATCGAATTTGACTTAGTTTTCAAGTAGTCTGGATTATCCCGTGCGCCTTTTGCCAGACCCACGATCTCCGCGATGACGGTGTCGTAGCGCGTGGAGTAGGCGCCCAGAAACTTGCGGATAAAAACCTTCAAAGTGTTGTAAAAAGTGGAGATCGGAAAACACATGAGGCTTGCCGCTGCAGAACCTCCAAAGACGATGAGAAGCCCGTGAGGTTCCAGGAAAATGTTGTGGCCCTTGCCTGCGACATTAAAAACAGATCCTACCAGTACGGCGAGAGCAGCGAGAATGCCCAGCAACGATGAGAAGTTCATTGATTGAGTGTATCTGGCGCAGGGGGGGATGTAAAATGTCAAGATTTTGTCGCCCCAGGAAATAGGCCAAGAAGAAATCTTTTAGTTTAGCGGCGAGTGTTCCGAAAAAGACTTTAGGATGAGTATTTCTCAGGCCATGCCTAAAACTTTGAGTGATCAGAAACAGGCCCCGTCGCCAGACGGAGGCGCTCCTGCGGGAGCGCCCGTAGGCACGGCTGCGCCTTCTGAGCTCTTGGCTGATTTAGAATCCTATTCGCTGACGATCAAGGCTTTGAACGCTGAGTTGATGGCCTCGCGCAGAGAAACGCAAGTTTTGAATGATCACCTCGCTCTGACCCGCTTGAAGGCCAAGAATGCCGTTTTCGAACGAGACGAGGTTATTCGAGGGCTCAAGCGTGAGCTCCTGGGTGCGACTACGGAAAATTACGTACAGATCGAACGCGCAGAAGATCTTCAGTGGCAGTTGGATGAGCGTCGCTCGACGATCGAGGCCGAACTCAGAGACTTGAAGACTGCGCATCAAAAAGAATTGGTTGACGAATACAATGCTCGGATCGCACTGGAGTGTGAGTCTAAAGCGCGTCGCGTGGAGCGTGATGAAAATCTGATTTTGCGCGAAGAGAACAAATTACTTCTGGCACGGTTTACGCAAATCGAAGTGGAACTCCAGGCTGCCCATTTGGAACAGCAGAGCACGCGGGAGGCAATGGACGCTGCGGTGGCGGCACTGCGAGATGAATTGTTGAATGAGCGTCGCGACCGAGCAAGCCGTGAAACCAAGGTCCAGACCGAGTCTCCCATTCTCGCGAAGGTTGATCTCATCCCAGAAGGCGACATCAAGGTCGAAGTCGAGTTTCCAGAATTCGCGAAGGCGACGCAAGATCTCACGGAGGCAAAACAAACTCTTGAAGGGTTGCGAGCGGAAAAAGAAATTCTCGAATTGAAGTTAACCCGCGAGATTTCGACTCTTTCTTCTGAAGTGCTGGATCTCCGGAGTGCCAATAGGCGAAGCGAAGAAAAGCATCGTGCGGAGCTCAACAAGCTTTTGAGTTTGAATTCATTGAATCCGCTGCGAGAGGTGCTCGCGTTGACAGAGCATGAGTTGCGACGTCTTGAAGGCGAGTTTTTTGAGATTCCCGCCACTCACGGACGGCGTACAACGATTGAAAAGCACCTCAAAGTGCTTCGCGAGCAGAAGAAGTGGCTCACGGAAACCCTGGCGGAAGCGAGTGAATGTTACCGATAGGAAAGATTTCCGGACTTGTTATTTGTTTGTTCTGGATCGGGCTGGTGAATGTCGAGTCAAGCAGGGCTATGGGAGCCTCTGCGCGCATTATCCGGCCCGACGCCGGGGCCGAGCGCATTCCCGAATTGTCGATTGAGGAAATGGAACCCGAAATCGTTCCCATGTATTTTCATGGCGAAGCGTTTCCAGGAGTCCACTTCAAGGGGCATCTGGATTCGAAGAGCAAAGAAAAGGGCCTCAAATTGCGGCTTCACGATCTTGAGATTCCTGCTGTTTTTGACTTAAAAATCGCATTAAGAGCCCCATGGAGTGAACTGGTTTTCACCTCGGAATCTGCCCGTCCCCCGGCGGACACCGCGAAAGAGGAGTCGATCAAATTTCATTTCAGAGATTGGGGGGACTGGCGGGCAGAGTGGTATTTGAGTCGCTCTTCACTCTCCGAGCCTCATTTTTCCATTGCGCTGAATGAAGTTTCGCTGGGCTATACGGAGACGGGAGTCGGGTCTTTTTCGTCAAAATCCCAGGAAATTGAAGTGTTTTCGGGCGTGCCGATTTTTTCGCCTTACTGGGAGGCGACCTTTGGGGCGCGTTGGACGCCGCTGGCCTTCTCGCAACCCCTTCCCGATGGGACACGAGAACTTTCGGGTGAGGTTTTCGTACGACATTTCTTTAGACGGATCCGGCTTCCATGGCGTGTTGGCTTTGGAGTGGGCATGCTTTACCGAAGTTTTTCCGACGCGAATCAAACATTGGGGTTCAAAAATATCCTGGGCGGTCCCGCCATTCAGATTCCAATTGCCTACGCGCTTAACACGAAACACTCGCTTCGTTTTGCCTTCGGGTTGGCGCCTCTGAGTGCGAACGCAACGAGCATGACGGAGCGGGAGTTGTCCGTTCACTTTGATTGGGCGATCAAAACGGAGCATTTAGGGGGGTGGCATGTGCGAGCGGGCTACTCCGATTCGAATTTCAAGTCGGGGCCAAATCACTGGTTTTCGACGCAAACGCTTCGTTTAGGGATTGGATTTGATACATAAATTCAGCTGCTTATGTCGGCCTCGTTGCGACTGTTAAAGATAATTAATTAATTTCAATAGTTGACTATTATAGTCTATAATTAGAGGGACTATGAAACGCGGGCGCGGGTCCCTCCTATTTTATATCTCGGCATCTCTTTTGGCATCCCTATGTCTAGGGGGCACGGGCTGCCGTTTATCCGGAGGCGCCGCGAATCAAACGCTCGACACTTATCTTAACAGCGGTTCAAATCCTGATTTTTTAATTACCGCGCCAGCGTTGGGAACTTCGCTTAAGACGGCATCGCTTGCGACAACGACGGTGAGTGGAACTTGTACTGCCAAGAACTCAGATTCGATTACGATTCAAGCGCCGCAATCTTCGCAAGGTTCAAAGGTCACCGCCGTCACCACTCCCTGCGTGGATGGCGCCTGGAGTGCGCAGCTTGATTTAACCCTTTTGGATAACGGCACCGCTGCGATCACCGCTCATCTTTTCAATACGCTAAAAAGCCAAAGCGGAACCGCAAGTGTGCAGGTTTTCAAAAATGCCTTGGGGCCTTCGCTTAAGATTGCGCCCTCCGTTGGAAACTCATTCATGGTCACCTACTCCGAGAGTTCGACTATCACGCTCTCGGCTTCGGATGTGACTCTCCATGCAACCGCGGATGCTTCTTGCTCCATCACGGTCACGGGATCCACTACGACTTCTCGCATGGTCAACCTGACTTCTTGCTCAGGGAACGGGACCATGGCCGTTTCAATTGCTGCGGCGACTGCTCTTGATGAATTTGGAAATCTTGCGCAAGCCTCTACTCAGAGTGCCGCGATCGCGATCGTGACCCCGCTGCTCCCCGCCGCTTCAGAATGGACCGCGCTTTTACAATCGGGGTTGGCTACTGCAGAAATGAAATCTGGAATGATCGCTCGCGCGAGAGAAGCCTATGCCACGACTCTAAGTATCTTGGCCGCCGATACGAGTCTCACCGCTGCCCAAGCCTCCGACTTAGCTGCGGCCTTGACTCCGATTCAAAACGGGAGCCGTTCGGCGGTCGCTAGCTCCGCTGAAGCCTTAACGGCGCTCTCGATCCTGGCAGGTAATCCCTCCATTGGCGCTACCACGATTGGTTACGCAGCATTTGGTGCCACCGAATTGCAGACCGCGCGAAGAGCGACAGGCTTTGTTGCTTCTGCGCAGTACCCGAGTTTCTTGGCCGCACTTGCTTCAATGGCTACTGGCGGTGTGCGGACCTCCGCTTCTGCCGTTATCTCTGATGACCTCGATTCACTCTTGGTGGACGTGGGAGCCACGGCTTCGGTTGATCAGGCTCTTGCCTATCTTTGTCACGCGCTTGCGGTGGGCGCCGTTACTGGCTCAGCTGTTACAGCCAATCAAGGGACTGCTTGTGTCTTCTCCATCGCGCTCAATACCAGCCTTGATTCAAGTGTCGGCATTGACTACTCGGATCTTTCATTTGTGGGAGTCGCCGATGCCACTCTGCTTTCGCTGAAGTGGACACTGGCGCTTGCCCGTTCCCAGGATTTTCATGCGTCTGATTATCATTCCCGCGATTTTCTCGCCGGCTGCGCCAGTTCGCCGTGTGTTCTCGATATGACGGGTGCGGACTTCAGTGGTGCGGACTTCTCTGGTGCGACGCTTACGGGAGCGATTTTTGCGGACGCAAATCTGACCTCTGTATCCTGGTCCACTGCAGATCTGCGCGCGGTGGATTTTCGGAGCGCGGTCGGCGTCAAAGGGTGGGAGATCGCGTCTGCCAGCAGTCTCGTTGGCGCACACCTCGATGGACTCTCCTTTACCAACATGAATCTCAGTCCGCTTTTCACGACCGCGCAGATGTCGGCGCTCGCTCTTGGTGGCTACAATACAACCACCTATTTTGACGGCGCGGATGTTTCGGGCGCATCTCTCGCGTGGGCCGATCTGAGTCTCGGTTCATTTGATAAGACGGTGATGACGAGCACCCATCTCAAGCATGCGATTCTTGATGATTCGACGGGCTTGACCGGCAGTATGCTGCAAAGTGCGGCGGACGTGGATCATTTGTCGCTCAAGAATGTTTCTCTTTCGGGGGCCGATCTCCACGGTCTTAATCTAACGGGGGTAGTGGCGGACGGAGCTGATCTTTCGTCAGCCAACCTCGCGGCTACTCGGCTGGATCAGGGCTCGTTTTTGGGTGCGACACTCACGGACCTTAACTTCACGACCGCTTCCATGAGTGCGGCTGTTTTTGCTGATAAGACTTCTACGTCGGCCGGGGCGGACTTCTCAGGATCCACGCTCAGTGGGATCGACTTTACTAATTGGGATTTGGCCGGTGTGAGTTTCAGCGGAGCGGATTTGCATGGGGCTAAGTTTAACTCCGCTTACCTCTCGGGATCCACCGCGACGGCAAATGTGGCTCCGGTGGATTTTACGGGTGCGAATCTGACGGACGTGGACTTCACAGGGGCGACGGTCGGGGACAATTTGGGGAGTGGTGGGACGCGCCGGGTGATTCAATTGTTCGGCGCGACGCTCAATGGGACAAAATTGTCGGGCTTGAATCTTACGTCATGTGATCTGAGTGAATCGATCATTAGTTCGCCTTTGTTTGTGGGCACCAATCTTAATGGGGCAATATTTGCGGATGCAACCGGGGATCTTGGGGGCGCGCTCTCTCAAGCTCTTTCGTTCACAAACGTGGACCTTTCGGGGTTAGATCTTACCGGTGCTGACTTTACGGGGAAAAACCTGAGTACGGTGAAATTAGATCTCGCCAATCTTTCTGCTGTCACTTTTACCGGTGCGACGCTCCCCAATATCTTGTTAGGTTATGATGAGCTCGGAGTCGATGTGTCTTATACTTCGGGTCAGTCGAAGGCTCAGTTTAATTCACTCCTCGACTCCGTTGCGAGCGATTCTAAGGTTCAGGTTAATTCGTCGACGAAGTGGACCGACGGGAGCGCCGTTCGTTAGGCGCGTCTCTCAGACGCGTCTCTCACTCATGGGCCCAAAACGATAATAAGCTCCGCAAGCCCCTTCAGAAGATACCATGCAGGCTCCGATCGGGTTATCCGGGGTGCAGACTTTTCCAAAGAGTTTGCACTCATGGGGCTTCTTGAGTCCTTTTACGATTGAGGCACATTCACAGGCTTTGGGATCAGGCACTTCGTGGACGTTAAGTCCAAAACGAATTTCCGCGTCAAATGCAGAATACTTTTCTTGGATTTTTAGACCACTGTAGGGGAGCTTCCCCAACCCTCGCCATAAAAAGGTGGGCTTGAGTTCAAAAGCATCTGCGACACTTTGTTGGGCCCGGATATTGCCTTCGCGGGTCACGACTCGCGTGTATTGATTCTCAACGCAAGCGCGGTTTTCATTGAGCTGGTTTACGAGCATGAGAATCGCTTGAAGAAGATCAAGGGGTTCAAATCCTGAAATGACCACGGGCCTCTTATAATGATTCGAAAATGCCTCAAACGGCTTGCTTCCAATCACGGCGCTTACGTGGGCGGGGCCGATGAAACCATCCAGCCGCAACGCTCCCAGGTTTTGCACCTCTGGAGATTCAAGGAGGCTTGAGATCGCGGGAGGTGTGATCACGTGATTGCAATAGATTGAAAAATTCTTAAGCGCGAGGCGATGGGCTTCTTGTAAAATTACGGCAGTCGCGGGGGTGGTGGTCTCAAAGCCGATTGCGAAAAAAACGACTTCTTTGCTGGGATTTTCTTGAGCAATCGTGAGCGCGTCAGCGCACGAGTAGACCATCCGGATGTCGGCCCCCTCAGCGCGAGCCTTTAAGAGACTCTGACGATCCGAGGCCGGAACGCGCATGACATCGCCATAGGTGACAAAGATAACCTCGGGACGCTTGGCAAGTTCAATGGCACCATCAAGGCGTCCGATCGGGAGCACGCAAACGGGACAGCCCGGACCATGGACCATTTTGATATTCGCAGGGAGCAGGTCGGTAAGTCCGTAGCGAAAGAGCGCGTAGGTGTGGCCTCCGCAAAATTCCATGAGATGATATTCGCGGGGGGGATGAGCAGAGTTGGCGGCCTCCTTGATACGAAGCGAGAGTGCTCGTGCAACTTTATGATCTCGAAACTCGTCAATGTATTTCATGGTACTTCATAGGTTAGACCTAGCAAATTCTGGGAAGCATCTCCCCGGTTAACATATCCAAAATACGTCGGCTCCCCAGGGACGTTCGAAGGATGACTTTGCCGGGGACCTCTTTTGTGACGAGGCCCACAACGGTTGCCTCGCGTCCGATCGCACATTTTTGGAGCGCCTCGCAAACCGCGTTCGCATAAGCCTTGGGAACGACCAGCACCAGTTTTCCTTCATTGGCCAGATAAAGAGGGTCAAAGCCCAGAAGTTCGCACGCGCCTTTGACTTCTTTCTTCAACGGAATTTTATTCTCGAACAATTCAATCCCCATCGCCTGGCCCGCCACAAATTCATTCAGAGTGGTGGCAAGGCCCCCGCGCGTGGGGTCGCGCATGATTCGAATTTCGGGGCAGACTGCGAGCGCTGCTTGTACGAGTGGAAAGATCTGCGCGCAATCACTTTGCAGGTCGGTCTTGAAATCAATTCCTTTTCTTTTTGAATACACCGCAATCCCGTGATCCCCCAGGCTGCCGCTTAAAATGACGGCATCGGTATCTTCAAGGGCGGGTGCTTTGGTCCGCAGATTAGGCGAGCCTTCGAGGAGCACGCCAATGCCGGAGGTATTGATAAAAAGCCCATCGGCCGCCCCTTTTTCAACGACTTTGGTGTCACCTGTGACAATGCGAACACCGCCCTCTTTTGCGGCCAGCGCCATGGAGGAGACCACTCGCTTTAAGTCCGAAACAAGAAACCCTTCTTCAATGATAAACCCCACACTTAAATACAGCGGGCGCGCTCCCATGACGGCGAGATCGTTTAAGGTGCCGGCGACTGAGAGTTTTCCGATGTCTCCACCGGGAAAAAAAAGTGGGGTCACAACGTGTGAGTCGGTTGTGAAAACGAGCCGATCTTGCGGACCCAAAGGGGGCAAGACCGCCGAGTCTGCCTTCATTCTAAGTTCGGGTGAATCAAAAGCGTCCAGGAAAACTTTAGAAATCAATTCGTGGGTGAGTTTCCCGCCGTTTCCATGAGCGAGTGTGATTGAGGGAGGATTGTTATTCATCTGAAGCTCCCTCTTGGGGGGCAGCGTTTTCAAGCTCTTTGAAAAGTGCGAGGGTCTTTTGTGCTTCGTCTTCGTTCATCGTCGAGATCGCGAACCCCGCATGGACGATGACATAATGGCCAACCGAGATGGGCTCCACCAGTGATAGGTCAGCGGTTCGAATGACCCCACCCACCTCAAGGGTTCCTTGGGTGCCTTTGACTTCGAGAACTTTCATTGGAACTGCCAAACACATGAGGCGTCTCCTTTATAAGTGCGGGTATCAGTGCGAGTATACGTGCGGTCGGCGATTACCGCTTGGCCCAGTGCGAGTCCCCCATCGCCGGTGGGGAGAGATTTATGAAACAAGACGGTCAATCCGACTTTTTCTAATCTCACACTTAGATCCTCGCGTAAATAATCGTTTTGAAAACATCCGCCGCTAAGTGCAACTGTTTTGATTCTGTATTTTTCAGAAGCCACAAGAGCCATCTGACAAAGCCCGGCATTAAGGCCATCATGAAACTTCCGACTCAACAATGCAGACTCTGAGTTATTGATGACGTCCTGATAGAGTGCGTTGATGGCAGGGCGCCAATCGAGCTCCGAACCTTGAGGAGTAGAATTCAGATCAAAACAATATCCGGGTTGCGTAGCTGGCGCACGGCCGTCCAGGAGTTGTTCGAGTTCAATCGCGGCTTGTCCTTCGTAGAAGACTTCGCGCGTGCAACCCAACAAGGCCGAAACGCCATCAAAAAGTCGCCCACAGCTTGAAGTCACAGGGCAGTTGAGGTTTGAGGCAAGCATCTGCAAAATGACGGCGGTTTTATCGGGTGAAATTTCTGGAAAAACTCGCGCGATGGCCTCGGGAACTTGCGACGAGGGAAGTATTTGATTGATCAGCGCAAGGGCGGTCCGCCAAGGTTGATGGATGGCTTGATCCCCTCCAGGGAGTGCAAATGTTCGAAGATGTCCAGCCCTGATAAAGTCGCGCTCATCGCACAGCAGAAGTTCGCCACCCCAGATTGTTCCGTCAAGGCCATAGCCGGTGCCATCAAGTGCCAAACCCAATGCAAGTCCCTGGTGATTGTTCTCGGTGAGGCAAGATACGATGTGGGCGTGGTGATGTTGAATACCAAAAACTCGGCCGCTCCATTCGGGCCCCGAGAAATTCTCTTTGACCCACTTCGTATTAAGGTAATCGGGGTGAAGGTCATGAGCGATGACTTGTGGGGTGATTCCGAAAAGCTTTTTGAAATGTGAAAATCCTTCTTCAAACGATCGCATCGTCTCCAAATGATCGAGGTTTCCCAAGTGATGACTTAAAATCGCCTGGTGCCCTCGGGTAAGGCAAAACGTGTTTTTAAGTTCGGCACCGGTGGCAAAAACCGCAGCTGAAAAAGGCTGTTCAAGGTTCAGGACCCCCGGCGCATAGCCTCGGCTTCTCCTTAGAATAATAGGCTTGTCGTTTGAAACCTTAACGACCGAATCATCACACCTTGTCTCAATCGGGCGATTGTGGGTCAGAAAATAGTCGGCGATATTCTGAAGGCGCTCGAAGGCGTCGCTATCAGTGGTGACAATAGGCTCATCACTTTGATTGCCGCTGGTCATGACAAGAGGGCCGGTAAAGGTTTTTAGGAGTAACTCGTGCAAGGGCGTCGTGGGAAGCATCACGCCTAAGCGTTTGTTTCGAGGAGCAACGCTGGGCGCGAGCTGTGGCGTTGCGTGTTTCTCTAAGAGGACAATGGGTGACGCCATTGAGGAGAGAAGTGATATTTCAGTTTCTGTGATCACGGCGTACTCAGCGGCTGCTTGAAGATCGGTAAACATGACCCCAAAAGGCTTCATTTCGCGATGTTTTCGGGAACGTAAACGCGCAACGGCGACTTCGTTTCGGGCATCACAGCAGAGGTGAAACCCGCCAAGTCCCTTGAGGGCGATGATTTTTCCCGCGCGCAAAAACTCGCAGCATTTGAGGATCAGGTTATTGGGGCCCGTGTTCTCGGGAGAGGGGGCGACTTCACAGCCCGTTTGATCATGGAGTTTCAAGTTGGGCCCGCACTGGGGACAGGCAATGGGTTGGGCGTGATACCTGCGATCCAGTGGGTCTTCATATTCTAAGCGGCATTGCTGACACATCGGAAAAGCAGACATGGTGGTATTGGGGCGATCGTAGGGTACATCCTTAACGATTGTGAATCGAGGGCCGCAGTTGGTGCAGTTAATGAATGGATAGAGGTGTCTGCGGTCCTTGGGATCCCAAAGTTCGTGGAGGCAATCTTGGCAAACATTTAGATCAGCCGATACGGGGACCGACCTGTGGGTGGTCACGCCTAGGCTTTTACGGATTTCAAAATTTGAAAAGTTTTGGAGGGGGAGCTCTTGGGTCTCGATGCTTGAGATATGTGCGGCGGGAGGTGGGGTCGTGCGTAGGTCGTTCAAGAATTGGCGGGTTGTTTCGGGGGGGCCTTCGATTTGGATACTCACGCCGTTTGAGTCATTGAGTACGAATCCTTTGAGTTGATGATTGAGTGCAAGCCTAAGAACAAAGGGCCGAAACCCTACTCCTTGCACTACGCCTCTGACTTCGATGCGAATGCAGGTGTTGGGGTTCATTATATTTCGCGCGCTTCCTGCGCAAGCCACTCGTACCAGGTGGACATCCCGGCGCCGGTTTTGACCGAAATTTCGAAGATCTTAATCTTCGGATTTACGCGCTTGGCGAATTCCTTGCATTTTTTGACATCAAAATCCAGGTACGGCAGAAGATCGATTTTATTCAGCAGCATGACGTCTGAATTCTCAAACATCGTGGGGTATTTGAGGGGTTTGTCTTCACCTTCAGTGACACTGAGGACAGCGACTTTGTGGTGCTCGCCTAAATCAAAGGTGGCGGGGCAAACGAGATTGCCGACGTTTTCGATGAAGAGGACATCAAGGTTTTTGAGGTCGAAGTGATCCAGCGCGTGCGCAATGCCGTGGGCATCCAGGTGGCAGCCGGCTCCCGTGTTAATTTGATGAACGGGGACACCCGTTTTTGCAATTCTTTGGGCGTCGTTATCCGTTTGCTGATCGCCTTCGATGACCGCGAATCGAGTTTTTGCGGAGAGTTCGCGCAGGGTTTTCTCAAGCAGCGCGGTTTTGCCAGAGCCGGGTGAGCTGACCAGATTCAGTGCGAAAATCTGGTGCTTTTTGAACAGAGCGCGGTTGGTTTTCGCAAGCGAGTTGTTCTTGGAGAGAATGTCTTGTTCGATGGTGATTTTTTTGCGAGGAGCGGGGTGGTCGTGCGCATGAGCATGCGAGTGATTGGGGTTGCAGCCACAGGTGTTACACATCGTTTACCTCGATTTCGCTTACGCGCATTTGGCGTCCTGATAAAATTTCGACGGGATAGGTTTGGCAATGAGGGCAGGGGTCGAAGACGGCCGCCACTTCAAACGTTTGAGCGCAGATTGGACATTTTGCGGTACCTTTGATTTTGTCGATGAGAAGAGTCGCGCCTTCGAGCGCCGTGCCTTTTGCGCAGGCCTCGAAACAAAACTCGATCGCTTCGGCTACGACGCCGGAGAGCGCGCCGATTTCGAGTTTCACGGTTTCGATTTTGCTGCCGGACTCCACGTGGGCTTGGCAGATTTCGACGATTTCTTGGGCAAGCGCGACTTCATGCATAAGCACCGGGTACTATGCCAGAGTACGCGCGAAGTTCCAATGTGGGATTGAGGGTAACCTGTATCGAGTCAGGTAAATCTTGCAAGTGGTTGTTTTTATAATTCTTTTTGAATATGGCGAGCGTTTTGTGGGCCATAAAAATGGCATTGCTACTGCCATTTTTAGGTATATAATGGTATTAGGTATGCCAGAATTTTAGAACTCCCAAAGGACGACAGTGTGCTGCTTTTTGGGCCTCGTGGGGTCGGGAAAACGTCTCTCCTGGATACCCTGGATTCTCAAGCGGTTCGAATTGATCTTCTGGATGACGATGTCTATCGAAGACTCTTGAATCAGCCGACTCGTTTGCGGGAGTGGACGGATCAGGCAAGAAAGGGACAACGCATTTTCATCGATGAAATCCAAAAAGTTCCCGCCCTCCTTGATGAAGTGCATCTTCAAATCGAAAAACAAAAACGGGTGTTTGTACTCACGGGATCGAGCGCCCGAAAACTAAAAGCCGCGGGAGTTAATTTGCTGGGCGGCCGCGCGCAGACACATTTCCTTCACCCCTTGACGGCCTGTGAGCTTCGCAAGAGCTTTGATTTAGAAAAAGCATTGCAGTATGGCCTTTTGCCCAAGGCCTATAGCCTCAAGAATCCGGCTGCCTTTTTATCAAGTTACGTAAAGACTTATCTAAAAGAAGAAGTGCTGCAAGAAGGCCTTACCCGCAATCTGGGACCCTTTTCTCGATTTTTGGAGGCCGCTAGTTTTTCGCAGGCTTCGGTCCTTAATTATTCGAGCTTGGCAAGTGATGCAGGGATTCCGAGACGAACCGTTCAGTCCTATTTTGATCTTGTAGAAGATCTTCTCCTCGGGGTTCGCCTCCCGGTGTTTTTGAAGCGCGCCAAACGAGACATGTCCCAGCATCCGAAGTTTCTCTTTTTTGATGCGGGCGTTTACCGGACTTTGCGTCCTAAGGGTCCCTTGGATCGGCCTGAGGAGATTGATGGTGCGGCCTTGGAGACTCTTGTCTTTCAGGAGCTTCGTGCGCTCAACGATTACCAGCAACTGGGGTATACGCTCTCGTTTTGGCGAACTGCGGAGCATCTTGAGGTCGACTTTATTGTTTATGGCGAAAAAGGTTTTCTCGCTATTGAGGTAAAACGATCGAGTCGCATCAGGGATGAAGATCTCAAGGGGCTTAGGGTATTCGGAATCGATTATCCTACTGCTAATCGCGTTCTGCTTTACGGCGGCAAGGAGACGCTGATCCGTGAGGGGATCCGGATTGTGCCTCTGCAAAAGTTTTTTGAATCAGCGTCAAGCTGGCTTTCAAATCCTGCACAAGAATTGGGCGCCCCTTAAAACAAGCGTGGGTTCACCGAAAACGATCAATAGACAAAAACACTTCATTTATTGCCGCGGCCAGGGCCTCCTGCTTTAAATAGTGTGATATTTTGACATCTAATGTTCTTTTTTGTATAGTATTTACAGATTATGCCCCATTTTCGATCTCGATACGCTGAATCCCGCATCAAGAAATTCGCCTCTCTTTGGCCAAACTCGAAACACCGGCCCTCATTGACGAAATCCAAAAAGTCCCAAAGCTTTTTGATGCCCTAAAACTTGAGGTTCATAAGCGCAGAATATCGGGCAGATATTTTATCACCGGGTCGGGTTGGCTTGTTTCAGTTGCACCCCTTAACCGTAGGTGAAGCTCTAGGTCTCTCTCTTCCGCGCGCTCCCCGCTTTTCATCATTCAAGGACGGCGAAAAAGGTCGTATCGATAGTACGGCTATTTCGCACCACATGATGAGTGGGGGAATGCCCGTTCCCATGTTCCTGAGAGACCGCTCCCAACGATCCCTTTACTGGGAAGGTTGGCTGAGCACCACTCTTTTGAGAGATCTCCCTCGTATGTTTAAGCGAGGCTTTGATTCGGAGTTTGCGCTACGAATCTTGGAGCAGTTGGGACAAATTCTGCGCGAAGGTGAGTTGCCGACCACGGCTCACTTTAATGTGCGGCGCAATCGAAAACTTAAAACTTACCTTCAAGCCTTTGAGGCGATTTTTGTGCTCAAAAAAGTTTCGCCCCATGACTTTGGGACGGGCAAGGACATTTGGTACCTGTGTGACTCGGGGCTCGCAGCGCATCTCATGAAAACAGTGACAGGCGAAGGCGCCTCGCTTTCGCTCGCAAGGCATTTTCTTCTCAATGAACTCTCAGCCCTCCTTGAGATCTATGAAGGAATCCACTCGATAACTTATTATAAAAGCACCCGAGGCTCTCCGAAGTCGGAAAAGGCGCTTGGGGCTGGTATGAAAAGGCACTTCTGGGCGCGGCGAAGAATCTAAAATCCAAGTCCCGCCCTTAGTGCTTAACCCCGCCGAGTTATACCTAATCACAAATAGGTCATACTTAGTCGCATAGTCCTGACGCACTCGCGCGGTCTCTCGGCTACCAACGATTTCAAGAGGGTCGGGTAAAATACTATTGCTTCGTGCCATCCGAACTAAATTTGATAAGATACGAATCCATATAAGTGGCATCAGAGGTTTTTGTCTGACCATCAATAGCGCCAGCCGTAAAGCCTCCTACAATTACATTGCCGCTTGAATCAGGGACTACACCCCCTAAATAGGTATGATTTGCACCCGTCACACCGAGTTGGCGAGTCCATGCCTTCGTGCCTGACGAATCAAACTTGGTCACCACAAGGTCAAACTTTGAGGCGTCCGAAGTTTTAGTTTGTCCGTCAACGGCACCCGTGGTGTAGCCACCCACAAAGATGTTACCGCTTGAGTCTACATCCACAGCCTTTCCGTAGGTAGTGTACGCGCCAGCGGACCCGAGTTGCCGGTTCCAGAGTTTCGTGCCCGACGAATCGAATTTGACAACAAAAGAATCCCAGTCACTAGAGTTCGAAATTTTTGATTGTCCATCCATTGCCCCCGTCGTAATGCCACTCACCAAAACATTACCGCTTGAATCTAATGCTACGCCATATTGGAAGGTGCTGTATGCTCCAGCAACACCGAATTGGCGGGTCCACGCTTTCGTGCCCGAGGTGTCATATTTTGTGATAAAAAGATCACTCGCAGAACCCGTACCCATTTCACTCTGTCCGTCGATAGCCCCTTGTGTGTATCCGGCCACAAATACGTTGCCACTCGAATCGACCACCAGGCCGTTAGAAATTGTTTCATTGGTGCTTGTTACTCCGAGCTGGCGAGTCCAGGCTTTCGTGCCTGATGAGTCATATTTTGTGACGAAAAAATCATTATAGGCAGCACTTGATGACGTTTTACTCTGTCCATCCAAGGCGCCGTTAGTGACGCCGCTGATAAACACATTACCACTCGAATCGACCGCGACACCCCTAGGAGTGGCATTATATGCTCCCGAAACGCCGAGCTGACGAGTCCACGCCTTCGTACCTGCTGAACTGTATTTCGTAACAAACATATCATTCTTGGTGGCGCCTGATGTCTTCGTCTGCCCGTCTATTGCTCCATCGGTGTATCCGGTCACATACGCATTACCACTGGAGTCGACGGCACACGCTCCAGAAACCGCAGTATAGGCTCCCGAAACGCCGAGTTGCCGAATCCAAGACACGGTACCAGCAGAATCATGTTTTATAACATAGACCTCATTTTTGCCCGAATCCGAAACTTTAGTTTGGCCGGCGAGCGCACCCGCGGTGTAGCCACAAACAAAAAGATTGCCACTCGAATCTATTTTTGTGCCCGAGAGGACAGTGCCAGCTGCCCCCGTGACCCCGAATTGCTTGGTGCCGGCCCAGGCCGGTATAGGGGAGGCTGAAGGACTTGGAGAGGGGCTTGGAGAAGCACTCGCAGACTCCGTCGTCCCCGTCGCAGGTATGATCGTTGTCGGTGTTGTGTGTGAAACCGTCGTTCCGTCTCCTAATTGCCCACTTGAATTATCTCCCCAGCACGAAAACGCTCCTGAAGCTGCAAGCGCACAGGCGTGATCGCCGCCGCCCGCAAATTCTGAAAGACTCGTGAGTCCCGTGACCGTCACGGGTGTTGCGCTACTCGTGGTCGTGCCGTTACCCAATTGTCCTTTGTCGTTTCGACCTACGCATTGAATGGTGCCTGAGGTGGTTTGCACGCACGTGCCTTCTCCCCCTGCGAGGACTGAAGCAACTCCGGAAAACGCACTGGCTACAGCCGGAGTGCTCGAAGTTCCTCCTGCAGTTCCAGTTCCGAGTTGGCCGTAAGTGTTATCGCCCCAGCACTTCATCACGCTATCCAAAGTGTAGGCGCAGAAGTGGCTCTCGCCGGCGGTGATTGACAAAATATTGGTAAGGCCCGTGACGGTCACAGGAGTGGTGCTGTTGGAGCTGGCACCATTGCCAAGTTGGCCTGAAGTTCCCGCGCCCCAGCAGGCGGTCGACGCCGCCAGTACCGCGCAGACTTGTTTGCCCGCGCCTGCGATTGAGGTCACGCCGGAATCTAAGCCCGTGACGTAAGCGGGAGTCACGCTATCGGTCGTGGTGCCGTTGCCCAGTTGACCTGCGTCGTTTCCACCCCAACACAACACGCCGCCAGCTTGGGTGAGTGCGCACACTGACGTATCGCCCATCACTGCATCAGCGATGGGCCCTGGGAGTCCCGCGATCGCAACTGGAGTTGTTGAATCTGCACTCCCCCCGAGTTGTCCTGAACCGCCCTTGCCCCAGCATTGCAGGGCGCCTGCTGTCGTGATGGCGCACGTGTTTTTGCCGCCAGCGACCACGCTCGCGACTCCGGTGCTCATCCCCGTCGGCGTGACAAACCCCGTAGAATTAGTGGTCGAGCCGTTGCCCAGTTCCCCGTTCGTATTATCGCCCACACATGCGACGCCGCCTTCGCTGGTCAAGAAGCAGGAGTGCGAATCTCCGACTGCAACTCTGTTGGCATCAATTGCAACAACAGCGGCGGCGGTGACTGCCGACTCGTCAAGTTTGCTGCAACCGGTGGTTGAGGCAAAGGTGAGGGTTAGGATTGCGAGTAAAGCGAAGGGGGTGCGATTTTTCATAAGTGATCTCTCCAGGGTAAAAGGGGGCAGAAAGTAGGCAGAAGGACAATCTAATTTAAAACAAAAAGCCAAGATTCAAGCTCGTAGTAACTCCAAACAAACTCGGGCTCACCGCTTCAATGGCGTAAACAAAAAGCACTTCGGATTCTAAGCGAGGATGAAGTTTCTTTGTGGGGAGCGGGATGTGCAGCTGAGGCGCGAAGTGAACGCCGACACCATTGGTCGTGACAGCGCCCAAGACTTTTTCGGTGCGTACGAAACCAAATTGAGTGGAGATGTAAAAAGGAACATAAGTGTAGAAGGGGAGTGCGGAGAAGATGGGGTTAAACATCTCCTTGAATTCAAGCTCGGCAAAGAAGTCTAAAGCCGCGATGCTGGAATTTGTCTTGCTGGCTTTTTTCCACTGAGCGCCGAAACCTAAACGCTCGCGCGATAGAAACTCGGGAAGGGCTGCGATCAGCGCCTTTTTCTTGTAAACGGCCGAGAGGTCGATCCCACTTGAGCTATTGATGAGAAACAAGCCGGGTCGAACGGAAGCTGAAGAAGTGAATTCAGCTTGTCCAGCCGGCTGCGCTTGCTCTTCGGCGAACCCAAGCACGCTTACGGTGCTGAGTACAATGATTGCGAGTGCGGAGAAGATTTGAGTTTTGTAAACGGTTTTCATGGAGGGCCCCTCGTTGGCAAAGTTAGGTTAGATAAAATCGATCTCTATAATATGAGGGTGAATTGAGATTCTGCTCAACAAGAATTTTGCGTTCCCAGAAAAAGTTGGGAGAAAAGAGGTGGCCGGCATAAAACTGACGCTCCACATTGCGAAAAACTAATTGCAACGATCATTCATCTGTTTATACTTACTCAATCGACCCAAAATTCTGCATAGCGAGGATCTATCACATGAAGAACGCACTTTCATCCCTTTCACTCCTAGCCACATTTTTCGCAATCATCACCTCTGGCTGTAGCAAGTTAGACGAAGTCGCCGCCTCGGGTGTATTGCCAGGGACTGTGCAGTGGTCATCGGTCAATCAATTAGGAGTCGCGGGTAAAACAACGACGTTTTCCAATATTCGAGTTTCCAAAGACGGCAACGTCGCGATGGCTGGGGCCACGACGGCAAACTTAGATACGTTTGATAAAACCGCAACCGCATCAACGGGCACGCAAGACGGAATGGTTGTTCAAGTCGGTACAACCGGAGCAACAGCTTGGGTGAGACAAGTCGGAGTTGCGAGTCACTCGGTTGATAATACAATCACGACGGTGGATGCGAGCGGCAATGTATTTTTGGTTGGAACGACGGATGGTAATGTTGCTTCCCCAACCGGTGGTGCTGCGACAGGTACAAAAGATATTTTCATCATTAAGTATGACTCCGCAGGAACGCTATTATGGCGCAAAGAATTTGGGGTGGCCTCTACGACCACGGTTGCGAATGCTGTTGCAGTGGATACCAGTGGCAACGTCTATTTAACGGGTAAAACAAACGCAAATCTTGAGGCAGGCGCGGGCGCAGCCACCGGCACCTTTGAACTCTTTGTCATGAAGCTTGCGGCCGCAACAGGCGCGCAGACTTACGTCGTACAAGAAGGCAAAACGGCGGGTAAGTCAACAGAAGGACGCGGAATCGCAGTCGACGCCACGGGCAATGTGATTGTTGCGGGCAACACAACAGGCGACATTGATGGCGGCGGTCTTCGTGGCACAAACGATGGCGTGGTCATTAAGTATGATGGCACCGATACGACCGGAAAAACAAAAACGTGGACCAAGCAAGAAGGCGTGAGCGGAGCAACGACTTCATTTGAATCTGCCGATACGGATAGCGCAGGCCGCGTGGTGGTAACTGGATCAACGACGGGCAATCACGTCACCGGCACGGGCGCTTCGACTGGCTTAGTGGATGGGATTACGACGGAGTACGATAGTAATTCCACAGGAACCCAGTTGTGGGTTTCTCAAGAAGGCGCGCCTGGCAAAGTGACTCATGCCAGCGCGGTTCGCACGGATCAATCCAATAACGTGGTCATTGCTGGCGAAACGGATGGCAATGTTTTTGCGGGCACCGGGAGTTCGACCGGAACGCAAGATGGTTTTGTGACGAAGTATGCTTCGACCGGCGCAAAAGTGTGGACCAAGCAAATGGGCCAGACCGGCAAGACAGTGGTCAATAGCGGATTAGACGTGGACGCCAGTGGCAACGTTATTGTCGCAGGTCACACGGATGGAAACCCCGCGACTGGAACAGGCACGTCAGTCGGGACAAATGATGGATTTGGCAGTGTCATTGATCCTAATGGAACCATTGTGGGTGCGAGCGGGACAGGAACGATTGGCGGAACAGGTGGAGCGGGCGGTGCTACGGGTGCGGGTGGACATTCGGTGTCCCCAAATGCTTCGCCATCAGCGACTCCTTCTGCGACTCCGGCATCGAGTCTGACGGGTATGGTAGCTGTTGGCGTAGCCTACAATGTAGGTTTCACCGCCGCAAAGGGCGTGATTTATAATAACGGAACGGTCACTTTGGTGTCCTCTCCCGATGTGGCGACGTATCCGAAGCTTAGTTTCCGTGGTACCTCAGGCGGAATCGTAGTGGGCTCCGCCTGCTCTTCAAATCGTCGAAATTGCAAAGGGGCTGTTTACTCAGGCGGAGTGGTGACCTTGATGAGTCCTCCAAATGCAGGGACTTATCCGAGTTTCACTTTGACTGATGTTTCGGGAGGCGTTTACTACGGTTACGCGAACTCAGCTGACGATCAGCCAAATGCGGCGGGCGAGGGTGTGTATTATTCGAATGGATCACCCGTCGAAGTGGTTTCGCCCGATGGGGCTCTTCCCTATATCGAATTTGATGCGGCATCAGCTGGAGTGGCAGTGGGGTTTGCTCATGCAGCGAGTGCTTATACGGGCATTAAGGGAGTGTATTACCAAAATGGGACCGTGACCCTCGTTCCATCGCCCGACTTAACGGGGCATCCAGATCTCTATTTGACTGATGTTTCGGGGACAACAGCGGTGGGGCGAATGGATCCCGCAAATGCCTCATATAATGTTAAAGGGGTTCATTATGCAGGGGGTACAGTCACCGCGGTGGCATCGGATGATCTTGTTACTTACCCGCACCTTTCGTTTAACGGGATTTCCGAAAGTGGAACTGTGGTAGGACGAGCCTTTAAGGATTACGTCGCTCAAAAAGGGGTGATTTACGAAAATGGCACCCTAACATTGGTTTCCTCACCTGATATGGCGGCTCACCCGATGTTGGATTTTGCCAAGATCTCAAACGGGGTCATCGTAGGATCGATGACCAGCGCGACTTACACAAACGCTTTGAGTGTGATCTACGAAAATGGGACCTTCACGACGGTGACTTCGCCTGATTCGGATTATTCTTACATTGTGCTGAGTGGGATTGGGAACTGAGGCGTAGCCTGTATCGAGTCAGGAGTTAGAGTTACTGCAGCTTAAACCAACCGAGCGCCCGATACTTCCCTAAGGTCCGTAAAGGTCGCAATCGCCGCAAAGTCGCGATCTGCGTGCCAAACCGTTAAGCGATGGCGAATGGCAATCGCCGCAATGAGGCAATCCGTCGAGGAGCGAATGGTCAATCCTCGGCGTCTGCCGGAGCGATAAAGGTCGGATGCCTCGACAAAGAGTTCAGCCGTCAAGGGCTCTCCAAAGCGCGGAAGTGCCATGAGTCCCTCCTTGATTAGCTGGTGCGCGTGATCGTCTTTGAGTCCTTGTAGCACCTCTTGAATCACGGGCGAACAAGTGCCGAGCTCCATGAGGCGCTCGGGTGGAAGCTTGTGTCGCTTGGCTCGTCCGAACAGATCGATCCAAACTGAAGTGTCGACCAGAATCATGATTTGCGTCGTCTCGTACTCGAAGAAACACGATCTTCTCGCATCGCGCTTAGATCGCCTTCCCAGACTCCCTTCCCTAAGAAGCTGGCAAGCCCGCGAATCTTCGCGTTACGAATCGCTTCAGCGAGTGCCTGATTAACTGCTGCGGAGTAGGTTTTTGCACCCAGAACCTGGGTGGCAGTTTTTAGGAGCTCCTCATTAAGCACAAGATTTGTACGTTTCATGTGTATAGTATGCACTTGTTGCGATGCGAAAGTCAAGGGTTGGGTTCCCATGTGAGCGCTTTTATTGCGAGGCCGCCTGCAAATACCCCATCGGATCGCGCTCAAAGTCCTCGTAGTTTTCAGGCGTAACGATGGCCAAGTTTGCGCGAGGGTACTTTTCCTTAAACCTTGCAAGGCCGGCAAGCTTTCCTTTGCGCCCGCTTTTGACTTCGATGGCGTAGATCTTCTTGCCAACTCGCAGGACAAAATCGACTTCAAAATCGCCCTCTCTCCAATAAAACAGATCTTCATTCGTTCTCAATAGCTGCGCACCGACTGCG
>CAIRTR010000292.1 GCA_903881565.1 Oligoflexia bacterium | reverse complement strand
CACGAGCGGAGCGGTTCTCCATCTTCGATAGCAGCTCACGTTTTTCATCCGCCGAGTATGTTTTGCCCTTATTACGCTCTTCGCGCTTCAAAAATACTTGGAGCGTACTCACTGTCGAGAGATTTAGCGAGCCTGCTTCAATCGAGTGCGCGGCTGCGGGAACGTCCTTGAGTAGCCTCATTGAGTTAATTCGACGAGAAGCGCTGGCCTCACTATACCCAAGTTCTTTAACGGCGTATTCAAAGAGCGAGCTGAAGCCAAGACCCGCATAGAGTCGGCGTTTTTCGATTTCACGCAATAGTTCCAAAACCTGCGTTGTCATTTTGCGTTCTTCAGCGGCAAGAACCCGGATTTGGGAGAGTAGATTTTCATTTGAAATATTGGCGGTGATGTTCTTCATTACCCGTGCATACCACGGGAAAATCGCACCTCGTAAAACGCGCCACAATGCCATAAGGGCAATGAGCGAAAATCGGTGCGAGAATCTCTACCTGCAATCTCGGATTCTCTCTAGGGCGGGAAGCTCAAGCCACCTACGGAGATATTAAGGCAAGTCGCAACCTTCATAAGGAAACACGTGAGTTTCCTGTCAATCGAAAAGTGTGAAACAACTCGATTTTAGGCCAATTTTGAACAAAATCCCGGCCGTCTACTTCTTCGCAATTCGCCCAAAGCTTAGGCACAAATGCCATAAAACGGCATTTGCCTGTGTCCCAAAAGACCTTCTCAAAAATCCAAGCTAACCCGGCATTCTTACGTCAGAAAAATATTACGTCTTTCTGCCGCCGTTTCGAGTGCAATCTAGCACGCTCCTTGCTTTAACACTGAGTATCGAAACTAAAGGAAGGAGAGATTTTATGAGTCGCACATCAAATGCAGTGCTAAGCCGACTTACCGTAGGCGCGCTCGTCTCTCTCATGAGTGCAGCTCCCGCTTTTGCCCAAGGCGGAACACCAGCAAAACCTGAAACCTGGAACGGCAACGCATCCCAAGTCCAACTATCCAGTTTAGAACGACTTCAGACCCTGATGGATCAAGATACCCAGACTCACGCATTGCTTGCGCAAGCCATGGGCAAAGTGGGCGCTCACTCACTTCGCGAGTTTGCGAAGGTCGTCAAGCTGTGCAGCTCCGATACGCCCTCCGACGTTCAAGGAAGAGCAACTCCCGGGGCCATTGAAGGAGAAATCTTCTTTCGGACCGCCGACTCGTTAGTTGAAAACCAAAGTCTTGAAAAATCCTATGAAGATGAAATCAACCGTTTTCGACACGAAAATAGAGCAGTCGATGTCATTGCCAAGCTCACTCCGGGATTTGCGGTGATCAAAGTACAGGTCGATCCCGTCATTTGCATAAGATCCAATATTCCAATGGACGAAGCTTTCATAACCTTCGTCCATGAACTGACCCATTTTGCTAAAATGGATAACCTGTCTGAGATCGATATGCTGAGCTTTAAAAACGAAAATGAATTTCTGATGAATTCAGTCTCTCAAAAGGGCAGTGAAGTTGATGCTTATATCGCTGAGTTCCGCAGCTTTATACGAAAAGAGAAGAATCGTGATCGGTTGCCGATTCTTGCAAAATCCCTCTTTAACGACGACGGCCTCTTCGTGGGTACGCGGGGAGAGCTGGCTAAAATAATTCTCAAACCCAAGAGTCAGGGCGGCTTCGGATATGCTGAGGATTCGCTAAAGGGCGAATACGCAAACCAACTCAACAGCAGTTACCAGCGGGAGATCCAAGAGAGAAACAATATAGTAGACGGGATCAATAACCTTCAGGAAAACATAGCGGTTGATGAGCGTAATCACGCCGCCTACCAGCACAATCTTCCGATCTATCAAGAAGAGAAGGACCAGAAAAGTATCGATGAGGCGAACAAAGCCTTAGATCGTTTGGCAAAACTGATTCCGGGCCGAAAAGCGATCCTAGAGTCCGATCTCAAAGAAATCGGAAAGCGCGATGCCCGAATTAACGAGTATAAGCGCCGTTTCTTTTAGGACTGTTTTACTACAAATCCACCACATCCAGCACGTGAAACTGCGCGCCTTCAATCTGCCACTTCACATCAAACTCAAAAAGATTGAAGCCATACTTCGTCCCCTCGGCTTGCGGAGAACCCGGAGGCATGCGCCGCTTCTGAAACGAGGGACGGGGATCAAGTTCCAGCATTTCAGTAATTAGCTTTTTTAAGTTTGGATGTTTTTCGCCAGAGCGCAGCTCTATTGCCTTTTCGGCCTGCTCCGAAAACACCACCGCCACGCGCTCAATCGGCTCTTCAGCCCAACCCGCGTTTGCATCAGGAATCGAATCGCAATACGGCAAATACGGCTTGATATCCAAAATAGGAGTGCCATCTAAGATATCCACTCCCCTCACGTGAATCTCGGGGCCCCCTTTAGCATCAAAGTCAATGCGCTCAAGCTTCACTGCAGAGAGCCCAATGGGATTGGGCCTGTGAGGCGAGCGTGAGGCCAGGACTCCGACTTTTTTTGCCCCGCCTAAGCGCGGCGGCCTAATCGAAGGCTTCCAGTTTTTAGCGTCGTGGCGATGAAAAACAAAGACAAGCCAAAGATGCGAAAAGCTCTCAAGCGTTCGTATCGCCGTTCTCAGATTCGGATCATCATTGAGCTTGATCACTCCTTCAGCGTTAGAAGCAAGGCCGGGCTGACGAGGAATTCCAAACTTCTCTTTAAAACAAGTCTGGATAACCCCAATGGGCTCAAATTCCATTTTGCGACCTACCCACGCGGCAATGCCGTGATTCCGATTTTGAGGATCGCGCCATCAATCTCGGTCTCTTCGGTATGCTTACCTTGAGGTGAGTCCATCAACTTAAACTGGGTGGAAAGTGTCTCACGCATCAGCATCTCCTGATGAGCGAGAACCGCGTCTTTGAGCGCGCCATCACAAGCAAGCTCCAAGGCGATACGATCATCCAAGATAAAATCCGCCGCCTTTCGGGCCGCTTGGATCTTGCGCGCTACTTCTCGAGCCAGCCCCTCTTTGAGTTGCTCATCACTCACCGTCGGATCGACTTCAATGGACACCATCTGATGAGCAGCAAGGTTTGGATTCTCGCCCCGCGGTGCACGCCTGATCTCAACATCAGCCAGAGTCACTGATTCGCCACTAACAGTGAGCGTCTCTCCCTTTTCAAGCTTCAGCAAATCCGGAAGCGTCAACCCTTGAATTGCAGCGGCAACCGTCTTCATCTTGCCGCCAAGGCGCGCGCCCAATGCCTTGAAATTAGCTTTAGCTGAGATCTGAATGTATTTATCTTCATCCGAATCATAAACGATTTCTCGGATGTTGAGCTCATCTTGAAAGTAAGGTTCAAAAAGCTTCAGATTAGCTAAGACGTTTTTATCACGATGAATGATGCGAATCGTTTTAAGCGGAATCTTGGCCTTCACTCCAATCTTTTCGCGATGATTGCGCCCCAGCATCACTAAGGCTTCCATCACCTGCACGGCTTCTTCAAGCTCCGGGCGTTTGAGTTCAAGGTGTGCTTCTGGGAAGGTCTCGAGATGCACACTCTCTTTGGAGTTCGGGCGCACTTTGACCAGGTTCTGATAAATCGTTTCTGACAAAAAGGGTGCAAATGGCGCCATCACGCGACTCAACGTCAATAACACTTCATAAAGAGTTTCGTAGGCCAAGCGCTTGTCTTCAGGCATTCCGTTTTGCCAAAAGTGAGAGCGATTGAAGCGGATATAAGTATTCGTCAGGTCTTCAATAAATTGCAGCAAACCCGGCACAACATTATAGAGGCGATAAGCCGTCATCTCGGCTTGCGTGGTTTCGACCAGCGTATTAAGTCGCGAGAGCACCCACTTGTCCAAGATGTTCGGCGAGTTTGCAAAATCGCCGCGAGGTTTGAAGTTATCGATATTCGCGTAACTCACAAAGAACGAATACGAGTTCCACCACCGGAGCAGAATTTTCCGGACGACGTCTTTGACGCCGGCTTCAGAAAATCTAAGTTCTTGCGCCTTCACCACCGGTGAATCAATGAGATAAAGCCTCAGCGCATCGGCACCGTGTTTATCCAAAACCTCCATCGGATCGGGATAGTTCTTCAGACTCTTACTCATCTTCTTGCCATCTTCAGCCAAAATCAGCCCGTTCACAACGACGTTTTTAAACGGCGCTTTATCGAATAGCCCGGTCCCGATCACCATGAGCGTGTAGAACCAACCGCGGGTCTGATCCAAACCTTCGGCGATAAAATCAGCTGGAAAAGTCTTCTCAAACTTTTCCTTATTCTGAAACGGATAGCCCCATTGTGCGTAGGGCATGGATCCGCTTTCAAACCAACAATCCATCACGCCATTGATGCGCTTCAAAGGGCTCTTGCCCGTCGGCGAAGGAATCAAGATCGAATCGACTTTGTCGATATGCAGATCTTCAACCTTTTGCCCCGAAAGTTTTTCCAGCTCGTCTTTGGAACTGATGCAGATGATCTCTCCTTCTGCGTTTCGCCAGATCGGCAGCGGCGTGCCCCAGAAGCGATTACGCGAAATCGCCCAATCGCGTGCCCCCTCTAACCACTTCCCGAATCGCCCGTCGCGCAGATTCTCAGGAACCCAATTCGTGGTGGCGTTACTTGCAATAATTTTGTCTTTGATTTTTTCCACTGACACAAACCAACTCGAGACCGCTTTGTAGATCAGCGGCGTGTCCGAGCGATAGCAATAAGGATAGCTATGAACAATCGTTTCTTGTTTGAAAATACGGCCAGCTTTTTTAAGCTCAGCAATGATGTCTTTGTCGGCTTCTTTGACGCGCCGACCTTTGTAGGTTGGTACTTCAGCGGTGAACATGCCGTCGTCATCCACAGGATTTACGATCGGCAAGCCTTCTTTTTGGCACGCGAAATAATCTTCTTCACCGAACGCCGGCGCCATGTGCACGATGCCTGTTCCACTCTCAATGGTGACGTGATCGGAGTGAATGACTTTGAACGCGCCTTTTGCCCTTCGATCGGCAAAATAATCGAAAAGAGGCTCATATTCGAGTCCAAGCAACGCTTGCCCCTTGAGCGTCTCAAGCACTTCAACTTCTTGATCTGGATTCTTGTAAACGCTCTTTAAGAGTGCGGCGGCCAAGTAGTATTGATTGCCCGTCGAGCTCTCTTTAACTTTTACATATTCAAGCTCTTTGCCAACCGCGAGTGCGAGATTGCTTGGCAATGTCCATGGCGTAGTCGTCCAAGCCAGAAACGCGGTATTCGCTTGGCCCAGGACTGGAAACGTGATCGTGATGGCAGGATCCTGAACTTGTTTGTAGTTAAGGTTCGCTTCAAAGTTTGAAAGAGGCGTCGAAATCCCCACCGAATAAGGCACGACTTTGTAGCCTTCGTAAATCAAACCCTTGCGGTAGAGTTCAGAAAAAACCCACCACACGCTTTGCATGAAGCTCACATCCATCGTGAAATAAGCGTTATCCATGTCGACCCAGCGACCGACACGCCTGACCGTTCTCTTCCATTCTTGTGAGTAGCGCTGAACGATGCTGCGGCAAGCTTCGTTATATTTATCCACGCCCATCTCAAAGATCTGTTTGCTGCTCTCGATTTTGTAGGCTTTGTTGATTTCGTATTCGACCGGAACCCCATGGCAATCCCAACCAAATCTGCGAGGGACGGAGTAACCCTTCATCGTCCAGTAGCGCGGGACAATATCTTTAAGCACGCCTGCTAAAATATGGCCGTAGTGCGGAAGTCCCGTCGCAAACGGAGGGCCATCGTAGAAGCTGTAAGGCTTGGTGGCTTCAGCTTTATTCATGGATTTCTCAAAAATCTGTTTCTCGTCCCAGAACTTCAGAATCTCTTCTTCGAGTTTGGCGAGTTGAACATCGGACTTCACAGGGGAAAAGGGTTTGATTTGATTCATAATGAAGGATTAAGAGTACTAGGGCTGACTCAGAATTTCAAGCGGACAAAGGCCATTGCGTTGAGCTGAACTGATTGGGGTTCGGCGATATCCGGGATCACCGATCCTGGCTCCTCAAACAGAAAATAGGGGCGTGCGGCAGAGCTGACATTGAGATTTGAGCCGACACTTAGGATCTGAGACAGGGCTTTGTCCCAATTAACCCCCAATTTGTATGCCGTGGGGAGCTTGAAAATGCCCTCATTGCTCGCATTAGCGGCAATGCCACTGATTTCACCTACAAGTGTGATCTCACCCATCTGTCCGGCTCTTAAGCCTGCCTTCAGGACGTTGCGCAATCCGACAGCCGAGATCTTCTCGACCCCATCAAAAAGATAAAGTTCCGCTTTGTTGACGATGTAGACTCGAGGGTTATGGTTTGGGTCCAGTTTGCGTGAGTCCACAATCACGCGCAGGACATCATGGGAGGTCGCAAGCGACATGGTTTGCGAGTCAAGGTTTGAGCGTGTGGCTTCAAAGCCCCTTTCAACCTCGACAGAAACCGGAATCCGTTCAGGATGAAACTCTAAGCCCACGCGCAACCTTTGGAGTGCGCCTGATCCAGACTCTTTGAGTGTTTGACCATAATTAAGCAGATCCATCGACGCGACTTGGTACTCGATTTTTCCGGTCACGCTGTTGAATTTTGCGAAACCTTTAATTTTGGCGCCATCAAATCCATTTTTTTGAGTTTGCTGAGTCGTGTCGGGTCCGCCCGTCACTTGCAACAATATGGGATCCGTAAGCGATAGATAGCCCAAGTAGCCATTAGCGGCGTAGCCGATCTCACTTAAAAAGCGAGAGCGCATTTTTAGTGACGCTGCAGTGACGGCGGATACCCCTACGGCGTCGATTTCATAAGCGCCCTCGGGGGCATTATAGTTTGAGTGAACGTAGAAACCTTTGATTCCGTGCTTACCTTTGGCCCCCTCTACTCGCGCGCCAAGCTGCATGCCGAGGGTGGTTTCACGATTGGATTGTTGAAACGAAATAACCGATGACTCCGCACCAAAGTCCGCTTGATGCTCAATCACCTGCTGCACGTAGCGAGAGAGGCGCGGTTGATAAACGCGAAAGCGGGCACCGGCTGAATCCATGAATTTGATGGCGCCTGAAAAAGGACTCAAAATCTGCGTAGAGACATCCAACATCCCCTGTAAAGTCTTTTGATGAGTATTCACAATCTGCCCGTAATTTTGCATGTAATACTCACCTGTTTTGGGATTTCGAAAATAGGCGACTTCGTGTCCGCCGGTTTGATAAGCGCTCTTGGTGGAATCCCATTGCCTCCAATTCCCATCGTGTATGCCCGCACCCTCTAGCCCTAGAGCTTCAGCCATTTTCATGATAAAGACATGAATATCCCGGCAGACTCCTCCGTGCTT
Organism: Oligoflexia bacterium; assembly: GCA_903881565.1. GTDB lineage: Bacteria > Bdellovibrionota > UBA1018 > UBA1018 > UBA1018 > CAIRTR01. The sequence continues at coordinate 5,538 of CAIRTR010000292.1, read as the reverse complement.
GCCATAGGTTCGGGCATTGCTAAGCAGTTGATCCATTGGGGTGTTCGTCGAAGGGTGATCTTCATCATATCCTGCTATCAATTTTGAGGCGGACATCGAGAGCAACGTGAGCTTTTCGTCGAAGGATAGTTGCGTGGCCGATTGCCTTAATCGGCTCATGAAGTCTTCAAAATTCTTGGGATAGGCAATTGGATTTGCCACGGGCGTAAAGTGGGCTGCAATGGTTTCAAATCCCGCAGAATAGAGCTCTGAAACCTTGTCGTAATCTACACCCGCTCTGTCTTGGAGTGAGTATTGATTTTCAGAAACGAGACTTATTCCGGTCGGCGTCTTGCGATAGTCATACAAAAATCGCGCATCAAAGACCGAGCTCAAAGAAGGATCGAGAAACTGAAGTTTAGCAATAAGCGGTGCAAGCAGCGACGTGTTCGCAGGCTTTAGCGCATCGCCTGTGGGATAGCAGGCGCCGCCACTGGGCGTGGGGTCTGCGAAGACGGGGGCGGCTAAGAGCAGTCCGCAGACGAAAATGAGGCTGATAGAAGGTATGTGGGCAGTGTCCATCTCAGGGGCTTATCGGTAAAATTTTGAAATTCCTTGAAAAAGTTGCCGTCATCGATTTGACGGTCAAAAGCGCTCAATAATGGCGGTAATCCGTTTACCTTCGCGAACAACTTGCCGCTCGATCGCTGCTTAATTCTTTTGCGCAATAAATATATTATTCTGTCAAACTCTTACTTAGAAAACCATTAAACCTTGAGGAGATGACCTTGGAAAAAACAAGACGTTATTTAACTTTAACTTCGATTTTATGTGCCCTAACAGGTTCAGCAATTTTTGTTCAGAGCTGCGCAAGGAAAACAGCGCCGGCGGCCGCAGCAGCGGCCACTTTCGAATTGAAAGGATCCACTTCCAAAACGGCCGCAGCGGCTAGTCTTATGCGGCAAATCTGGAACCTGTTGGATACCCAGAGCGCTTTTGGCGGAGCGAGTTTTAGCGGCGTTCTTCATGGGATTCCCTCCAACGTCAGAGTGAAAATGTATGCCGTTTATCTCAGCCTCAATGCGGACTGTACCTCGCCGGTCTTGGTGCAGGATTATGGGGTTGCGGGCGCCGTGAAGAACCTCACCGGTGGGGAGACGCTTTTTTCAGGGAATCCCCCGGATGGAACCTATAAGTGCATGATCATGAAGCTCTCGGATCAAATCAAATTCAACGTTACTCAGTCGGATGTTACGTGGTGGCAGACCAATCACGCAGGTTCGGCATGTAACAATGCAGCTACCGATTATGTTTTCGATGGGTACCGCGATGATGGTTCTGTCTCAACCCCTTCAGTGGATTTGGATGGCGTCGCTATCGCGCCTCGCGGGACGAATGCGGCTCCAGTTGATGATGTGATGTTCATGTTCGTTACTACTGCGCCAACTACGGCAAAAGCCAATGGGGTTGACGTGAATGCGACCGGACAGACAATTGAGATGACGCTAGCTGCTGGCGTGACGGGTGTGGTTGTACCGGGAACCGGGACGTTCTACTATGACTTTAGCGCCCCATCTACTGGTGGCACGCTCTCGGGTGACCCTGCCAGTACAGATGTGTGCAAGATTGATGGCCCTTTTGAGTGGGGATATCGGTAGGCTTTAACGTTTCAGGTCAGAAGTATGAAAGGGAAGCCTCTCGAATTAATTTCAAAGGCTTCCCTTTTTATTAACTACTTAATCCCTATTCTATTAAAGTAGGGTTCTTCAGAATAATCATCATCGCCATCACGCCGCTTAGATAGCTTTCCTTTGAATTCGCTCGCTCAAGCACCCATGGATCTCTCGTATTATAGGTCTTGATCAGAGTCTCCACTCGACGCTCGCCCTCGTTGTAGGCCTTAAGCGCTAAACGCCAATCCTGAAACTCGCCGTTGAGTTTTGTGAGATATCGCATCGCTGCGTCGGTTTCCATTTCTGGATTGAGTCGCTCATCGCGCTTGTCGTTAACCACTAAACCGTAGTTTCTGGCCGTTTGAGGGACGAATTGCCAGATTCCGGCCGCGCGGTAAGGCGGAGGCGATACAGCAGAGTTTTCAAATCCTGACTCATAAAGAGCCGTCGCAATGAGCTCACTCGGCATGTCGTATTCTTTGATCTTGCGCTCAATCATGGCCTGGTAAATCGGCATGCGAGCCATCCCCTCTTTTACGAATTTTCGGCCCTCAGGTGTGCCGATAAATCTGTTGAGTTTGGCTAGCACCAGCTCGTTAACCGTGATGGGGATCATCTGTCCGCTCGTCGCGTTCACTAGGGCTTGCACTTGCGTGAGCGTCATCGCCCGATCCTGAATTACACTGCGTGAGGCGAATGCCGCAGAGCCTGTGATCACCAAGGTACCCACTCCTACTAATATGAACAGCCATCTTTGTGATGACCCTGTTTGATAATTAAACATCATGTTTATTCTCCTTTTTAACAACCGACCAGAGGTACTTGCAGCCATACTCGTGGTACCGACGAGTATGGCGCGAGGACCTACGGCCCATTTTGCTGCCTGAACTAGGCAGCGACCATAGACTTGCGGTGAAACTTTCTGATCGCGTATCAGGGCTTCATCACAAGCAAACTCTTGAAACTGACTTAGGATCTGCCCCCACAAATAGACGGCGGGATTCCAGAAATAAAAGGCTTTGAGCATCCCAATGACGTGAACCCATCGGGTGTCCCACTGGCGGTGATGTTGCATCTCGTGCTTGATGGCAATACTGAGAAGCTCAGGGTTACCCAGAATGTCGATAGGAAGTCCTATGACATTTTTTCCCGGAATCCAGGCTGAAAAAGGCACTTTCACGCCGCTGCAGGCAAGAATGGAGACGGAGCCTAGCTTGCGAATCTTATGTTGAGATCGCAAAAACCGGCGCAAAAATAAGAACTCCTTTGCGAGCCGTGTAAGCGCGATTAGGAGTCCGATCATCAGGGCGGATATAAAAAGGGTGACGAGCCGTTTTTGTAAGACGACGCCTTCAAGGTTTGAGCGAGGTTCGGCGCTAGGCTTTGAGGTGACGGAGGTGATGAGCGCGTAAGATTCGGATGCCTTGCGATCGGTGCTTGACCACACCTGGGCCGAGGGTCTCAATAAAGCTTCGTTCGGGATGAATCGAGCGCCCATTGGAAACAGGATCGATGAAAAAAGAAGGCAATAGCCCAGATTTAGGAGCCATTTTCGGGGCAGTTCGATTGCGAATTTGTTCATGCCGAAATCAAGGGCGCGAAAGAGAGTGAAACTCACGCCGAGTAGAAACGCGATTTCAAGATAGGTTCTTAGACCGGAGAGGATGTCATTTAGGGCGGGCATGTTTGGCATGTTCAGGGTTATGCTCACGGTTTACCGCAGCCTTTGATCAAGAAGGGATTGGATTTCTCTTAAGTCTTCTGCCGACATTTTTTCACTATCAAAGAGCCGTTTTACGAGCGAACTCGGAGTGCCATCAAAAACTTTGTCGACCAGATGATGAAGGCTCGTGGCTTCGTAGTCGACTTTACCAAGAAGCGGAAAATAGATATGCCCCCGCCCCTCTTTGCGGTTGCCCACGACTCCTTTTTGCTCCAAAATCCGGAGCACGGTGGAGACAGAGGTATAGGCTAATTTTCGATCTGGGGATAAATGAAGCAGGACCTCGTTTACGGAGCCCTCATTGATTTTCCATAAGATTCCCATGAGCTCGAGTTCGACTTCTGTAAGAAGTTTTTCGGGCCTTGGTTCACTTTTGGCTTCGCTCTTAGACTCGCGTTTTTTAACCATGACTTTATCCTCTTGGACTCATCATGAACTATAAGTTTAGTTATTGGCAACTAAAATATTAGTTACAAAGAAACTCACGCGAAATCAGCTACTTGCGCGAATCGCCTGACTCGATACAGGCTGCGTGAGACGGAAATATATTCCTAAAAACTAAAAGCAGCGAGCTTACCACTGTTCACAAGATCCTTAAACCCTAAGTACAAAGTCCCGCTACTCATAAATAGGCTTCCATAATCCCCCGCTCCAGTACTCACACAATTGCTGCCAACAGGGCCCCATCCGGCATCGGTAAATTTTTTGACTTTAAGGCATTTTCCACTGCCCGTCTCATCGTCTTCATAAGCGACATAAGGGACGCCGAGGCTATTGAAGGCAATCGAATTATAGAACGATTCTGCGACCGACACCGGATTACCAACATAGGACCATACATTTGGGGCCTGATTGAATGTCATGACGGTAGTTTGGCCAATATTGCCATTGCCCAAGTTTTTGAATGCAACATAAGGCGCACCACTAATATTATTAAAGGCCAGAGAAAGATGTGAAGCTGCACCCGTTGAAAACCCGGGAGCTCCCACCGTATCCCAACTAGAAGCACCTGCTTTTTTCACGGTAAGATGATTCGTTCCTGAATCCCTAAATGCGAGGTAGGGGATATTACTCGATACACGAAGAGAGAGATTCTCCCCGCCGTCCAAGGCTGCATTGACAGCCCCGAGAACCTGAGCCCAACCTGAGCCATTATAGGTTTTCACAACTGTTTGGATATTTGGAGCGGTCTCTCCATAAGCAACCCACAAAGTATTTGAAGCGCCAGTGAGTGAGACTGCGCTGACAGGCCCAGACGTACAATTGTCAATAGAAGTCCACCCGGCGTTAAATTTCATCACATTCAATTTTCCCCCACAGCTAGCGCTAGCATCCTTAAACGCAAGATACGGGACGTCGCCATCAACATACAACGAAAGGTGACTCGCCCCTGGCGTAAATTGAGCGGAGCCGACAGAACCCCAACTCGAACCATTAAATTTAATTACCGAGGCTTTGAAGTCTGGACTTGTCGTATAAGCGAAGTACGGGACTCCTGAGCTACTAACATAAAAGGAACTCTCAACAACAACACCAGACAATGCACCTGGACTACCCATAAGAGTCCAGGGTGATTCCGTATCATCATTCGTAATCGTGCCAGTAGCCGTCGGATTCGCGATGGTCGCATTGGTGAGATTACTTATGTTAATCGCAAAATCTTCGTTAGGCTCAATGGCTACATCGCCATTAATCGTCACATCAAGGGTCGCCGTGGTCGCGCCCGGTGGAATGGTTACCGGTGTTGTCGGAGAAACTCCCACATAATCTGAACCAGCCGTCGCCGCAACATCCGCAGTCGCCCAGTAAAAAGTAGTGGGCGCCGTGCTGATCGCGTTTTGAGTGACCGTGAAACTCAGGGTTTTGGTCCCCGTATCTCCTTCACTGGTTGAAACATTGCCGATCGTCAAAGTTGGGGTTGAAACACCATCATCGTTTGTAATCGTGCCTGTAGCGGTCGGATTGGCGATCGTCGCATTGGTGGGATTACTCAAGCTGACCGCAAAAGATTCGTCAGACTCAGGGGTCAAATCACCGTAAATGGTCACATCAAGGGTCGCCGTGGTCGCACCTGCGGGGATGGTTACAGGAGTAGAAGAAACGGACCCATAGTCTGATCCTGAATTTGCCGTACCATCCGAAGTTGCCCAGTAGAACGTTGTG
>CAIRTR010000291.1 GCA_903881565.1 Oligoflexia bacterium | reverse complement strand
GTTTTGATGTCGATCACGCCTGGATCAGTGAAAACGACTTCGACACGGGCTTTTTTCTGAAGCTCCCCGATCAAGCGGACGCGAAAAGGTTCGACGTGCTTGCGGCCGGCGTGGATTCCGGAGCGAAGGCGCTCTAAATCCTCACTCGTGGGATGACCTTTGACTTTGACTTCGTAAACACGCGCGATCTTAGGTGCGCGTTGGAGCTTTTCGGCAAAATCGCCATCATTAGTCAGCAGAATCAAACCATCGGAATTAAAATCCAAACGTCCGACTGGAAAAACGCGCTCGGTAACGTACTTGAGATAATCCTTGATCGTGGGCCTTCCGTCAGGATCGGCAAGAGACGAGATCACACCTTTGGGTTTGTGAAACGCGTAGTAGACGCGGTTTTCAACTTTAAGAAGCAGCTTGCCCTTGATCTTGATCGCATCGGTTGCCATGTCGGCTTTGTCGCCAAGTTTAGCGATTTTGCCGTTGATGGTGACGAGGCCTTCGGTAATGAGTTCTTCTGCTTTACGGCGCGAAGCAAGGCCCGCGCGGGCTAGGATTTTTTGGACGCGTTCAGATGCCATCTTGTAAGGGTTCCTCGGAATTGACTGGTAATAAAACAGGATCCGCGGACAAAAGATGTTCTGCACCCTGATCGTTAAATTGATTGTTGGTTTGTTCGTTGTTTTGATTGTCGCTTGCGCCGTCATTTTGGGCATCAATCTGACTCAGGATCTGGGCCACTGATTCTTCAGCCGCATCGGTAGCGACCGCGATGATGCCATTGGCAGCGTCTTTGGCTAATTGCTCAAGACGTTTTTGTTCTGCTTTTTGGTCATCCAGCGTACGCGTTGAAGTGGGGATCGCGTTGACCTTTTCACGGATTTCTTTCAAGATCTTTTCGTCTTCGCGAGGATCATAAGAGATTGCATCCGTATCGGTCTTCATCTTGCTGACTAATTCGCGCATTTTCTTAACGGCCGGGTCTTCATTTTCTGGATTGCGCGATTCAGAATTCGGAATCATCTGCTCCAACTCATGAAGCGGCGGAAGCGCCGAAAGATCGGCGAGCCCAAATACGTCCGTAAACGTTTCGGTCGTGCAATAAAGGATCGGGCGACCTGGGAGGTCCGAGCGTCCGGTGATGGCAATAAGTTTGCGATCCAAAAGCACGCGCATGAAGTAGGACGAATCCACCCCTCTGACTTTATCAATCTCTTCTTTTAAAACGGGCTGGCGATACGCAATGATCGCGAGTGACTCCATCGCGCCACGAGAGAGGCGGGCGGTCTGAATTTTCGAAAGTTTCTGAGCAATCGCAGCGCGGCCGGGCTTCGTGCGGAACTGAAAACCACCGGAGACGTTGACGATTTCGATTCCGTGGGCGAGCATTTCGTAATTCTTGCACAAACCTTCAATCGCCTCGACGCAAGTCTCTTCTGAGAAATCCAGCGCCGTTGCCGAATTCAGCGCTTCACGAATCTTGGCAAGTGAGACGGGACGATCTGACATGAAAAGCAACGCTTCAACGTAGGACTGCACTTCGGCAATATCAGAGCTGTTTAGGACGATGATAGGGGCTTGCTCTTCGCCTAACACGTCCGCCGGAATTTCCAGTTCTTCTTGGAGCGATTTCGCGAGCAGTTGGTCTTCGGCGATCTCTTCGGCTAGGCGTGTCGCCATTTCTTCAGCGGTTTCGCCGGTGAGATTGCCTGGATTTTCAATCGCGGCTTGCAGCGCTTCTAGGGCTTGTTGCTCTGTGGCTTCGTATACGGCAGCCGCAACGCGGGCAAGATCGCTCTCGTCATTTGAAAATTCGATTTCGTCCAGGGCGAGGGCCGCTTCGTCCATCGCGGCTTCGGAGTCTATTGCCGACATATCCAGATGAAACGGGTCTACAACGAGGGTGATTTCGTCGGACAGAATTTCGTTTTCAAGGTCGTTTTTGATTTCGGTCATTGGGTTTGCTCCATCATTGATTGCGCGGGCAGGGCCGGGTTGTCAAAACCACTAGCCATGTGGAAATCCAAGTCTTTAATGAGCTCAAGCAGCTCGACGTAAATGGGCTGGTAAGTGCCTTCTTGATAAAGTTTCATCTTCTTAAGACGCGCTAACTCCAGCGACGCCAGGAATGTCACAACCGTTTCGCCCCGCATGCCGGTGCCGGCAATCAAGCGGGCCATTTCGGTGAGCTCGCCGACTTTGAGATGGTCGCGCATTTCGCGGATTTTATCGTTTAACGAGATCGTCTCTTTTTTCAGAATCGTCACGCGCTTGCGCGAACGAACCAAAATCTCTTGGTAGCTCAAAGCAAGGTCGGAGATGGACATGTCACGCCACACGCGCTCAATGGTGGGCTTGGGATTGGGACGAGTGAAGACATCGATTCCTAATAGTTGTTTTTGAGAAAGTTCATCGCCCATGGCTAAGAAGCGTTGGTGCTCAAGAAGTTGTCGGATCAGGTCTTCAGGCGAAAGCGGTGCCTCGGCATCAGCGCCGTCGGTGGCGTTTGCGTCGCCTTGGGGGAGGAGTGCTTTGCTCTTCCAATGAAGGAGCGTGGCTGCCATGACCAGAAACTCACTTGCGATGTCGAAGTTGAGCTCTTGAATGAGACGCACATAGATCAAGTATTGATCCGTGATCTCAGAGATGGATATTTTTGAGACATCCATCTCGCGGCTCTGAATTAAATAGAGCAGCAGGTCAAGGGGGCCTTCGAAATGATCCAGCCGAACAGTAATTGGAACGCGATATGCCATAAGAAGGCCCGACTATAGACGACTAAAGTGAGAAGGCAAGTTAAAGCTGGTCAAGCCCAATAAAACCGACGCGCTCATATACCCGTTTCAGGGTCGTGTGCGCGCGCGCGCGGGCCTTTTCAGCCCCGTCTTTAAGGATGCTATTGAGATAGCCTAAGTCCTTGAGAAGTAACTCAGTTTTGTTGCGAATCGGGGCAATCGCCTCGACCACAATCTCGCCCGTCTCGACCTTCAAGTGCCCGTATTGCTTGCCTGCATAAGAGTTGACCAATTCACTCATGCTTTTGCCTGTGATCGCGGATTGGATGGTCAGCAGGTTGCTCACCCCGGGTTTAGCCTCCGCATCATAGGTAATCTCGGAGCCGGAGTCGGTGATGGCGCGCTTGAGCTTTTTGCGAATCACGTCATCGGAATCAGTGAGGAAAATTGACGCATTCGGATCGGGGTCGGACTTTGACATCTTTTGATCCGGGTTTTGCAGACTCGCAATGCGTGCCGCCACCTGGGCGATATAAGGCTCCGGCACCTTGAACGTATCCTTGCCATAAATATTATTCATGCGAATGGCCACATCGCGCGTGAGTTCCAGGTGTTGCTTCTGGTCTTCGCCCACAGGTACCAGGTCCGTTTGATAAAGCAGGATGTCTGAGGCCATCAAAACGGGGTAAGTGAACAGGCCTGCAGAGATGTTCTGACCTTCGCCACCACCTTTTGCGGCGCTCTTGTCTTTAAACTGCGTCATGCGGCTCAGTTCGCCGATGTAGGTAAAGCAATTCAAGACCCAAGCAAGCTCGGCGTGTGCGGGGACGTGGGATTGCACAAAGAGCGTGACGTCCTTTGGGTCCAATCCTGCCGCAATGTAAGTCGCAATCGCGCGGTAGGTTTGATCGCGCATTTCTTTGGGGTCTTGGCGAACGGTGATCGTGTGCAGGTCGACGGCGAAGAACAGGCATTCGTAATCGTGCTGCAATTTAACCCAGTTTTTGATCGCGCCTAGGTAATTACCAATCGTTAAGTGGTTGGAGGGTTGAACGGCAGAAAGCATGACTTTGCGGGTTTGAGTTTGCGCGGGCGTCATAAAACCTCAGGAAGCTGAAAGATTCTTGCGGCAATATACAGCGTGATGTCGGCCAAGAATTTAATGGGATAACCCAAAACGTTAAGCGCGCCGGTCAAGAGCAGCGCCATCAAGATGAAAAAGCTGTACTGCGCAAGTTGCTCGTATTTGCGGGCGAGCTCGTAAGGTAGAAAAGATTCGATGATTTTGCTGCCATCCAAAGGAGGTAGCGGAATCAAATTGAAAATCCCAAGCGCGTAATTAAGTGAAACCCCCACATACGTCATCGCGATCAGCGGTTCGTAGAGGTAGAACTCAGGCGAGACCCATTTACGGATTCCGCAGAAGGCGAATGAGAAAATAAACGCCAAGAAGAAATTCATTAAAACGCCTGCGATAGAAACCCAGAACAGACCGGGGCGGTATTTGCGAAACCGATTGGGGTTAATCGGAACCGGTTTGGCCCAGCCAAAGAGAAGGTTCATTCCGGAGAGCATGTTGATCATCGGAAAAAGAATGGTGCCGATGGGGTCCATGTGAGGCAGCGGATTGAGGGTCAAGCGTCCGGCGTCTTTTGCGGTATTATCGCCCCATTTATGCGCCATAAAGCCGTGGGCGAATTCATGAAACACGACTGCCACAATGAAGGGCACGAGCTGAACGGACATCATTTGAATGCGACCGGAAAAGTCATCCATGACTAAGGTGTTATCACAGGTTTATTCCCCCCGGGGGTGGAATTTTCGATGGGCCGTCTTAAGATGCTCCGGGCTAATATGGGTATAAATCTGGGTCGTCGTCAGATCCGCGTGGCCCAAGAGCAGTTGGAGCGAGCGTAAACTCATGCCCGATTGAAGCAGGTGGGTGGCAAACGAGTGGCGGAGTTTATGGGGGGAGAGGCTGATGTTCAGGTCTGCTTGGAGTGCGATGGCGTTTAGGGTTTTCCAGAATCCTTGGCGAGTGAGGGGCTGGCCTTGGTGATTGGGAAAAAGGTGGTCGGTGGTTGGTTTAAGGCTTGCGCGGTGTTGGGTGAGGTAGTCGCGCAGGATGTCGCCCGCCTGGGTCGCAAACGGCGCGATTCGCTCTTTGGATCCTTTGCCTTTAACTCGCGCATACTCGTTTTGCAGATCGATGTTGTGGGTGGTGAGGCCAATGAGCTCCGATACGCGGAGGCCTGTGGCATAAAGGAGGTAGACCATCGCGCGATCGCGCGCTTTTAGGGATTCGGGGTGTGCCGCGTGTGGATAGGGGAGGCCTGTGTCTGCGGCTTCAAGCAGTTTTGTAACTTGGTCGAGGCTCAGTGCTTTTGGGAGGCGCTGGGGGAGTTGCGGGCTCTCCAAGTTCTCGGCCGGGTTGTGGGTGAGGTTAAGTTCCAAGCAGCAGAACTTGAAGAATTGCCTAAGCGCGCTGGTCGTGCGGGAGATGGAGGTCGCCTTTTGCTTGGCGTGGGCGAGTTTCGTGAGGAAGGTGACGATGTCGTCGCGTTGAATTTGTTCGAGAGATGTGTTGGGGGGGAGCGTTTTTGCGAAGGCTGTGAGATCGCGCTGGTAGGCTTCGATTGTTTTATCGGCCGCGCCTCGGTCAATGCGGCGGGATTCGAGGAAGGCGGAAATGGGGGGGGCTAGGAGGTTTTGGGCGGCGGCGACTTCGGGCGCAGGTCGCGTCTCATGAGGAGGCGCTGGCGATTTTTTAGGTTTAGAGCTGGGCATGGGCAAGGGGCGTCCTCTTTGTTTCAAGGATAGCGCGAAATGAAGTGGGTGGGAAGAGCGTGTTGCATCTGTCGAAGGGGCGTCGGTCAGCGGCACTAGCCAGTTTTCGGAATAGATCGGAAATGGTGGGTTTGCTTGAAGGGGGTTGCGCAGGTGAGG
>CAIRTR010000290.1 GCA_903881565.1 Oligoflexia bacterium | reverse complement strand
TCACCCCTTCGCCGCTGATAAAGAAGGGCGTAGTGAAGACAGACGAACTCAGGGTTGGGGGCTGAAGGTCGGTGGTATAGTGGATCTCTGCGCCTGCTGTCAAAGAACTAATAGTAACTCGCTGGATGTCACCTGAGCTCAATGAAAATGTGGGGGTCACGACTGGCGGGTAAATAACGATGTAGGTGGATGTGGAAACCGGCGAGTTGATGAGTCCATCTTTCATCGCAATTGCCTTAATCGTTCGGGGGGGGCCGCCGCCTAGAATCGAGATCGGGTGGTCTGAGTCGTACCGTGTCGATGAGGTTGTGGGTGTATCGCCGTTTGTGGTGTAATAAATCGAAGCACCTTCTGTTGAACTCAGTGTGATTGATTGATCCGTAGGATAGGTTCCTGGTGAGGCCGAAGGCAGTGGGGGTATTGCGGCTGAATAAGTGAAGCTCGAAACGGTTGAGGCGGGCATTCCTGACTTTATTGCGATTGCTTTGACAGTGTACTCCTGGCCATCTTGTGGAAGTGGGAAGAGCTTTGAAAAGGCAGTAGAGTCGGCGGTAGGCGTGCTCCCGTCGATCGTGTAATAGATCGTTGCGCCTGCGGTTATCGTAGCAAGGTCTACGCTTTGGTAGTCTCCCCCACTCAGAGAGATTGTGGGTGATTCAGCCTTGGGGTAGCTGATCGTGTAGGTTGATGATAAAACGGAAGAGTGGATGTTTCCCTCTTTTGTGGCAATGGCTTTAATCGTTAGCGATGTTCCATCACCACTGATTGAAATGGGATTGTTGGAGTTAAAAACTGTGGAAGCAGTCGTGGGGGTATCGCCGTTAGTGGTGTAATAGATCGTAGTGTCTTGACTTGCGCTTAGGCTGATCAGTTGATCTGTAGTGTAGTTGCCAGGTGTGGGCGAAGAAGTCGGAGCCGAAAGAGGGTAGTAGGTGACTGATGCAATGTTGGAGTCTTGCAATCCCGATTTGACACCCACTGCTCTGATGGTGTGTTGTTGTCCATCATTTTCGAGGCGGAAAGGCGTCGTAAATAGGTTTGAGCTGGTTGAGGGAGTGCTCCCGTCGGTCGTATAATAAATCGAAGAAACAGAGGTGGAACAGCTAATGAGTACCTCTTGATAGATGTCGTTGTTCGATAAGGTGAAGTTCGGGGTTGCGGTGGTAGGATGAAAGGTGCTGATGAATAAACCGGTCGTCGTTGATCCTCCTGAATTGCTCGCAGTGATGGTGTAGTAATTTTGATTTGTTGCGGCCGCGGGCATGCCGGTGAGCATGCCCGTAGAGGGGTTGAGACTCAGTCCAAGGGGGAGAGTGGGGTCGATGGAAAAACTCATAGGTGCGTCGCCAGAAACTTGTGGAATAAGGGGTGTGATCATTTCGCCAACTGCATAGTTCAAAGGAGCTCCTGATCCATAGTTGAAGGCGTGTGGCGCTTGAACGGCAGGTTGAGTTGGAGTTGCCGATGGCGTGGGTGATGGCGCGTAGGTAGAGTTTGGTGATGGCGTTGAAGTGGGTGTAGGCGAAGGCTCTGGTGCTTGTGCGGGTGCGTAGAACGTCTCCGAAAGGTTTGAATTTATCATTCCTTGTTTTACGGCGATCGCTTTGACCGATACACCGCTGTTGTCGATTGAAAAGGGTTGCATATACCGCATGGAATTTGGGGACGGATAGGCTCCGGTCGTTGTGTAGTAAATCACGGCATCAGAAGTTTGAGTACTGAGGCTAATGGTTCGAGGGTTTCCTGCATTCAAATACTGGGTAGGAGTTGCAACCTGAACCAAGTGAGCCGCATAGTACCCTTGCGCGATGGTGGAGTTGGTGTACCCATTCAGAACGGCAATTGCTTTTAGGGTTACGACGCTCCCATTGGGCCTGATTGTAATGCTGCCTGCGTAGAGAGTTGACGAACTCGTCGGATTCGTTCCATCCAGCGTGTAGCGAATCAACGCACCGGGTGTCATCGAGGTCATTGAGACCGTGACCGATTCGCCCTCGTAATTTCCTGATGGAGGTGCAAACATCGGGATTTCTGCGGGGACTGGATTGGTTGTGGTAATTACGAGCGAGGCCATCGTTGTGCCGCCTGAGTTGCGCGCGGTAATTTGATATAGGTTCTGAGGTCTGGCGGCGGTCGGCGTTCCTGAGATGATTCCAAGACGAGTGTCGAAAACCAATCCAGGTGGAAGATTTTGATTAATGGAGTAGCTGGTGACTGTGCCTCCCACGGTGGGCACCAGCGTTGTAATCGGGATGCCAACGGTGTAGGTCAAAAAGACTTCTTGGCCGTATGAGAGATCGTGTGGCGCTTGCACAACCGTTGGTGCCCGCGTTGGACTTGGAGAGGGTGTCGGTGTCGGTGTCGGAGACTTGGGTCTGATGCCGAGTGCTAAGTTTTTTCCATCCAGAACTGCTTGGTACAGCGTCGCTACCGCAATCGAATCCGAAGTGGTTGCCGAGATTCCGGAGTCCATTTGATTGACAATCGTATCGGTGAGCGAGCTTGCTGCCGGAGCATCGGGGGCGATGGCTAAAACGGCCGTCACGAAGGAGTAGGCGCTGGTTTCCACCCAGTTTGAAAGACTCGGATCGTCTTTGCAGGCCGTAGAGACCGAGGAGGCGGTCCGCACCGCAAGTTCGCCAAGTGCGAGAGTGAGGTAATCCAGCGTCTTGTTTGTAATTGAATTAAGTGCAGAGAACACGATGGTGTTGGTTGCGGCCGGTAGGTCTTTTGAAACGGTGAGAATCACTTGTTCAACCATTTTGCCAAGCAGTGAGGGATCGTTGACACTTTCGCGTGCGAGCATTTCGCCGACGAAGCTTACGCAGGCTTGAAAACCCATTTTCGCAAAATTGATTTTTTCGCCGCTGCTAAAACTTCCAAAATTTGCATCTGCGAGGATTGCGCCCGAGGCGCCCTTTGTGCAAAAGGGCGCGGCAAGTTGGGTTGCGGTGGGAGTCGTTGGCGAAGTGGCGTTTGCGGCGCTTGGGGATCGAAGTGCGACTCCTGATTTTGTCTTTGAAGCAGAGGCGAGTCCTGCGTGAACCGTTTTTACGGCACTGCCGGCAATCGCTGTAGCTTGTCCATCCGTAAGGCCTGCCGTCGTGAGATTTGCCTTGAGATATTCTCCCATGGACAATGCGTAGGCCGAATTGCCGTCGAGACTTTTTGGGGCTACTTCTCTATTTCGCGAGCAAGCGGATGCCCCCAATAAGCTGATCGCCGCAAGAACTGTGGAGATTAATTTACGATTAATCAGAAACCACCGTGCCATTATTCATATTTTAAAGTAATTTTAACCTTTTAGTAAGATGTGTCATTTTAGACCGCCCCCTGATTTTCTCCTTTGATTACGAGGAGTGATGGCGGTCTACCGGAGTGCCGAAAACCTCGAAAAAGTGGCCTCAAGATCTCAGCGCCCCTGACGTTCCCCCCCACAGATTTCCTATCGACTGAAAGCACGAGATTCTTGATTGAAATTGGCGCTGTGTTTTGAACTAACTGTCAGCTTCCTCTAGTCTTTTTCTCCGCTCCCATGTAGTTTTACAAAGAGGAGAACACACCCGTGAGAAAATTTACAAATACGCTTCTGAGTTCCGCCATTGTTTTGACGCTAGGTTTTTGTCTTTTCAGTCAATCCAGCCAAGCCATCGAGCTTACGGTTTTGGGCGGCTTGTCGCGTTCAACCCCTGATGTGACTCCTGTAACGTTGACTTATAAAGCGAGAAACTCTTACGCAGGAGGCGCACTCTTGGGGTTACGCTACAAGAGATTTTTTGGAATCGAAACAGGCGCAATCTACGCTAATAATAAGTTTGGTTCTGATCTCGCTAACGTCGATGGTGTTTCGGTGAGCGGCGATACCTCCTTTAACTCAATTCAAATTCCACTTTTACTTCGGTTTACGGTTCTGCCTCTGATTTCGTTTGGGGTTGGCGGATATTACTCGATGGGGATCGGGCAGGTTTCAGAAACGTTGTCAGTAGGAGGGGCGCCGGCAGCAACAGCGACAAGCACTTATGCAGATGCGGGTCTTAAAACCTCTGATTATGGCTTCTTAGGGGACGTGCGAATTCGACTTCCTCTGATTCCTACTTTTGGCTTTATCCTCGATTTTCGTTATCTTTATGGCTTTGGCAATCTGAGTGCAGATGCTGCTGCAAAGATTTATTTAACGGACATGCAGGCTTTCGCGGGACTGCAATTCGGCCTTTAGGTCGGGCTCTAGCGATCCAGCAGTTTGTAAACGCAGGGAACGACAAAGAGTGTAAGCAGTGTTGAGACGATCACTCCGCCAATCACGGCCAGAGCCATCGGAATTCTGCTCTCTGCGCCTGGCCCAATGGCCAGCGCAGGCGGAATCGCGCCCGCAATCGTCGCCAGCGACGTCATCAAAATCGGCCTCAGTCGAATAGGGCACGCTTCAATCAGTGCTTCGCGCGTGGCAAGACCTTGCGCCTTCATGTGATTGGCGAATTCGACGAGCAGAATCGAGTTCTTTTTTACAATCCCCATCAACAAAATCAGCCCGATCATGCTGTAGATGTTCAGCGTTTGTCCTCCTAGATAGAGCGCGATAAAGGCCCCCGAGACGCTGAAGGGGAGCGCGATCAAAATCGTGAGGGGGTGTGTGAAGCTGTTAAACTGCGAGGCGAGCACCATGTAGGAGACAAGAATCCCCAGGAAAAGCGCGAAGAACAGGCCATTAAAGGATTCTTGAAATGTCTTGGCGCTGCCGCTGACTACGGCGACGTAGCCTGTGGGCAGAATTTCATTGGCAAGCTTTTGCACTGCCGTGATGGCTTCGCCTTGCGAACTTGTGAGTGCGATATTGGCCCTCACGCTGATCGCGCGTTGCCGATCTTCTCTTGAAATGGCCTGCAGTGCGGGTTTCTCAACAAGGTTCACGACGTCTTTTAAGGGGATCAGCTCTCCCTGCGCGTTTCGCACATGGAGGCCTTTGATGGCCTCGGTTGACCCTCTGGACTCAGCAGGGAGACTCACTCTTACGTCGTAGCGTCTGCCGCCTTGAGAATATTTTCCCGCGATCGCACCAGCCATCATCACATTTACAGTCTGAGAAATTTCAGAGACGTCCACGCCAAACTCGCGAGCCTTGATTCGGTCAGGTTTGACCTGAATCTCAGGCATGCCTTCTTGATAATTTGTATCGATATCGGTCATGAGGCCTGACTTTTCCATCGCGACAGTCATCTTTTTAGAAAGCTCAATTAAGCGACCAAAATCAGCGCCCTTGATCGTAAATTGGACGGGAAAACTTCGGTTGCCGCCTAGCCCTGAGAGCGAGGGATCTTGAATCGTGACTCGGGCACCTTTGATTTTCTTTAGATCTTTACGGTATTCACCCGCCAGTACCTGGGCGCTGAGTTTTCTTTGATTTGCTGGCTTTAGGGTGAGAAAAATTCCGCCCGCGTTGATCTGCGAGTGATCCCCCACCGTGCTAAAATAGCCTTCGACCTCAGGGCGTTTGGAAAAATAGTTTTCGATCTCAATCATTCGTTCATCCGTGAAGGTCAGGGATGATCCGACCGGGGTTTGTACTCGAACCATAAGCCTGCTCTGATCTTGAGCTGGGACAAATTCCTGTTTGAGCATTTTGCCCACGAATAGAGTGCCCGCAAAAAAGAGCGTCGCAATGAAGATCGTGATCCAAGGGTGATTCAAGGTAACGGGGATCGCTCGAGTATAAAGTTTCGCAGCGCCTGAAAAGGCGTTTTCGACGAGAATTCCAAGCCATGAAGTGCGCTTTGTGACGACCAGGAAACGAGAACATCGCATCGGCGTAAGTGTCAGCGCTTCAAGCAAAGAGATGGCGACTGCAACCGAAAGGGTAATCCCGAATTGCAGAAAATATTTTCCGATCACGCCATCCATCAGAGTTACGGGTAAGAAGATCGCGATGATGGCTGCGGTCGCGGCCATGGCGGCCATGGTGATCTCTTTTGCGCCATCCAGGGACGCTTGCACGCGGTCTTTGCCCTGCGCTTTATGGCGCACGATATTTTCTAAAACCATGATCGCGTCATCGACGACAATCCCGATTGCGAGCGATAGCCCCAAAAGGGTGAATGTGTTGAGGGTATAGCCCAATGCTTTGAGAACGATGAAACTCCCCACGACTGAGGTGGGGATCGCCAGCACCACGTTAAGCGTGGCAGACCAGGATCCTAAAAAGATCCAGCAGACAAGTGCCGTCAGAAGTGCTGATAAAATGAGGGTGAAGTTGAGTTCACTGACGGACTCTTTGATAAACTGAGTCATGTCAAATCGAACGCCGATTTCGACTCCTTTGGGTAACTGGCTTGCCACTTCTTGCATCCGCAGTTTTACATTTTTTGCGACCTCTACCGAATTGGACCCCGGTTGCTTTTTGATGCCTAAACCCACCGAGAGTTTGCCCTGGGAGCGGCTTAGGCCGCGGACGTCGGCGGTTCCGTTTTCAATTTGTGCCACTTCGTTAAGCGCAATCGAGCGATAGTTGCGAGAGCCTCCTCTGCGACTGATCGAAATATTGCCAAATTCTTTAACGGTAGGGGCCTCTCCCAGAGTTCGGATGTTCATCTCTTGGGTTTGGGTTTCGACTCTCCCGCCCGGTTTTTCAGAATGCTCCCGCTGAATGGCGCTGATCACGTCAGACGCCGTCATTTGAAAACTATTGAGCTTTTCCTGCGATAGCCAGACGCGCAGATTGGGATCAATGAAGCCGCTTAGGGTGACTTCGCCCACGCCTTCGATTGTCGAAAAGCGATCCTGAATTTGATCGCGAACGAGCGTCATCAATTGCTGCCGGGAGAGTTGATCGGCGGTCACGGTGAGCCACAAAATGGGCTGATCTTCAGGGTTGGATTTGCGCACCGAGGGCGGTTCAATGTCCGTGGGGAGATTGTTTTGGACGCGACTTAAGGCACTTTGAATTTCCTGAACAGCAACATTAATGTCTTTATCCAGACCGAATTCAACGGAGATATTTGCAGTGCCCACGCGAGCGGTAGAGGTCATCGACTTGATGCCCGAGACGGAGGTTAAGGCTCCTTCGATGATGTCCACCACGCCCAGTTCCATGACTTCGGGAGAGGCGCCATTGAGGTTCACGCTCACACTGACGACGGGAAAATCGACATCGGGTAACTGACTGACGCCCATGCGATTGAAGGCAAGGCCACCAAAAATGAGGAGGGCGGCCATGATCATCCACGCAAAAACATGATTTTTGATCGAAATCTCAGGTAAGCTCATAAGGATCTAGTCTACCAGCGGATCTCTTTTTTATCCCGAAAAAAGGCTCCCGACGGTCCCTTCTCAGGCAGGGTGGCGAGCCATACGATGGTCTCGATTCCCTCTTCAAGGGATCTCTCCGCGTCTGGTCCCCCCATGTCGGTGCGTACCCAGCCCGGACAGACTGAGTTGGCCAAGACGTTAGTCTCTCGTGCTTCGGCGGCAAAAATTTTCGTCACTGCATTGAGTGCGGTCTTGGAGAGTCGGTAGGCGGGGTAGCCGTTCCCCATTTCATTAAGCTGTCCCATGCCACTTGAAACATTGACGACTCTCCCAAATCCATTCTTCTTCATCAAAGGGACAAGAATTTGGCAGGTGAGAAAAGGGCCTATGGTATTTATCTGGAAGACTTCATTGAGGGCGTTTGCGGAATCAATGAGTGAATCAGTTGGGAGTTCTTCATCCCCCATGATTCCCGCGTTATTGATCAGTACATCAATTTTGGGGTGCGTCTTCAGAGCTGAGTCCAGCGCGGCTTGAATACTTAAGGGGTCAGAGACATCGAGCTCGATGAAGCTTGCGTCACGGTTGTTAAGCTCCTTGATGAGTTTATCGCCGCGCTCATGAGCTCGCCCGGTAAAGATCACGGCGTAGCCAAGTTTGAGCAGGTGTTTTCCGGTCTCGAGACCCAATCCTTTGAGAGAGCCTGTGATCAACGCTGTTCTTTTTGTGCTCATTTGAGGGCTATTTTCCTTTATTTGCCGTTATTTTCCCTGTTGCGCCGGGAGCGTCGTCACCATCGCGGTATTTGCCGCGAGATCCTCTGCGTCGACCCAAGTACCCAACAGCCTTTTTTTGCTTTTCCATTCACAGGGCAGGGTCATGCCATTGCAATAATTGCCCCAGGAGTTTCGAACCAAGAATTGACACTTGCCGTTCACGCTTCGACGACCCGTGACGAGCGCAGAGTGCGGGCCGCAGCTTGCGGGAAGGCTTCGGTAGCCCACTATTGAGTTTTCAGCACCGCGAAATCCAGGCGCGTGATTGAAGAGATCAGAGCAAAACCCCACGCCAATGGGTTGAGGATTCTTTTCATCTAGCAATGCATTGAGTTCGTTAATGATGTCTGCGTTGGGCGTTTGATTCTTGATCATCCAATCGCGGGGTTCGGGCACATTTATCGGGACTCGGTTTTCCGATTTACGGCATTCCTTAAAAAGTTCTCCAAACGCGCCGCCTAAATCATGCGCAGAAAAATAGGGCATTAGGCGCTCGATTGCTTCAGGTCTAAAGACCCCATCATATCCGTGGCAATAGGGCGCTCCCGGATCGGCAACCGAATGCTGAAACATCAGATCGTTCCAGCGATTGGGGACGTCCGCCATGACCCATTGAATGATGGCAATGACTTTTCGATCCGTCATCGCAGGATCTTTTTTAAAAGAAGCAAGCGATGCATTGACCACGGATTCTTTGCAGAGTCCTTTTTCTCTTAAGGCACTGATGGCGTAATAAGGGGTGCCACCATCCATGGACTTGCCATGGATGAGCGAATACAGCGCACTGGCCTTCGTGAGATAGGCGGCATAGAGCGGATGAGTTAATCCTGATTTTTCGAGTTTTTCGCCGTGACTCAAACGCCAATAATCTACGAGTTCCGAAGCCACATGAGCGTAACAATCCCCGAGTTGTCCCTGCTCGTAGACCGGAATTTTCTGCAAAGGATTGTGAGGTAGCTCTTCTAAGATTTTGCGCGAGCAGGAGTCGTCGGAAGCAATGGCTTGAGGGAGGGAAAGTGTTCCCAGCGCGATCAGTGTTTGCAAAAATAAAATGAAAAAACGTGGGCGAGCCATTCTAACGTTTATCTTAGCTGAATTCAGGACGGGCGAAAATAACAGAGCGTGGATGTGTGCGAATTGAAGGTGTCAAATCATTGGCGAAATGAATGCCGCCCTTTAATTCGAAGCGCTTGCGACGGTCTGCGTGGGCACGAGATTGAGAAGTTCTTCTCTCACCCCTTTGTTTTCGGCAAGATCAGGGCGCGCGGCCTGGCTGCGCATCCCTTCAAGGGTCTCCCGCGGCCAGGTTTTTTGGAACTTATTGACGGCCCAGCTAGGAGGAGAACCCTTCGGGTCAATTTGGATTTCCACTTCTACTTTTGTTTTGGCTCCGTTTTCGATTGCGGTCAACGTGTAGGTGCATTCGATGAGTTCGCCTCGGACTAAGGATGGAACGGGCGGGGCCAGTGGATCTTCAACAGATTTTAAACGGACGAACATTTTTTGGTTGGGACGATCAAACGCCACTTTGGCGTTAAAGACAAAGTCACGATCATCCAGGGGCCAAGGAGCCGAGGCGCGCTGATATTCGATGCGTTCATAAGGTCCGATAACTCGAACATCATGGGCCTCCTTCGCTCGGGATACCCAATGCGTTTTTTGGGAGGTGTCGAATAAAATTGTCGCGACTTTTGAAACTGGAGAATCCAGAATCACTTCTCCGCGCAGGGCCACCGCGGAGGTTCCTTTAAGCTCTTTTTGCAAGATCGCAATCCCGTCGGACCGGCTAAGGACCTCCCAAGTAGCAGGGCTTGAGGTGCCTTCGGCTAAAGCGGAAATGCCGACCAATAGACTTAGAATTAAAACTGCTTCTCGAATCATACTACCCCCAAAAAAACAGGAACAAACAGAATGGGACCCTTCGTACAATGCTTTGACTCGATGTGTCAAGACTGTTTTGGCCCCATTCGGCCTTTACTCTGAATCATTTTGCTTAAACACGTGATGCACATCAGCAATACTCGTGCCGCTCCACATTAAATAAGAATAGCGAGGGCGAATTCGCTAATATGCTGTAATGATATGTGAATAAATATACGAATAAATGATCCCCCAAAGTGGTGTGGGTGAAAAACCTACACGGTGGTGTCGCGGAGGACCGACAGAGTTGCTTTGTTCTTTACGGGTTGGCCCAAGTTCTAGGAGAATAGAGGTTCGATGAAATTGATGACATCCCGTCTTTTTAGAATCTACTTACTCGCTTTTGGGATCGGGAGCGTCCTTGCAGGGGGCCTGTCTGCTTCAAAGGCCTCTGAACTTGAGTTTCGCGAATGTCGCACCTTCTCGGGTGTGGGATCGGCTCAGTATTTTACGCCCGAGTTCAATGACAAAGACTGGGGTTCGAGCTTAATGGGGTTAGGGGCCCCTGGCGAATCTTTTTGGCTTCGGTGCCACGCGCCTTCAGTTCAGGAACTTTCGGATTCGGTTCTTCAGCTTGGGCGAGTGGCGGATGACGATGAAACCTACGTCAATGGAGTCTTGGTGGGGACCTCGCTCGGAAAAGCTCCCATCACGCGCTGGAACTATTTTCTCCCACGCGCTTATTATGTTGGTCGGGAGCTGCTTCGAGCGCAGGGTGAGAATGTGGTGGTCATTAAAGCCAACTCTGCAATCTCGGCGCGGATTGGACTTGTGGATGGAACTCCAAGGATAAGTTCAGAGTGGCTCTCTGCCAAGCCGCAAGGCTTGGATATTATTTCATCCCTTTTTCTTTTGTTTCTCACGGCCGTGTTTCTTTTTTATCCGACCCGCACGCCCCCGGCGGCAGAAATGAAGCGGGACTTTACCTATGCCGGAATAATGGCTTCGACTTTGCAGTTCATGAATTCTTTTTATCTTTATCGGGCCTATCCCGGCTATGCGGTTTTGTGGCTCAAAGCTCATATTATCGTGACCGCTTCTTGCCTGTTTTTTTTGTTTAGGTACTCAGAAACGCTTTTGGGCCTGAGAAGAAGGAAACATGTTTTTTGGGTGACGATTATTTTTTCGGCCGTAGCGCTTGCGATTCCCGGGTGGACTCTTTCGATGGGGGCCATTCGGACTCTGGGGTACTTATTGGCCTTTTGGGGGGTCCCGACATTCTTCTATGGGCTTTTCCTTATTGGCTGCGCATTCAAGCGCTTGCGAGGGGAGCGCGATATCGCAATTCTGCCCTATGGGATGGGCGCGGTGATGTTAGCGTTGCTAGGGGGTTGGGATTTGCTTCAGTTATCGATGGGGAGGTTACCGGTTTTGATTCCGGCTTCTGAGATCGGGTTCCTCATTGCACAGGTGATGGCTGCGATCACCCTGATATTAAGGGACAACGAGACCCTCATCGGGCGCCTCATCTTCGACGCGACTCACTGGAAAACTCAGCACGATTCGATTGCCGTCGAAGCGGCTATTGGCAGCTCGATGAGGCAAGTCGCGCATGATATTCGTTCACCTTTAGCCGCAATCAATGCGCTTGAAAAGGATCTGGTTATTCTGCCCGAAGATACCAGGCTCATGCTTCGAAGTGCGGTCAATCGGATTCAGGATATTGCGAACAAATTGATCGATAAAGGCCGAGAGGCGAAAAGCGTTTTCAAACAAGAAGTGGTTTCCTCGCAACTGCTTTCGAGTCTCATTGACCCCCTTGTTTCGGAAAAGCGTTTACAGTTTCGGACCCAGATCGGAGTTGAGATTGATGCGCGAATGGCTATGAACTCTTATGGTCTGTTTGCGAAGGTTCAGCCGACTGAATTCAAACGGGTTCTTTCGAATCTGATTAACAACGCAGTCGAGGCCTTAGGAGAAAAGGGGAGCGTGTTGCTGTCCCTTGTTGCTGTGAATACAGGCGTAAACGATGAAATTGAAATCTCCGTTCGAGACAACGGTAAAGGGATTGCGCTGGATATTTTGGCGAGACTCGGACAAAGAGGAGAGACCCACGGGAAGTCCGAAGGCTCAGGGCTGGGTCTCTACCATGCAAGGACCACGGCAGAAGCCTGGGGCGGGCGCCTTAAGATTGAGTCCGAAGTCGGAAAAGGAACCCGGGTCTTAATCACGCTTCCGAAAGCCAAAGCCCCCGATTGGTTTGTTTCTGAATTGAAGCTCATTCCCGGCTCAACGCTCGTAGTTTTGGATGACGACACAAGCATTCACCAGATTTGGCAGGGGAGATTTGATTCACTTCGAATTGCCGAGCAACAGATGGCGGCGGTCCACCTCTCGACTCCCGAGCAGTTTCGGGGCTGGATTCGGGAAAATGCTGCCGTTTTAGGGCAAACCGTTTTTTTCGCGGATTATGAGCTCCTGGGTTTTCGTGAAACAGGATTGAGCTTGATAGAAGAGGCGAACCTGGGGTCCCAAAGTATCTTGGTTACGAGTCGCTTTGAAGAGCCTCAGATCTTGGAAGGTTGTCAGCGGCTCAAGGTTCGAATGATCCCTAAGGCGATGGCCGGATTTATTCCTATTTCATTTGGAGTTGCACCAGCGGTATTCGATGCGATTTTAATTGATGATGATGAACTCGTTCACCTGACCTGGAAAAGTGTGGCAAAGTTGCGTGGAAAAAGATTGCAGGGATTTTTTCACCCGGATGAATTCTTCTCTCGCGCGGAGACCTTCAGCAAGTTATCGCCCATTTATGTCGACGCTAATCTTGGTCATGGAATCAAGGGCGCTGAGGTGGCTGAGCGCATTCACAAAATGGGATTTGCACAAGTGTATCTCGCCACGGGTTATGAGCCTGAGCAGTTTCAACATCTCAAATTTTTGAAGGCCGTTGTCGGAAAAGATCCCCCGTTTTAGAAAAGTGGGGGACGCTCTTACCGAACCTTCTCGACCCGAAACCTTTTGCCTTTGATTCGCCCATTTTTGAGCCGTTCAAGCGCGAGATCCGCAATAGCTGTGGAAACGGCGACGTAAGAAAAATAATCATGAATCTCAATCTTGCCTATATCGCTCCCCGGCAATCCGCCGGCATCGCCCGTGAGTGCGCCTAAGATATCTCCAGGTCGCATTTTGTGTTTCCGCCCGCCTGAGATAAAGAGCGTCTCCATTTTCGGACCCGCTTTTAAAACCGCTCTAGGCTCATCGGCATGGCGTGAGCCACGTGTTTCGCGCGCATCGGGAGCTTCTAAACTCATCGTGCCTGCAGTTTTCTCAGTGATCTCAGCTTCGGTGAATCTGCGAATGCGATCAAGCTTGGATTGCTCTCTCTCTGTGACGAAAGAAACGGCAAGCCCTTTTTTACCGGCTCGTCCTGTTCTGCCAATCCGGTGCACATAGACTTCAGGATCCGGGGAGAGTTCATAATTGATCACCATATCGAGGTTTTCAATATCCAAGCCGCGCGCGGCGACGTCGGTGGCGATCAAAAGGCGCGTGCTGTGATTGCGAAACTTCGCCATCACGCGATCGCGCACTTCTTGCTCAAGATCCCCGTGAATGCAGGCACAACTGATGCCGGCTTCCAAGAGCGTTTCCGTGAGTTCAGCAACTGAAGCTTTGAAGTTGCAAAAAATCAGGGCGGATTCGGGCTGATTTTGTTTGAGAAGCCAGAGCAAAGAATTCACTCGGGTCTCGGGCTTGATTTCGTAAGCAATCTGCCGAATGTCCGGCGCAGTGGCCAGTTCCTCTTCGATGGTCACGCGCAATGGGCTTTGCTGATAAGATAAACTCATCGAAGCAATGGATCTAGGATAGGTCGCCGAAAAGAAAACGGTTTGACGATCTTTCGGTACCCCTGCCAAAATTTTCTTCATGTCTTCTTCGAAGCCCATGTCGAGCATCCGGTCCGCTTCATCAAGCACGAGTGTCACAACGTGTGAGAGATCGACTTTTCGTCGGTTGATCAGATCTAGGACTCGCCCCGGAGTGCCCACGGCGATATGAGCGCCTTTTTCAAGTGCCGAGAGTTGCGGAAACAAGGGCGTGCCGCCCGAAAGAATCAAGACTTGAAGACCCGAGTGGCGTCGCCCCAGTTTTCTGATTTCACGTGCGACTTGCGTGCAAAGCTCCCGCGTTGGACAAAGAACAAGGGCCTGAAGATGGCGATCTCTCTGGTCCTTGAAGCTTTGCTTCTCCCACATGCGCTGGAGAATCGGCAGCGCAAACGCCGCCGTCTTGCCGCTGCCAGTTTTTGCTTGTCCGACAACGTCCTTGCCCGCCAGCAATAACGGAATCGCTTGCGCCTGGATCGGCGTCAGATTTTCAAACCCCAGTTCCTGGGTCACTTCGATCAATTCGGGTGCAAGAGGCAGGGTACTGAAACTGAGGGTTTTACGTTTGGTCATTAGTTTCTAATATTCTTATACTTCGCGAACGATCCGGACCGTCTTGATGCCCACTTCTTGGCGGGGGCGATCGCCTGATCCGGTCGGTGTATTGCCCAATGCGGTGACCACTTCTTGGCCGCGAACGACGGTGCCGAAAACGGTGTGCGCGCCATCAAGCCATGGAGTCGGAACCAAGGTGATGAAGAATTGGCTGCCGTTTGTGTTAGGGCCGGCGTTAGCCATGGAGAGGATTCCGGGGCCAGTATGCTTTAGGGTTGGGTGAAACTCATCTTTGAAACGATAGCCGGGGCCGCCTGTTCCTTCGCCCAAGCGGTCTCCACCTTGGATCATAAAGTTTTTAATGATGCGGTGAAAAATGGTGCCGTTATAAAAAGGCTCATGAGATTTTTTGTTGGTCTTAGGGTCCGTATATTCTTTTTCGCCGGTGGCGAGGCCGACAAAATTTTTCACAGTCTCAGGAGTGCGCTCTTCTTCAAGGCGGCAAACAAGTTCTCCGACTGTTGTTTCGATCACGGCGTAGAGTCCAGTTCCAAGTCCTAATTTTTCTTCAGTTATAGCGGTCATTGAGTGTGTCTCCTTCAAGTAGGTTTGCGGTAGTCAGTTTTCTGTGGGGTGAACATATGCGTTATGACGTAGAGCTGCAAGTGGAAACCTTAAAGGATTTCGTTCCAGGGGGGGCTGACTGCAAAAGCCGCGTTGATCAGGCCGACATGGGAGTAGGCTTGCGGAAAATTGCCTAACTGAGTGCGCGTGGAGGGGAGGTAGTGCTCCGAGAGCAATCCCAAGTGGTTGGCCGCATTTGAAGCGTTTTCCAGGACATTTTGGGCCTCCGTTTTACGCCCGAGCTTGGCTAATGCTTGGGCTATCCAAAAAGAACAGATAACGAATGCCGATTTTGGGTTGCCAAAATCATCTTTGCGAACATAGCGATAAAAGAATGAGGAATTCGCTCCTTCTGCTCCCACACGCAAGTGCTCCCGGATCCGATCGACCGTATTAAGGCAGATTTGCGCCTTGGGCATGCCCAGGATTGCAGAGAGGCAGAGTGAAGCATCAAAGTTTGAGTCGTTTGGACCATTTCGAATGGAACCTTCAAGGGTGGCCAAATCAATTGCACCCAGTGCGCGGTCGCGTGCTGCGGCAACATCAAAAGGAACGCTCTTGAGATAACCCTTTGCCTGAATTCGAGCGATGCGCTCAAGTCCCGCCCAGGACATGAGGTTCGTGAAACTATGCTCTTGCCAACCTTCTCTGAATTCCCAGAGTCCCGCGTCGGGCGTGGAGATGGAACGTTCGCAAAGCAGGGCAAGGTTTGTCATCATCTTCTCGTGCTCGGGGCTTCGAAGATGTAAAAACCGTTCATCAAAATAGATGGGCGAAAGGGTGAGCACCATTTCGCCGTATACATCGTTTTGAACGTGCTCTGCCGCTTGATTATGGGTTCGCACAGGCCCGCTGTTTTGATAGCCCCTCCACAAACTCTGCTTTGTTTCAGGCAAAGGGAGTTCCTGGCTAAGCGTATAGACGGGCGCGAGTCGGTCTTGCCTGTTTTGGGAAATATTATATTTGTGCGTGACTCCAAGAAGGAACTTGAGAAAACCCTCCATTTCTTCAAAGTGGCCAAGGTTGTGAAAGGCAGTCAGTACAAAATGGGCATCGCGGAGCCAGCAATAACGATAATCCCAGTTGCGAGTGCTGCCGGGCTCTTCGGGAAGACTCGTCGTGAGTGCCGCCAGGATCGCGCCGGTATCTTCATAGCAGTGCAGTTTCAAGGCGAGCGCCGAGCGAATCGTTTCCTTTTGAAAAAGACTGGGGATCGAGCAGTGTTTCACCCAAGTGCGCCAATAGTTTTGCGTCTGGAGGAGAAAACGCTCTGTCACCTGCGCAAGATCCTCTTCGATGGGGGTACTCCAGCTGAGCACAAAATAGAGTTTTTCGGTGAGGGGGAAAGCGGTTTCTTCACTGAGGA
Organism: Oligoflexia bacterium; assembly: GCA_903881565.1. Lineage (GTDB taxonomy): Bacteria > Bdellovibrionota > UBA1018 > UBA1018 > UBA1018 > CAIRTR01. The sequence continues at coordinate 3,799 of CAIRTR010000290.1, read as the reverse complement.
AGGTCAGCGGCATGTTCGTCGTTAAGCGAAGACTTTCGTCTCGAAAATCAAATTTGAGATGGCTATTGCCACGAATCGCTCTGGCCCTCTCCTTGTTCCATCCCATCACAGGACGGCAGGAGACTTTAATGAGAGGCGAACCTTTGAGTGGTTCGACAATCCGAAACAAAGACATGGGCCGAAAGATGCGACCGTACTGCTCAAAGCGGGGGAAAAAATCAGTGATGCGGAACTGATTGCCGTTTTTATCGGAGAGTTCGGTGACGAGAATATTTGTGTTTTCCAGGTAATGCTGTGTGGGAGGTTGCTGATTTTCGATTGTGATCGAAAAGTGGCCTCCATCGGGATCGAGAAGTCTCCCAAAGACGGGCTCACTGTCAGGTCGGGGTAAACACAGCCAATCAATGCTGCCTTGATTTGAGATGAGCGCCGAGGCCTGACAATTGCCGATTAAGCCGTAAGCATACATAGGGACAACATACTTTATGTTGATATCAAAGTAAATTGAGCATAAGATTGGCCCGTGAAATATCTGTTTTCAAATGTCGGTTTACAGGTGCTTGAGTCGCTCTCTTTTACGCAGACGCTCTATGCGTTCGACTTCGATGGCACACTTGCTCCGATTGTCACAAAGCCCACGCTGGCCAAAGCTTCTGCAAGAACGGAGCGTCTCTTGAATGAATTGGAGCGGTGCGCGGAGGTTGCGGTGATTTCGGGACGCTCCGTTGCTGATCTGCGTTCGCGCGTTGGCGTGCGAGGTGCCCATCTGATCGGAAATCACGGCCTTGAAGGACTCGGTGTGAGACGTGAGGCGATTGTCAAAGCCCTCTCGGTTTGCCAAGGTTGGGCCCAGCAGCTTGAGAGTTCTTGGGGATCCCTGAAAACGCACAGCGGAGTGTTCGTCGAGAACAAGACTTACTCGCTTGCACTGCACTATCGGCGTTCGCGCAACAAGCAAAAAGCGCGGGCCGAGTTTTTTTCGCGCATCGCGAATCTTCATCCGGCGCCGAGAGTTATTTTGGGGAAGTGCGTGATGAATCTTGTCCCCGCGGGCGGCCCCCACAAAGGAGTCGCACTTCTGGAGGCGATGATGAAGCTCAATTTGAGATGTGCCTTTTATGTCGGCGATGATGACACGGATGAGGATGTGTTCTCGCTGCCTGATCGTCGCATCATCACGGTCCGGGTGGGCCAGAGTAAAACCTCGCAGGCTCAGTTCTTCTTGAAGCGGCAAAGTGAGATTGCGCGATTGATCGGCCATTGCGTGAAGTTGAATTGCGAAGCGCAAGCATGACTCGCAATGATGTGCTTAAAGTTCAGGCTGAGATCCGAAGACTTGTCCAGGAGAGTCTCTCGTTTCATAATAAGAATAAGGCAGCAGAAAAGAACTTCGGTTTGAGTCTTGTTCAATATCATTTGCTCGTGACGCTTCGGGATTTGCCCGGCTGCTCTCCTCAGGAGCTGGCTAGGGCTGCCGGGATGCATCCCAGCACGCTGACCCAGAGTTTGAAGCGGCTGAAGCGCAAAGAGGCTTTGTATATTGCCACGGATCCCCGGGATTCTCGCAAGAAGATCTTAAGCCTGACGCGCAAGGGGAGGGGCTTGATGGAGACGCTAGAGGGCGGGGGCGTGTGAGTCATTGGCAGGCTTGGCAAAAAGAATGCAAGATCGAGCTATATGTCAAAGATCAGCGTTCGGTTTTTGCTTGGGCTGCTTGCGGGTTTAGGTCTCTCCTGCGCGACTTCTCCTCTGGGTCGACAGCAGCTCGTTTTCGTGCCTGATTCAGAGATGAATGCGATGGGCGCGCAGGCTTTTACTCAAATGAAGACTGCGGTGCCGATCGATTCGAATTCGACGACTAATAACTATGTACATTGTGTAGCAATGGCCATTGTCAAGGTCTCTCAATCCCAACTCCCAGTCCCTTCTTGGGAGGTCGTTGTTTTCGAAGACAAGACTGCGAACGCCTTCGCTTTGCCTGGCGGAAAAATCGGAGTTCATACTGGCATTTTCAAAGTTGCAAAGAACGCGGATCAATTGGCGGTTGTGATTGCTCACGAGGTGGGTCATGTCATCGCTCGCCACGGGGCCGAGCGAGTTTCGGAAACTCTTGCGGTTCAAGGGGGCTTAAATGCGCTGGGCATGGTGACCAAGGACCAAGGGTTGCTACTGGGGCTTTTGGGGGTGGGGGCGCAATACGGAATTTTGCTCCCGCATAGCCGGACTCAGGAAACTGAAGCCGACCTCATCGGGTTGGATCTTATGGCCCGCGCGGGCTTTGATCCAAGGGCCAGTATCCAGCTTTGGCAAAACATGGAAAAAGAGGCAGGCGGCCAAAGTCCTCCCGAGTTTCTCTCTACCCACCCTTCGAGCCCGAACCGCATTGAGACTCTGCAAGCGCATCTCTCACAAGCGATCCCCTTGTCTAATCAAGCTCGGGCGGAGGGAAGGCACTCGTCTTGTCATGCCTAGGGTCATGCTTGAGTTGCTCAGATTCTAACAAGCTGAGGGATGCCCGCAAAATGGGCGTCTCGTGAAAAGAGAACTAGATCATATTGTAGTGTCATGGCTGCAATCCAGATGTCGTGTGTAGGGATGGGCGTGCGCTGTTTCTTCAGATTTGAAAATACCCTGGCGTAGTGGTGTGTCGTTTGCTCATCGGGGTAGAGGACTTTTACGCGAGGGGTGTTTAGAAATTCAGTGAGCTTGGCTTCATTCTTTTTCCCTTTTGTGCCCAACGCAAAACCTGCGCGAAGTTCAGCGATGACGACAAAAGGGATGCATATCTCATCCGCAGACTGTAAAACGTCCACGGCTTTGCGCTCGCCCTGAGCTGCGTCCGTGTAAGTGTTGGTGTCGAGTGCGATTCTCATTTCCAAAGATCCTTATCAATCTTTCGTTGCGCGCTAAGGGCCGTTTCAATGGCATTGTCTTGAATCCATGAACCAAAAAAATGGTCCAAATCACGGTGCTTTTCGAGCTCCTCAGTGACGCCGGCTCCTTTGGCCAGTGCTTCAAGTGCAACCTCGTTAAGGCTCTTTTTTGTGCGCGTGGCTTTTTGCCGTAATGCGCGGTCAAGCAGCGGCGAAATGTTCCTGATCGTATATTGAAGTTTATGCCTATATCCCATGCCTACATTATAGGCTCACACTGCAGGCAAAGTCAAGGAAACAGGCCTTTTAGCTTCTTTTCGAGCTCCGAGCCTATACCTGCCGGCAATTTTGAGGCTAATTTGCCCTTTAAACTCTTTTGAGCTTGTCGTTCTACGTTGACCAACGCGATTTGCGTGAGGGTGTTGGAGACTTCTTTGTATGAAAAGCAGGGCTCTCTCACCGTACAGCTCACTTGCACAGGTAAGGTCACGGGTTTTGCGCCATCGACGAGGAGATGCTCCACGGAGACCCCCGCAATATTGAGGCCGACCTTCTTTAATTGAGCAAGGTCGTAGGTGTCGATTAACACGAATCGGCCAACGATTTGCTGGCTTGCCAGCGCAATATCGAGGTTGCCACGAAGATCAATTCCTTGTCCCGCTTCACTTTGCGCAACGAGGTTCGGGACTTTGAGGTGTCCATCTGCGATTGTGAAGGGTGAAGAAATCTCTTTGTAGCGAGCGTGGGATTTGGGTTCGAGTTGAGCTGATAATCTTCCAGGCGCGCCCAGTTTTTCGCTAAGTTGCGGGTATTGTTGGATGAGTGATCCGATGCTGTGTCCTAGCGCTTCATCGGAAATCTTGGGAACACTAAAGGCGGTAAAAGCCGCATTGTTGATGGTGAATTTGCCGACGCCACGGAGGTTG
>CAIRTR010000289.1 GCA_903881565.1 Oligoflexia bacterium | reverse complement strand
GGGACCACCTTAGAAATTGCCAAACGAAACATTGAAGGCCATTTTGAGGTACTGGTCGCGACTCCCGGGCGTCTCGTGAAACTCATTGACCGTCGATTGCTTAACCTAAGTGATGTGCGCACTTTGATTTTCGATGAGGCTGATCAAATGCTGGATCAAGGTTTCTTGCCCGATGCCATGCGGATTGTTCAAGCGTGCCCACGAAAATTACAGCTCGTACTTTTTTCCGCAACCGTCTCTCCTGCCGTGCAATCACTGATGAGCGAACTCTTTGTCGGCGCCGAAGTCATTCGAAGCAAAGGCAGTCATCAGTTGGTTCCAACGCTTAAAACTCAGAACCTAAAAGTAATCGATGGCAAGCGGCTTCCGCTTTTAGAGAGCCTGCTCTCTTCCGACGTCAAGGGCGGTACCCTGATCTTTACCAACACGCGCGTGCAATGCGATAAGTTGGCCTCAGAGCTTAAAAAGATGGGGCATCCTTGCGCTGTTTATCGCGGCGAAATGGACAAAGTCGAGCGCCGGGCCAATCTTAAAACCTTTCGCGATGGAAAGTTACAGTTATTGATTTCAACCGACCTCGCATCCCGCGGCTTGGATGTGGATCATGTGGGGCGTGTGATTAATTATCACTTGCCACAGCAGATGGACAATTACATTCACCGCGTGGGCCGCACAGCTCGCGCCGGGCGCGAGGGATTGGTCGTAAATTTTGTGACGGAGCGGGACGCTGCTTTGATGGCCCAAGTCAATACTCAGTCGGGCAGCGTTCGCAGGAAATAGCCGCATGTTCTCAGGCCTAAAACGCTATCCTGAGCGAGGAGAGAAGACCCTGCAGGCATGGGACGCTGCGGACGAGCTCATCTTAGAACACTTGAGCGGGATTGATCACAAAGGTCGCAAGATTCTCATCGTCAATGACACCTTCGGGGCGTTAAGCGCAGCGCTTGAGGACAATGGCGTTTCGGCCTACACGGACTCTTATCTCAGTTACAAGGCGATTGGGTTGAATACGCATGGGAAGATTCGGATCCACACCCAGCTGTGTGACCTTGAGGGCCCTTATGATTTTGTCGTCATGCGAGTTCCGAAGAACATGTCCTTCTTTGAGGATATCCTTTGTCGCTTAAGCCGACATCTTCAACCGCACACGAAGCTCATCTGCGGCTACATGATTAAGCATCAAGCAGATGCGAGCTTCGAGCTGCTGAATCGGATCATCGGTCAAACCACGACAAGCCTAGCCCGAAAAAAGGCCCGACTCATTTTTGCATCTTATGAGCGCACGCCGACGCCTTCACCCTATCCGCTTGAAGTCCGGATTGCGACTTTTGCGAAACCATTTACGAATCATTCGAACGTATTTAGCCGAGAAAAACTTGATATTGGAACACGGTATTTGCTGGAGCATCTGCCGAAGGGCACTTACCCCCGGGTTTTGGATTTAGGCTGTGGCAACGGAATCATCGGAATCGCCCTTCAAAAACTGAATCCAAAGTCGCACCTGGTTTTCTGCGACGAATCGCAAATGGCCATTGAAAGTGCGAAGGCGAATTACGCGAGCTATTTTCCCGCGCTCGCGGCTCATGCTGAGTTCCACTGGACCCACAGTTTTGAGGGTCAAGCCGCCGAATCCGTGGATCTTGTGGTTTGTAACCCCCCTTTTCACCAAGGCAATGCCATCGGCGATTTTACCGCTCGCGAGATGTTCCAGGATGCGCATCGGTGCTTGGCCAAAGGCGGCCTGCTCCGTGTGATCGGGAACACTCACCTGCCGTACCCTCAGATGCTTAAGCAGATTTTTGGCAATGCACAACGCGTTGCAAGTGGTCCGAAGTTCGCGATCACGGATTCGGTCAAGTAACGGCAAATCTTGCCGAGTGCGGAAACGCGCATGCCCCGCTATGCTTGCATGAGATCGGCGAGGTGATTTATCGAAACTTCAAATGGACTTGCTTTTCTCAAGACCGCGACAGCACGACTTCGTGTGCTTATGGCACACTATCAAGCGACGCTATCTGAGAGGGATTTTCGAAGTCTCTCAAAGCATCTTGAGAAACTCGCGCTGCAATATCGTGTGACCCTCGAAGCCCTTCCTCCCGGGCCAGATCGAGCCAAGGCAGTTCATCGACTGATCAACCAACAAACCGAGGGGCTGCAGGCCATCCCCATTACGTGCGCCAAAGGCTGCTCCGGCTGCTGCCATCTCGAGGTCGAAATCACCCAAGACGAAGGCGAATTGCTTGCACAAACAGTCCTGGATGGTCATCGCATCGATCGCGATCGGTTAAGAAAACAAGCCTCGCGCGTGCGCAATAGTGCTGAGTGGAACTCGTTGGTAGCACCTGAGAATCGCTGTGTGTTTCTGGCCGCTGACGATGCGTGCAGTGTTTACGAGAGCCGCCCCAGTATTTGCCGAAAGCACCTGGTGATCTCGCCTCCTTCTGAATGCACGGCCTCAAACGGCGCTCCTCACCCGGTTTCGATTCCGCTTGCAGAACTTGTTATTAGTACGGCTATTGGACTTCAGGATAATCCCTATGCCTCGTTGTCAAAAAGCGTTGAGGCGGCGCTGGCGAAGTTTGAGCATTTGAAGGTGGGCGCGCAGCAGTTTGATGTTCCGGTCGAGGGTGAGGACTTGCCCCTTGTTCCGTGCGAGGAAGTGGCTTCGGACGAGCCCTATTTAGAGTCCTGAGGCAGACTAAACGGCATTGCGCACAGCACAAACTCGATAAGCCCTTAAAGAATTCCCCTTAAATGACGATAAACCACTGAAGCGATGCGACTTCCGGGCGCATTTATCCCGACGAATTTGCGAGGAGATGAAATGAAAACAGAACTCGGATTGATACTGATTGCGCTCATGGTTTGCCAAAATACGATGGCCGCTGAACCAAAAAATGCAAGTCATCAAGGTAAAGACGTCCCCGCCAAGTTCTATGATTTTTCAGAACAGACGATTAGTGGAGAAATCCACAAGCCCGCGCTTTCCATGGTCGAAGGGCGTACAAAAGTCAAATTTGAGTGCGAAGAATTCGAAAACGATTTTGAGCAATGGAAAAAATGCATGGAAGGCAGCTTCACTGGGTTTACGGCTCCCAAGAAGAAATGCTGCGAAGGGAAACCTGGCGAAGCGTTGTTTTGTGAAGGCGATCGCATAAAATACAAAGGCGTTGGCAACACCATAAAATCGATAGAGGGCACTGCGACGAGCGTAAATTCAGACTTCGACAATGCGAGTACTCCCTCGTGTAAGGAGCTTCTCCAAAATGCGACCCCTTGGGCAATCTGTGTTGCGGGCAAATGTATTGGGGATCGAGTTGATTATTTTGAAGATGGGAAGCACACCCTATGCAGAGTTGCGGAGGGATTTCATAACGACTCTTTGACAGTTTTGCCCGAAAATGGCCAACCGGGATTGAGTCTTCCCTATGGCAAATTGAAGCTCGTATGCCCATTTGATGATAGTCAGAAGTGCAAAATTTTTGACCAATTCCAGTACGATAAAGAGATTATAGAAAAGACCACGTCCGAGTGGCTGCAGAAAGAATACTGCGAAAGGAAAAATTGGCTTTCCGCTAATAGTAAAATCTTGGTTGCACAAGAAATCGCGGAATATCAAGAGGGGTTGAATTCCTATCCCCAACGAATTCGAACCCTCCAGATCATCAAAGAACTTATGGATCGCATGAAACCTAATAGTTTTAGGGAAATCCTACCTCAAGAAATTCGCCTGGATATTATGGGCCGGGTCAATACGCTTTGGCAAATTCATCTTGGCAAACAACAGAGTCCTGGCTCCGAAAAATTAGAATCACTGCTAATCAGCAGCAACCAAATCGAGGAATACCGAGCGCTGAGCGCCTATCTCAACAGCAATCAAAAGTTTCTTCCCGCCTCGGCACAAGCGCGACTGAAACAAAAGCTGAATGACTTTCTTACTGCCGGTAATCCAGAAACGAAGAAGGAAAAACCCCCAGCGCACTCTGGAGAGATCTCTTGCGTGAAACCCGAAGCAGTCGAAGGAAAAAATGAAAAAGCTTCGTTAGGGGGCGAGCCCGCTCCAGTCGCCGATACCACAAAACCAAACGGTGCATCACCCGCTTCGGATCACAAAGGGCGCAAGTAGGATCCTAAATTAAGCTTGGTCTCCCGGCGGGAACATCCGCGAGTTATCTCAAGTCCCGAATATATCGCTTCATCGTCGAATGACCGATTTTCTGAATCGCCTCCCAGGCATTATGTTGCGCGCACAGAATTCTTAAGTTTGATGAGTCGGAGCGCCCGCCCAAAGCAATCGGGATCTTGTGATCGTACTGAAGACCATGCTTTGAGTCACATGCTTTTCCCGTTTCTGGTGAGACAAAAGTACATTTACCCCCATCACGCCGCCACACCTCTGCCCGGATGGCTGCGGGAATATATCGCGATGTAGCTTTTGGTCGCCGCGTTGGCGTGGACTCCGACGTCGGAGTCGAGCTGACTTTGGGGGTTGCCTCTTTTGGATTACATCGTTTTTCACGGCGTTCATTTTTCTTTTCTGGATCGATCTGCTCTAAGGCGCGGTCGGCGAGAAGCTCCAAAAGCTGAGCCATACTCAGCGCGGGATATGAATGGG
>CAIRTR010000288.1 GCA_903881565.1 Oligoflexia bacterium | reverse complement strand
TGAAAAATCCGTTTGCTCGATGAGTGTGTTTTGAATGAGTCTAATGCGGTCCGCCAAAAGAGTGCTACCATATCCGAGAGTCCCGTCTAACCAAAGTTCTTGTGCACTATCTGCGTAATCAAAGGCGGGTTGAGGATTATAATAGTACTCATTGATCATGTCGATTCTTTGCTCGTAAGGCGGAAAATAACGCTTTCCGTGACCGAACTTGCGTCCTAGCAACGGGACGACGAACACGGTCTCTAGGCCCCACGTGGATTTTAACATCACTTCGGTTCCAGGTATTGATCCGTTTTGATGTTTTGATTCGTAGTCTGCAGAGGCTTCTGAAACTTCATAATGAAGCTCAGGTTTATTTACCAACTTCTAGGTAACGTTAAGCCGCATTTTTTCTGCGATGACATCGCACTTAAATAATAAGAAGCATTCTCGCTGGGCGACGATGGGTTTGTTTAGGGCTGACCCAACCCATTCATGATCAAGATTAAAACTAAAATCCAAACTAACTGTCTGTCTTATGGACTTGGGAAGCATTCCCTCAAGCGTCGCTTCGTCATTTCCGCCGCCACTGGTGTTTCCACCCAAAGCTTTTCCGAACGTCGTGGGGAGTGTGAGTTTGCCCTTTGCTAATGCTTGCCCGAGCGCCGCTGAGTGAGCTGGCATTAATTCCTGCCCGGCCTCGATCTTTGTTTCTTGCACTTTCGGGACACTCGGGACTCTCGGGGACTCCGCCTTCGAGCTGCAGACCCAAGAGAGGCCTAAGACTAATATGGCTAAACTGCTGACTGACTTCGAAAATTTCATATCAATACCTGTGTTCCTTCTGACCCTTCGGGGGCCTTGTGCAGCGTGGCTTAATTACCGCAACGGCTGCGTTGCGTCAATAATTACCGACTAATTCGATCCAATAATAGATGTTTTTAATCAAAAAACTCTGAGTTAGTTCACTTTTGGTTAAATAATACCGATTAGGTCTATGAAACTATGGAAGCAATCTCGGTATTTGATTTCACTGATTATCGACGCTATCTCCACAGGTATATTGACTCGCGCCCTAAAAAGGGCCGGGGCGTGCGCTCAGCGCTGGCTCAAGCGGCGGGTTGCCAGGTCGCGTACCTCACGCGCGTTTTCTCGGATCAGGCGGAGTTGAGCTTAGAGCAAGCCGATGCGATCGCGCAGTACCTGGGGTTTTCTCAAGAAGAGGCGAACTATTTTTTGCTCATGATTCAATATGCGCGGGCGGGAACGCCAAGGCTCCGTGGGCATTTCGCAAACCAGCTTGAAGAGGTTCAGAAAAAACGGCTCATTTTAAAAGAGCGCTTCAAAGTCAAAGAGACGCTGACGCTTGAAGCGCAAACGAAGTATTATAGCTCTTGGATCTATACCGCGATTCACATGTGCATCACCGTGCCGGGGCTGCAAACTCGCGATGCGATTGCGCGCTACTTGAAACTCTCGCCATTGAAGGTCGGCCGGGCACTCGAATTTTTGGAATCCGTAGGCCTCGCTCGCACTGAATCGGGTCGCACCTTGATTGGAAACGCGCGGGTGCATTTGGGGGCGGATTCGGAATTGATTTCGAAGCACCACACCAATTGGCGGATCCAGGCCATCGCGTCTTATGACAGGGAAGGCGAGCGCGACCTCCATTATACCTCGATTGTTAGCCTGTCGCGTGCGGATCAGCACAAACTCAAAGCGCTTTTGGTAAAAACAATTGAAGAATTCAACGCGACCGTTGCGCCGTCTCCAGAAGAAGAGGTGCATTGTCTGGCGATGGATTTTTTCGGGGTGAAATCCGCAAGCGACTAGCGCGGCTCGAGCAGCCAAGCCGCTTCGTGAGCGCGATCCTCGCGAATCTGTGACTCCGTTTGTTCAAGCCGGGTGACCCCAAATCGATCTTGATAAAGTCGCAGGACTTCATCGTCTGGAACCGAAAAAGGCGGGCCTTCTGAAAGGGGCGCCGCCGGATCAAGGCGATTGAGTGTGATGAGTAGGCCCTTGGCCTGGCCACCGAGGAGACTCAAGAGGTGAGTGACGTAGCGTGCGCGCATTTCGGGAGGAAGCGCGATGAGGGCCGCGCGATCGTAAAACGCAGAAACCGCAACCCCGAAGTCCTCAGGCTTTAAAGTAAAAAAATCGCCTTCAAATAGGGTGATTTTGAGGGTGGGGTCGGTGGATTTGTGAATGCGGGGCTCTCGAGTTTGGCAGGGGATCTGGTTATCTTTGAAAAACTCTTCACAAGCAAGCGAGCTGAGTTCAGCACCAATGACATTATATCCTTGGCGCGCAAGCCACAGGAGATCCAGAGACTTTCCGCACAAAGGGACCAGGACTGTGGAGTGAGGAGGCAGGTTTAGCCTAGGAAAATACGTAGCGAGTTTCGGTTCGACCGCGCTTTGATGAAAGCCGATTTGTTTTTCGGCCCAACGTTTTTTCCAGAATTCGGGGTGCATGGGTGCCTACGCCATCGCTTCTTTCACAAGTTTCATATCCACGCGGTATCCAAGTACTGCGAGCAGTCGTAACATTTCGTCAACTGATTTTTTATAGTTCGCGGGGTCAAGCAAGCGATAAAGCTGACTGGGTGAAGTCTTGAGGCGCCGGACTAACTCATGCTTGCTTAATCCGGATTTAGCGACAAGCTTAAGCGCGTCGACGGAGAGCTTATGAAGTGTGGCGTTTCGAAGAAAGTCTGGGTCACGGTTATAGTCGAGAAACGCATCGAGGTGGACCGATTCTTCTTTTCCAGAGGCAAGGCAGTAGGTGACGGCTCGGCGTGCCAGCTCCGAGTCTACATATGCAGCCGTGAGTTTGTCCCGAGCGCTGGGTTTGAGCGGCAGACGCGAAAACGGGAGACTCAGAAGACCTTTCTCCGTCCCAATATCGAGTGTTTTCTTTCGTTGGTTGATCGACACGACTTGAATTTTCATAGTTCACCTTCTTTTACGAGTTCTTCAATTATGTCCAAGATTCGCTTGTTAACTGATCCGCTCATGAGCACTTTGTCTTTGAGGTTCCATTTGGCGATTTCTTTGCCATCTCGAAAGACATGAACATGCCGCGGATCATGATCCCCTTTATAGTTGATAAATACGTAGCCGCCTCGTCGAATTTTGCCCATGTTGCCTATTAGATGTTACCTTACGAGGTAATATCTAGTCAAGTTTTGAAAAATGGCGCTAGGAGTGCAGTTTTGCCCGAGCAAATGAGTTTGTTGCGCTGCAAAAAGCGCAAGACTTTGGTCAAGTAACCGCGCTATTTCTTACTCCACAACCCCACCAAATTCCCCTCGGAGTCCCGAAAATGCGCCATTGCGCCACGGCCACCGGGGATCTCAGTCTTTGGAGTGACAATTTTCCCTCGAAGTTTCTTCACCAAGTCAAGAGACACATCCATCGACTTCACTTCAAAATAAGCGAGAGTTGCATCGCCTTTTGCGATTTTCTTTACTTTGTCGAAGGCACCGCCTACTGCCCCCTTGCCGGCCTCAAAAAGCACATAACCCGGCATCATATCGAAGAACTTCCAGCCCAGAAGTTTTCCGTAGAACTTTTTTGCGCGAGCGATATTCGTCACTTTGATTTCGACATGGACAATGCCGCTCATAAAAGCTCCTTTTGAAAAACCGAGTTAAGGAATATTCGTCATGGAATATTGGTCCAAGGCCCGGCATTCACCACATTCTTGAATCCATGCCGTTTCAAAACAACGGCCGCCATTGCGCTGCGAGTGCCCGAAGCACAGCACAGAATCACAGGCTTCGAAGAATCCAGCTCGCCCACGCGCCGCTCGACTTCTTGCAAAGGGATATTCAAACTTTGAAACTTCGCCCCTGAAGCAAATTCAGCAGCGGAGCGAACGTCGACAATCACGGCACCCTCGCCCAAAAGCCGCGGAATCATCTGCTTCACTTTTTTCATTTTAAGGTGTCGCCGGATCAAAAATGCAGCGATCAGAGCGGGCAGGACGTAGGGTTGAATGGCTTCTAGATTCATACAGACCTTATGGGGATTGATCGAAGTTGCTCTTGTATAGAACCACAGTATTTTTCAAAAAAAAAGCCCCCCCCTGAAGATTTCCCTGGTTCTTGCATCACCCCTCCGCATGACCCTAAATGATGCCTGTTTACGTGTAAAAAAAATTGCCAAACCCCAGCCGTCTGTTACTCTGCCGGGTATGAAGAAAAAAATTGGCCATGGATTTGGCCTGTTGGTGGGGATGGTTCTTTCAACTTCTGCCTTTTCGGCTTCGAATATCGCTGCAAATTTCATCGATATACAAAGCGTACGAAATTCCATAAAAAAAGAAAACGCGCAGTGGCAAGCGAAAGAATCTTGGGTAACGCATCTATCTCAATCAGACATTCAAAGGATGTTGGGCTTAAAGACTCCGCCCCAAGGGACTTTGGATTTTGAAGGGTTGTCCACTTTGGTCAACCTTGGACCTAGTTCCATTGACTGGCGTAACTATAATGGCGTGAACTGGCTTGGGCCCGTCATGAACCAGGGCAATTGTGGAAGCTGTGTTGCGTTTGCAACGGTGGCAACCCTCGAAGCCCGTACTTCGGTCGCAACCGGCGCGCCTTGGCTTGCGCCTAGTTTTTCTCCGCAGGAAGTGTTCGCTTGTGGGGGTGGGGGTTGCGCATCCGGCTGGTTGCCTGACGAAGCGGCTGATTATCTGAAACGCACCGGAACCGTCGATGAGGCATGTATGCCTTATACCTCGGGCGTAACGGGCGAAGACGTTGAGTGTAATCAAAAATGTAGCGATTCAAAGAGTCGTACGTCAAAAATTATCTCCTATTCAATGCCTTCCAGCTACGGCGGGAGCGTTGATGCAGTGAAGGCGGCCTTGAAAAAAGGGCCACTCATCACCACTTTGATGGTTTATGGGGATTTTATGACCTATGCGAGTGGCGTTTACAAACACGTGACGGGTTCTGCCTTGGGCGGCCATGCCGTGAGTCTCGTGGGTTATGATGACACCAAGCGCGCTTGGTTGATTCGCAATAGTTGGGGCAAGGAGTGGGGCGAAAACGGTTTTGGTTGGATCAGTTGGGATGATAAATCAGGCGTCGGGGCTGATACCTGGGCGATGGAAATTGCCGCAACTCAGAATTTCTTGTCGGTTACATCTCCCGTAGATCGTGACTATGTATCAGGCGCCTATCAATTGGGCGTTCAGACACAAGGCATGAAAGACTCTGCTATTCGTGTTCATCTCAAAGGCCCCGATGGGGGCTTGTTGAATGCCTTGGATTGCTCGGTCAAGACTGACAAGGGCTGTTCGACTCAAATCGATACAACGCAGCTTCACGAAGGGCGTTACGAAATCTTTGCTGACGGTGGAACCACTAAATCTCAGATGCGGGAGTTTTACGTTATCAACTCGGAGCCGAAGATGAGCCTCACGATGAGCGCTGCTCCTGGAACAAACCTCGGTGCGCCGCTTTCGGAGCGCCCCGAGTTCTTGATCAAGGCATCGTTCTCGCCTGTACCGATTCAGAAGCTTGAATTTAGAGTTTACGACATGACTGGCAAACTTGTTCTCTCAAAGATGACCGACACCGTGCTCGAAAGTATGCGTATGGGTTGGAGAGTCATGACCGTTGCCGATGGTCAGTACAAGATCCTGTATCATGGCGAAAGCGTGTACAAGGGCAAGACCTATTCAGTGGATTCCAATTCGTTTAACGTAACGGTTAAGAAGTAATTCATTAGCTGTTCGTTTTGAAGTATGGCGGGCTCAGCGTCTAGGCATTTGCAAAGATTCTGGGCCCGTTTTTTTTTGCCCCAGTTGTTATATTTTTTTCTTGGAGTAGTATCGTTTCAACGGAGGTCATTCATCATGACTAAGCTTGTTTTGTTGGGACTTTGTTTTCTGATGGTCACGGGTTTCGGTTGTGGGAAGAAGACTCCATCTGTCACCTTAGGCGGTGATGAGCTTCGAACCGGAGCGACGACCGCCTTAGAAGATACGGCGGAGAGCTTGGGAGAGGATTCCACTTTTTCAGCTTCAAATGCGATTGCACTCCAAGCCGAATCAGAAACCGATGCCGCGACGACCGGCGCTTTGGATGTGACTCGAACTTGCACGGCAGGCTCGGCCGGAGCGGTGACAATTGCAGAGACTTGGTCAGGGTCAGCAACGAAATCTGTGACGAGACCCAAAGCAACGCTCGCCAGTTCCTTGAGCGTTACGGGGATACAGAGCCGTGTCTGGACGCCACCCACAGGCCAGACCCTGTCTTGCTCAATCAACAATCGCGCAAAAGTGCGCTGGACGAATGATACCCTTGTTTCAGGGCTTAAATTAGCGGTGACGACGGATCGCACGCGGACAAGAACCTTGGATGTAAAAACTTCTAAAACGACGGTCTCAAAAGCCGTTCAAAATGTGGTGAAGGGAACTCGCAATATCACTTGGGCGGTTGGGACGACGACGGCAACGACCGTGGCGCGTACGAAAACGGTTTCAAGTTCAGTGACTCGGGCAGTGACGACGACCACGAGTGGCGTTGCTGAAACGCTGAGTTACACCGTGGCGACAAAAGCCGGTGCGGACCTAGCGGTCGAAGTGACGCGTTTGATTGCGGATGGGTCCTGGGTCACGAAGAAGGTGAGCTCAGGAACGATTGTTCTCACGAAAGCGGACGGGACGCGTGTCGAGAATACGTTTAAAGACGTGATTTTTGATGCTTCTCAAGATGATCCCTGTCTGCCGGTTTCGGGGATTATTTCGGGTGTGGTTTATTATTTGGGTGAAACAACGGCTTCAAAGACCTATGAAATCAACTTTGGTCAAAGTACGGACTCAAGCGTTGCCATCTCCGAGGATGCGGGGGTCGCAACCGATGCGCCAGAAATTCAAATTCAGGGCTGCGATCTGGCGGTCGAAAACTAAGGTGCGCAGACTGTTGTGTGTTCTCTTTTTACTGGCTCCCGCTCTCGATGCGCAGGCCTCGCGTTGGATTCTTCAAAACCCAGGAATTTTACCTGCTGACTTTATTGTTCTTGGAGATCTCAGTCTTGATGGGCAGCGTTTTGTTTCGGTTGAGCTGCCGGACAGGGGGCTTACAAATTCCCGCATCCCTCTAGGGGCGACCCCTGATTATGAGATCGGGCCGTTTGATAACGAAGAGCCCATTCAACGGGTTTCGGCAGTTACTCGGCCTGAAGCCTGGTTTGTCTCGCATCTGCATTATGAGGCTTTGCCTGTTTTAAGCGATGGACGAGGCGTGGTGGTGGCAGTCTTAGACGATGGGGTCAAGCTTCATCATCCGGCACTTTTTACGCAAATGTGGGTCAATCAAGCCGAAACCGCGGGTAATAAAAAAGACGATGATAATAACGGTTACGTCGATGACGTTTACGGTTATGATTTTGTGGAACGAAAAGGAGACCCGCAAGGCCGATTCTCAGCAAGTCATGGGACGTTTTGTGCGGGCTTGATTGCGGCGACAGTCGAGGCAACAGGGGAGGGCAAGACCAAGGCGCAGGGAGTGGCCCCCGGAGCAAAGATCATGGCGCTTCGGATTTTGGGAGGCCCAGCTTCACTTCAGCCCTCGTTTCTATCAACGGCGGCTGAGGCGATTAAGTACGCGGTGGATAATGGGGCGAAGGTGATTTCGAATTCGTGGCGGATTTACCGCTCCTGGGGAGATTATAATCCCACGCCTGAGAGAGTGGCGCTTCTGGAGTCTGCGATTGCTTATGCCGAAAAACGGGGTGTGATCTTTGTCGCGGGAGCCGGCAATGAGTCTAACGATGTGGGTTTACCGGGCGCGGACACGGCGATCCCTGTTGCGTTGCCTGGGCACGCCAATATGGTGGGCGTTGCGGCCAGTGATGAGAGCGATGCGCGCGCGTCGTTTTCAAATTACGGATTGGGATATATTCATTTTGCAGCCCCTGGGGTGAACATGGTCTCGACTGAAACGGACGATACCTGGGGCAAGGGTTCCGGAACGAGTTACTCAACACCTTTGGTCGCAGGAATTCTGGCTCGGGGTTTGAGTGCGGGAATGTCGCCGACTGCTGCTATACAAAAGCTTCGAGAGAGCGCCGACCCCTCTTCAGTGTGGGCGGGCAAAGTTGAATCTGGCGGTGTTGTGGATTTAGTGCAGTATCTGAAGTGAGAGTTAGTTTTTTGTTATTGAGAACAAAAGTGGTATGAACAACTTAGAAAAGGACTTATTTATGAAACAAAATATTCACTCCGTAGAACGCGTCATCCGGGTAGTCGTGGGCCTAGCCGTCGCAAGTTTGGCCTTTTGGGGCCCAACGAGTTACTGGTTTTTGTTAGGCCTGATTCCTGTCGTAACGGGTGTTGTGGGTTGGTGCCCGCCCTATTCGTTGTTTGGAATCAACACCTGCAATATCGGCAAGAAGAAGTAGGCGCTCAGGGGTAGCTTCTACTGCTTCGTCGCCGTATAGTTGGCCGTCACTCCGGCGTGGTCGGTCCAAGTCCCGGTATGAGTTGCAGCTCTTGAAAATGATGGAAACGTGAGTTCCGAGTTCGTTGCACTGTCGCCAGAATTTTCCAAATGATAGGTACTATCAGCATTCTTGGAGAACGCGTGAAGAGGCGTATCAAAATAACTCCCTAACGAAATCGAAGTTTCAGAGTAGAGCCTTCGCGTCGTGCCGCCGAGCATATTATCCGACGGATCAAAGAACAGCAGCACTTGACCAGATTCAGAGTTGGCTATCTCTGAAGTCTTCCGGAGATGGTAGATTTCAAGTGTCGGTGTGGTTACACCCACGTAGGGCACGACATGCGGATAGGCCATGCAAACGCTTTTTCCACTTACGGTCGTGCATCCGCTGGGAATTGCCGCACCGTTAAGACTGCCCCACGCAATATTTTTTAACGACACAAAAAGACTCACAGTCAGATCACTGCTTTTTGTGATCACTAACGGAGTGGGTAACTGAAAAGTCGCTTTACAACCTGAAAAACTCGCGGAGATATAATCTGCAGTGCCAGCAGTGGATAGTGCCTCAGTAGGGCTGGTCACATAGGGCGTCTGTCCCGCTCCAAGAGTTACCGAACCCTTGATTTTGGCGCTATAGCCGGTTTCTGACTTACAGGTCCCAATACTGACTTGCGTATAGGTACCATCTGCTATCGAAATCGTACTGGACGCGACAAGTGCATCTAACGCCGCCTGATCAGCTATGTCGACCATGCAGCCTGACTCGCTATCGGCCGCGCACGAATAGACAGATCCGCCGGTGCCGTCTGCAGTGGAAATCGAAATGAATCGAATCGGCATCAGAACACTGGTGGGTGTAAAGGAGCCCTGGCCCGTTGCGGACCATGCGCTCATAGAAGTGCAGAAACTCATAGATAGGACGAATAAAAGTTCTTTTTTCATGATCACACCTTCTGCACTTTCACAGTAACTTTGCCGGTGCTGCTACTTTTGCCGCAACTTCCAACAGCCACGACCAGCGCCAATAAGGCCGAAACAAGAAGAAGAAAACCAAATTTTCCGCGAATCATAAGTCACTCCTTTTGAATGAAAGCATCTAGATATAAGGGTAAGGCTGAGCGGTCATCTTGTCACTGGGCATATAATGCCGGGAATTCAACGGCAGTCTCTCACCCAAATCCCTTGCCAAGCTGCTTGCTCGGAGGTTTACTTAAGGAAACCAAAGAGGGCCCCTTCATGACTGAACCTAAAAAACCCGCCGAATTCTTTAATCCCAGCCAAGAAATTCTCATCGATGCTAACCTCAAGGACTATGCCGCGACTTATGATCGATCGATCAAAGATCGTGAAGGGTTTTGGGCTGAAGAAGCCGCGCACCTCGATTGGTTCAAGCCTTGGGATAAGGTTTTGGATGACTCGCAAAAGCCTTTTTATAAATGGTTCACGGGTGGAAAAATCAACATCGTCCACAACGCCGTTGATCGACATGTCAAAACTTGGAAACGCAACAAACTGGCGCTGATCTGGGAAGGCGAGCCCGGCGACTCAAAAACGTACTCGTATCACGCGCTCAACCGTGAAGTGTGCAAGTTTGCCGCTGTCTTGAAAAGCATGGGCGTAAAAAAAGGTGAGATCGTAACGATCTATATGCCGCAGATTCCGGAGCTTGCCATTGCGATGCTGGCGTGTGCGAAAATCGGGGCCGCGCATTCGGTCGTGTATGGGGGATTTTCTTTTGAAGCGCTGGGCTCCCGGATTGCGGATGCCAAGAGCCGCGTCGTGCTCACGGCCGATGGCGGTTATCGCCGCGGCAAGGTCATCGACTTAAAAGGTATCGTCAACGAAGCCCTAAAGCAGGCCCCAACCGTTGAAGTGTGCATCACGGTCAAGCGCACGGGCCACGCTGTCGTCATGGAAAGTGATCGCGATTATTGGCTGCATGATTTGATGAGTTTACCGCTCACGAATTTCGCATGTGAGACCGAAGTGATGGATGCCGAAGATCCGCTTTTTATTCTCTACACCTCAGGCACGACGGGCTCCCCCAAAGGGTTAGTGCACACGCACGGGGGCTACGGCGTTTATACGGCAAGTACCTTGCGCAATGTTTTTGATCTTAAAGAGCGCGATCGTTACTGGTGCACGGCTGATCCGGGCTGGATCACCGGCCATAGTTATCTCGTTTATGGTCCGCTCATTAATGGTGCGACAGTCATGATGTATGAAGGGGCACCGAATCATCCGTATCCTAATCGTTGGTGGCAGATGATTGAAAAGTACGGAATCACGATTCTCTACACTTCGCCCACGGCGATTCGAGGCCTCATGCGTTTTGGAGAGCAATGGCCTGCTCGGCATAATTTGAGTGAGTTACGGCTTTTGGGCTCTGTGGGTGAGCCCATTAATCCCGAAGCGTGGCGCTGGTATCACCGCGTGATCGGCGGCGGACGCTGCCCGATCATGGATACGTGGTGGCAAACGGAGACGGGCGGATTTGTGATCACGCCGCTGCCTACGACACCCTTGAAACCAGGGTCGGCAACGAAGCCGTATTTTGGCCATGAAGTGGGGATTGTCGATGATCAAGGAAAAGACCTACCAGCAGGGCAGGAGGGGAATCTCGTTTTAAAAGCGCCCTGGCCCGGAATGGCGCGCACCATTCTTGGGGATCCCGATCGCTATAAACAAGTGTATTGGAGTCAGTATGAGAAGCAGGGCTGGTATAAGGCTGGGGATTCTGCTCGTTGCGACGCCGATGGTTACTACTGGATCATTGGTCGAACCGATGACGTGATCAAAGTCGCAGGGCACCGTTTAGGCACTGCCGAGATCGAGAGCGCGCTCGTGAGTCATCCCGATGTGGCGGAGGCGGCCGTGGTTGGAATTCCGCATGAGGTTAAGGGAAACGCGATTTATGCTTTTGTTATCTTGAAGGCAAAAAAAGTGGGATCACCAGAGCTTGCGGCTGCCTTAATCGAGCACGTTTCAAAGCATCTGGGTGCGATTGCGAAGCCTGAGAAAGTTGAGTTTCCCGAAATCTTGCCTAAAACCCGAAGTGGGAAAATCATGAGACGCGTCTTGAAGGCCAAGCTCATGGGGCAAGACGTGGGGGATGTGTCGACGCTAGAGGAGTAGCTCGGAGGCGGCTGCCTGCTGCAAGGTGTGGTTTCCCAACTAGCTGAAATCATGAAGCATTAAATTCAATAGGCGCTATTTGAGGAGTTCGGATAAAGTACGCTTGTTTGCACTTGCTTTGATGTGACGCAATGCGTTATAGTGTTGCCCGATGAAGCACCACCCTCGTTGTCATGGAATTATTGATTCCTCAAAAAAGATCCCGCTCCGCATTGCGCTTTTGGCTCTGCTCGCCCTCGGCGCAACTATCGGAGGTGCACTTCCCGCGAGGTTTGCGGCGGCTAGCCCAGCCCCGTTCTCAAATCTCACTGACGAAAAAGAGCTTCGCTCTTACGACCTGGGCCTGGATCCCAATCTCTCTTCGGTTGAACGAAAATCCTTAGCCGAGGATTTTAATGTTCTGTCCCAAATGGATCTTAGACCTGATCCTTCTGAACCTTTTCGTTATATTTTCGGTGGCGAGGGAACGGCACAGATCAAGAAGTATCTGAAACGCCGAGTTCACTTTCTTCTCTCTGTAAAAAATGATCCAGCACTTGCGAAACAGTTAGCAGACGAAGGCGCGGGTACCGCCCCTACTCATGGCATGACCATGGCCGCTAACATTGGTCCATTGATGTGGTATCAGGTACTGGCTTCAGGCCAATCCCAGTCCTATTCTTTGGGTGGAAAAACGCTCGAAATCAATTCTACACGCATCGGCGTCATTCAACTCGGGCCCGGGTACACAAAAGTAGCCTATGCCCCATTTCCGCCAGAGACCATTGCGGTGAATCGGATGGGTATACTCATACATGAGGCGCGCCATTCGGATTGCACGGGGGGATTTACGGCTCAGGATCTTGCAGATATGAGCGGTGGACGACGTCCTCAAAATCCAGCTTGTGGACATGCGCATACCAAATGCCCTCCGGGCCATATTTACGCTGGCCTCCCCGCATGCGACAATCACCCTTGGGGAGCTTATGCCATCGAGGCGGCGTTCCATTTTGCGGTAGCCAAAAACTGCGCAAACTGCACTCAACTTCAAAAACAATCAGCCCATGCATTTTATCTTGATGCAAAATCGCGGGTTCCGCAGTTCAATGATATGATGAATGGAAAAATGGGTCCCCCCAATATGTCGAGTTCGGGGCAAATCACATTTTTCCCCCCTGAGTTTGATCAATTGACGGAGATCTTTCAACAGTGACCAAAAAATCAGCGTTTATATTTGGCGTCGTCGTCATCGGAATTGCCGTGGGTATTTTTCTTTTCACGAGAAAATCCCCGACTCCGCAAATGAATATTCAAGACAGCAGTGTACAGCTTTCGCAACTGGGCAGCAGCGGCGCTGCGGTGGAGGGCCTCAATCCTGTTGTCGTCCCCAGTGGTATGCCAGCACTGAGTGCGCCTGCGCCCCGGTCTTCGGCACAGCCAGGTTTAGATTACTCCTCAAGAACGCTGCCGATCCCAAGCTCTGAGCAAATGCGTGCCGAAGTTGCGGCCAACCCTCACGGGCATCCGCCCGCACTCATGCGTTTTGCCGAAGTGCTCGCCAAGAAGATGGAAGACGCCGAGCATTCGCCTGAAAAAGCCCGCGCCCTTTTTGATGAGCTTGAAGAGTGTTTGAAAAATCGCGACACGACCTCGACGATCTTGGCCCTGTGCTATTTTAATGCTGAAGAATTGTCCGAAGATTTTCCGGAGTTTGAAGCACGCACCAAAAGAGCCGCAGAAATTCTGCCCAAGGATGTTAGGCAGTTGCTGGAAACGGGCGAATTGCTGGACGAATAAAAGAGGGGTGAACGGCGGCGAGTACACGCCGCTTATTGTTTCCAGAGGTTATTTTCGCAGGACTCGATGGACAGACCATAATCCTCAGGATCTGGGAGCGGTATAAGTCCTTTGAAAAACTGGGGCAATCGATAGCGCATATCCGG
Organism: Oligoflexia bacterium; assembly: GCA_903881565.1. GTDB lineage: Bacteria > Bdellovibrionota > UBA1018 > UBA1018 > UBA1018 > CAIRTR01. Next base: position 8,652 of record CAIRTR010000288.1, on the reverse strand, counting down.
ATGTGCTTCGAATCGGCTTCCAATGGCCCGTGCGGCACTTCCTCGGGAATTCTTTTCGGAGTCACTGCACAAGACCTGCCCCACTTTTTGATACAAATCCGCTAAAGGGACCGGGCCATTTTTTTTGAGGTAGCGCTTCAGATAAGCTTTCATGAAGGCATCTGCAAAATATTCCTGCCGTTTGCTAGTCAGAACCTCAGCGCGAGGAATTTTGAAATTCTGATTCTCATTCAAGAGCGCGTCTTGTTCTGAAAAAATATTACGATCAATACATTTTCTCAGCCTTTTAAGCCGCTGCAAATCGCCCTTGGGCAGGTGAGCGGGGATCTCGTTAGGGATGGTGCAATACTTTGAGTGAGCGAAGTCAGCACTATCGCAGTCCAAAATATTTTTTGAAACAACGGCTTCAAAATGGTGGCCAAGTTCATGAACCAGAGCGGCCACTAACTGTTTTCGGCTCTCCGGACCGGCGGACGGCATTAAACGGTGGGGACTGAACAATACTTTTCTATCGCTTCGGTTGTAAAAGAGGTTCTCGCCCTCGAACTCCCATAGGATCTCCAGTTGGATTGGGTTTTTGTCCAAGTCATCAAGAATGCGCTTCTTAAGATTCGCCGTGAGCAAGGACTCGTCGATGAGACTCTTGAATTCAGTCAGAGCCTCTTGAAAAACAGGCTCAAAGGGTTTTGCGGCATGTTTGTTTTCAAGCTGGCTGCGGATGAAGCCACCGCAAAGCGAAAGACACACACATTCAAAACTTTTTTCTTGGGTGCATCGAGGGTGATCGACATCGGAAGCAAAAAACTCCCGACTTTTTTCTGGAGTCGTCGTTTTCAAGTTCTCGAACTTGTTTCGTGAATCATTAACGCAAGCATTTGTGAAGGGATCACTACAAAAGGGCTCAATCGTTTTTTTCCAGTTCGCGTCTTTGAGTAAGGCCGCAATGGGGAGGCTTGCATTGGTTTTCCACCAATTATAAAATTCTGCTGTGGGTTCTTTGATTTGCTCTGGCCTATCCTTGGACGCGGCGGACACGGAATTGCACACTTGATTCAAAATGGGGTGCCAACTCTTATCCGAAACTCGGCATCGCCGCCCAGGCCAGACGTGAAAAGCTCTTCGCGTAAGATTGTCAGGACTAAACTGCTCAAGAACCTGGGCTTGGAGTGCGCCATAGTCTTCAAAAAGTGAAAACTGCTCATTTTCATCGGCGAAAATGCCTCGTGATTGAAGGATGAAAATGAGGGCAACGCCTAGCCAAGTCTTCACTTCGCTAGTGTAACGGAAAGGAGAGCGAGTTACAAACCATGCCTTTTTATTCACGATAAGATAAGTTATCGCGAATGAACGCGATTTGGCCCTTGCCTTTGGTATGATAATAGTATTACCATGAGGACATATGGCGACGTTAAAAGTAGCAATCACTTTACAGCAAGAGACCCTTCAAGAACTTGATGCACTTGTGAAGAAGGGCGTCTTTGAAAACCGCTCAAGCGCGATTCAACAAACGCTTTCTGAGCGACTGAGGCTTTTAAATTTTGAGCAGTTCGAGAAGGAATGTTTGAAGCTCGAAAAGAAAGAAGAACGTGCGCTCGCAAACGAGAAGATGAAAGCGGATACTGAATGGCCCGAGTACTAAGACGCGGCGATATTGCCTGGGCGGACTTAGCTCCTACCCGGGGAAAAGAGCAGGCGGGTAGAAGGCCCGTGCTGATCCTTAGTCGGGATCTTTTTAACAACAAATCCGGCACGGTGCTGGCGATGGCAATCACGAGTCAGGAGCCTCGAGCGGGATTTCCGTTTACGCTTAAATTGACCCATTCAGGGTTACCCAAAGCCTCCTGGGTCAAAATCTCCCAGATTCGTACATTGGATACTGAGCGACTAGGACAAGTGATTGGAAGTTGCTCTGCTGAAACGTTAGAGCAGATTCTATCGGGTCTTTATCAAATCATTGGATCGGCTTGATTTTCTGCTATAGTGGTTTCATGGCCTGTCTCACGCCCAAACTTCAAAATGCTGCCGGTAAGATTGCCAAAGGATACGGGCTGGAATTTATACGAGTTTTTGGAAGTTCTCTCTTGGATTTTGAAAAAGCACGAGACGTGGACCTTGCCGTTCCACCTGTTTCTGGTGGGTTCAGGCGGTATTCTGCGCTGGTGGGTGAGTTTGAGAGAGCCTTTGGAAAACCCGTAGATTTAGTAATGTTGAATCGAGATCTATCGCCGACCTTAGTCTTGGAAATCGCCGGAAATTCAAAAGCACTTTGGGAGGCACCCAAAAAGGGGCGGGAGCGCTACGCTGATATTATGGATCCACTTTGTGCCGTGGCACAGGATGAGGTGTTGGCGATGCCAGAGGTTCTTAAGAGAGCATGGATCAAAAAACGTTTGAGGAAATCTGATGTCGCCTAAAGTTTTGTCTGAGAAACTTATTCTACTTTCGGAGGTTTTGGCTGATCTAGCGCCCCATGTGAAACGCTCACATGATGATCTTGTCGAGCATCATTACGAAATCGAGCGGCAGGTTCAGGTTTGTGTTGATGTCAGTTGTGCGATTGCACGAAGAATTCTTTTTCTAAAGGAACTTTCGCTGCCACAATCCGCGAGAGATGCTTTTTTGGAGCTGGGAAAAGCTAAAATTATTACCAAAAAGCTAGCGGAGGAATTGGCCTTAGCCTGCGGACTGCGCAACCTCCTGATCCATGAATACGGTCACATCAATTATGACCTCTTCTTTTCGGGTCTTCCTAAGGGCTACAAATCGCTGCACCAGTTTGCAAAAATCGCTGAGAAGTTTTTGGAAGCCCTTTAACCCTACATGTGTGGCGTTCGCATCGTGAACATATAGACGTAAAAAGCGACGACTATGAAAATCCCGATCAGAGTTAACGGCCCCCGCTGAATCGAGCGAGCCGAGGCGGCCCGACCTTTGCCAAGTTCCACAGAAGGGCCTGCGTCTTCAAAATAAGTATCCCGATCGAGAATAATGGCCTGTGGCGGGAGTTGCTGATTAAGCGTGCTTACGCCCTCTACTTTTTTAACGGCCGTGCCGATAGCCAAGAACTCAATTAAGCCACTGCCCAGATCATACACATGCGTCTTCACGCCCACGACTTGGTCTGCACCCCATTTTTCAGCATCTCTTTGAATGCGCTCCAGGGCCTTTTCGCGGGCCTCGTAAATGAGTCGAGTCATGGTAGAGATTTCACCGCGCCCCAATGATTGAAATGCCGCTTTGAGGCCGTCGTGGATGAGGCTTGTGATTTCGGAAATTTCACCGCCCGCCAGGTTTTTCAGGCCGGAAGTGAGAGTCCCCATCACTCCGAGGGAATACACGCTGTTGCCAACGCATAGGTTTCCGGGGGACATTCCCATTTTGCTTAAGCAATAGATTTCGTTTCCTGAAAGTCCCGTCACGCGGCTATGCGAATGAGGGGGAAGTGGGGGCGCTTTGAGTGAAACATGGGTCATGATTGATAATCACCCATGAAGGTGTGAATCGGCAAGCGAGTAAAGGTGTCGTTAAGTGGGAGGGTTGCGCGGAGAGTTATATGTAAGACAAACCCGTTGCTTATTAGCCTTTTGCATTGAAACTTCAATTAATTCCCTTACACTCTGGAGTAAGATGACACTCTCGAAACTTCGCCTCACAGCTTTCGTGTTCTCCGGAACTTTTTTACTCTCCGGAATTTTTCTAATGACGAGCTTTTGCGGAGGCCGCAGCGCCTATGCCGAAGATCCTGCGGCTGCAGCGGCTGAAGAAGTCTCGGCCACTGATGAAATCAATATGTCCATTTTGCAGTATTATATCGAGAATAATAAGATCAATGAGGCCGAAGCCTTTTTGAAGGGCCAATTGGCTCAGAATCCAAAGCTTGCGCAAACCTGGCGCGCGTTGGGGCTACTTGCGATGCAACGGAAAAACTATGAAGAGGCGAAAGCGGCGCTGACGAAGGCCGCGGAACTTTCGACCGGCGCGCAAAAAGGGCTCAATCTTTACATGCTGGCTGACGTGAAGACTCGTGCGGGCGACGTTGAAGGCGCGAAAAAAGAACTCAAAGACGCGGCAAAAGTTGAAGGTTTCAGCGACGAGATTGATAAGTCCGTGCCTCAAATGAAAAAAGGAGAAGCGCTCCCGAATTTAGATTTGGCGGAGATTCAACGCAAAAAAGAACTGCGCGAAAAAGAAGCGCGCGCTCCGCAATATTTTATGAGTGGGTCTGGCTCGCTGAAAACAGGGTTTGATAATAACGTACTCCTATTGCCGGATATGCCGACGGATGTGATTCCCGCCAGTTATTTTGTTTCTCCCTCGCTTTCGGGAATGTATTTTGGAAGGCTTTGGGGCGGCAATCTTTCGGTGACCTCCAATGGCTCGGCGAGCATTAATACGGCATCAGCGGCGCAGGCCTTTAACAGTGGCGCCTTGACCTTTGGTGGGGATTGGTCGACCAATCCTGATCCTGTGATTACGAAGAGCCGCTGGAACGTAGGTTATAACGTGAATCTTGCCCTGACCCAAGCTGACTGGTTCTCACCTTTTTCAGTGGGCAATACGGTAACGCCCGGGTGGACCTACTCGCTAGCGGGCGGCCAGACGTTTGCGCTGTCTGCGCCTGTGACTTATACAAAGTTTCCGGGGGTCGTTATCACCTCGTCATCTGATGATCGAGGGGGCCCAACTTTTGGGGGCAATGGAAGTTTTAGACATTCAGTAGGTCTGGTGTCGGTGTCTGAGACCGTCGCTTATTCTTACCTGAATTCGATTGGACGAAACTTTAGAAGTCATTCGGTAAACGCCGGGCTTTCGGGAGTTACGACGCTCCCCAAAGAAACGCTGAGCGTTCTGTCTTTAGGCTATAGTTACGCAACTTATCCCAATAATGAACAAGGTCGAAAAGACAAAAAAGTAAATGCTTCAATTGACCTGACTCGTCCGCTTTCAAAAGTTCGGCCTATAACCGGCGGGCTTAATTATGGCGTGGAGAAGAGCTTTTCTACTCTCGCAGTTGCTGATTATATCAAGTACACTTTTTCATTGAAGGTACAATATGAATTTAGATAAATCCAAAATGATCAAAACGAGTGTGCTGCTTGCCTTGTTTGCCGGTTTTGCGATCACCGGAATTTGTGAAGAGCCCGTCTCAGCACCGGCGGCTCCTGCCGCGCCACGGGCTGAAGTCGCGTCCACGCAAAAACATTGGGGCCTCCTCGTTCAAGGTCTGATCCCTCGAATCGAGCACTATTCGACTGATGCGAGTGGCGCCAATAGTTTAACATTTGCGCCGATCCCGATGGTGGGCGCGCTTTGGCAAAACGAAGACTGGATCGTTAAGTATGTCGGCTCACCCTTGAATTATGCCGAAGTCCCCGAATACTACACCAAGCGCAGTTACGTGGTTAACGTTGCGATGTTGGAGCCTCTGTGGAGTAGTCAATACAAATTGGGCGGTGGAATTTGGTGGGATCGAGTCACGGGTCCAGGGGGCACGGTGACGATGAATAATGGAACGGGGACTGCAGATTATGCGATCCCAAAACGTACGGCTTCGTTGGTTGAGTACTTTTTGTCGTTAGGCGTGAGAGCGCCTAAGTGGAAAGAGGGGCTGAATTTTGATTTTGATATGTTAATCAAAACTCCTTTTTCAACAAGACGCAATTTTGGGGCATCGCTGGAGGTTTCTTATGCCATTTTCTAAAGTGGGTTTACTGCTGGTTTTGACTGCGGTTGCTTTTGTGCCTGGTTTTGCGCACGCTTTCACTTTGCAAGGGACGGATTCGAACCTCAGAGGTTGGAACCTCAACATGTTACAGGTGAAGGTGAGTACGGAAGAATGCTCGGTGAGCGCTGACGTGCTCAATGGATCGGTCGATCGGGCGTTTGCGCTTTGGAACTCGATTTCGGATTCTGGGATCAAGCTGTATCGGAGTTCGACGGCAAATACGGTAGCGTTAGCTGATTATTATACAGGGGCAACGACGGCGCAAGAAAATGGACCCGTGATTTTTTGCTCATCAACCTTTTCGACCGTGGCTTCGACGGATGGGGATCAAATCGTGGGGTTGGGATACGCGCGCTCCGAGGGCGCCGCGATCATCGGCGGATTCATGGTGCTGAATTCTGAGGCGGGCAAAGCGGCGGATATTTTGAAAATCAGTGAGGGATTGCTCGATACCGTGATTGCGCACGAAATGGGGCATGTTTTGGGCCTGGGCCATTCGCAGGATACCAAAGCGTTGATGAACTACAATCTTGCCGCGCGAACTATTTTAAGTGTGAGCAAGGACGATGCAGACGGGTTGCGGTACTTGTATCCTAGAAATGAAGTTACAAATCCCTATCCTTTGGGCTGTGGGACGGTAGAGAATCGCGGGGAGAAGCGAGGCGGCGGTGGAGCTTCAGTTACCGGCGGTCCGGGCGGACCTTCGGGTATGGCAGGCGCCGTGAGTTACCTTGCGATGTTTATGTTTGCGTATTGGGTGACGAGAAAATCGCATCAAATCAGGGGTTGAATCGCATCAAAATGTTGCGATTTGGGCTGGGATATGATGCGATTTGAGGACGATGGCAAACCCCTCACGCAGCGCGCTTATTTTTGAGATTTTAGAATCCCGGCCTTCATGCACAACTGCCGAGCTGATGACGGGGCTTGAAAAAGCTTCGGGGGCCAAGCAGTCTCAAATTACCCTGACCCGCGAGTTGAAGGTTTTGATTGAGAGCGGTCAAGTCCTTAGAGACGGCAAAGGGCGTGCGATTCGATATTCGTTGAGTCCAACGGCCAACCTATTGCGTTCCATTGATGTGGATAAGTATTTTGAACGATCCCCCGATGAACGCCCCTGTTTTGAGCGATACAATTTGGACATTCTCGATCAGTTGGGTCAGATCTCAGTGTTTGATGACAAAGAACTGAAGCTATTGAGCGCCTATCATAAAGAGTTTCAGGCACAGAAAAAGGCGCTGAGTCCAACCTTAGTGAAAAAGGAGTTTGAACGCTTTACCATTGAGCTGAGTTGGAAATCATCCGTGATTGAGGGCAATACCTATTCTTTGCTTGAAACGGAGACCTTGTTAAAAGAAGGGATCGCAGCAAAAGGAAAAAAAGCCGAAGACGCGCGAATGCTTTTAAATCACAAGACAGCGCTAGGGTTTGTGCAGGAACATGCGGCGGATTTTTTTCCCCTAAATCTTAGATATATCGAGAAGACGCACTCACTGTTGGTCAAAGGACTCGGCGTTTCGGATCGCCTGCGCAAGACTTTGGTGAGCATCACGGGCACGCGCTATCGCCCGCTGGATAATGAGTTTCAGGTGCGAGAGGCCCTTGAGGGCGCCTGCCGGCACATCAATCGTCAGAAAGACTGTTTTTCAAGGTCGCTTTTGGCAATACTGCTAATTAGCTATATTCAGCCTTTTGAGGATGGCAATAAAAGGACGAGCCGAATCATTGGCAATGCTCTTTTATTGAATAAGAATTCTTTTCCGTTGTCATTTAGGAGTGTGGACGCCACGGACTATAAGAAGGCGATTCTTCTGTTTTATGAGCGAAACAATATCACGGCCTTTAAAGAGATATTTATTGAGCAGGCCGAGTTTTCAGTGAAGAATTATTATCGAAGCACGGCTTCGAATATAAATGAACGTAAAAAGTAGGTGGCGTAAGAGTCAGGGGATCCATCCTACTCTATAAATTAGAGCGGTCCAGTGAGGCACTAGCCAGTTTTCGGAATTGATCGGATTTGGTTCCTGTTCCGCAAGGGGAGGTCACTTCAAGTGCATATGCAGAATAGATCACTCTTCGTCCCTGATTTGCCTTAGCAATTCAGCGGATGATGTCTGCCTCTTCGTCGTCTTAATCGGAGGGTGATCTTTAAGCCATTGCTTCATATCGACCCGAATCAGGGGCTGTTCCACGGGAACAATTCTAGCAATCGGCTCATTACGATCGGTGATGGTGAACTCTTCGCCCTCACGAACCCTGTGGAGATATTCGGAGAACTTATTTTTCAGTGTACTAATATTTACCGTCACAGCCATAAAATTAGCCCAAAGGTGAGCTTCGGCTAGCGCGCGCCCACAGACGCGGCCACAGACGCGTCCCCAAACACCTTTGACACCTCAACCAAATGCAAGGGATCGACTTTTACTCGGTGAATGACGGACTGCCAGTGCAATACGGGGCCGGTGACTTTGCCGGACTTTCCGGAGGTTCCCACAAGCTCCCCTTTTTTGACCAGGTCTTTGAGTTTCACATTGAGCTTGGTTAAATGCGCGTAGAGCGTGAAGACGCCAAATCCGTGATCCAAAATAACGGTGTTGCCCGAAAAGAACAGCGGGCCTGAAAAAACGACGTGGCCTGTTTGTGAGGCTTTGACGGGTGTATTCAAGGGGGCCGCGTAGTCGACTCCCCAATGGATGCGTCTGCGGATTTGGGCTTTGTAGACGCGACCGATTCCAAATAAGCTGGTAAGTTTATATTTGATCGGCGCATCGATGGGGCCTAGTCCCACAAAGGGTGAGCTTTGTTGTTCATAAAGTTCGTTGATCTGGGCTTCTTCTTTTAGCATTTTCTCAAGCAGTACGGGGTCCACTGGGGTGACGTTTCGCTCGTCGACATCCAAAATCTCGGTGTCATTCATGTTCGCACGT
>CAIRTR010000287.1 GCA_903881565.1 Oligoflexia bacterium | reverse complement strand
GTCGCGCGATCTATTTGTTATCGTTTGATTTTATACTGCTTTTACACTTTTACGAAAACAGCGACTGACGCCTCGAAAGCGTGTGAACCCGAAAGGGTTCCGAGGGTTCAAATCCCACTCTCTCCGCCATTTTTTAAAAAAGCCTTTAAAATCAATATTTTATTTTTCTGTTTTCCGATTGCAACCATTTGCAACCAATCTCCTTTTGAAAATCTAGGGGCACGCTTCACTCACAGGTTTTTCGCCGTGAGTTTTGCGTGCCCCTTTTTATTTTTCAGACGATTATTTTTCGTCTTTAGGCGTCTGCGTGTTTTGTGTCTGCTGCAAGTTCCACTGCTGCCACCTGACTTTTGAGAAGTCCATGAGGGCTCGCTCTTCCTTCTTTGCGTACAGCATCGCGGTCTTTAGATCTGCGACCCCGAGTTGCTGCTGAGCAAGGTTGGCATCACCACTACTGTGGTTCAGCAGATGACTTGATCCACCGGATCTCATCACATGCGTCGCTGAATACGGCAGCCCGGCACGCTCGAAGGCGTGGTCGTAGGCATGCTGAATCCAGCGATACTCGAGAAAGCTGCCATCCATCTGAAACACAAGACCCTTATCGCCTGGAGTGAATCGCTCACGAAGAGCCTCAAACACTTCTGGGTACATGGGCAGTTTTTTTGTTTCATTGGGATAGTTCTTTGAGTTTTTAAAACCCGGGAGCAGTTGAGACGGAACGCCCTTCTCCCGCACCCAATCAATGTGGCGACGAATAAGGATGTAAGAATCCTCCGGATGGTTCCAATCAAAAAACACATCCTCCCAAAAGATCGCAGCAGCCTCTGAAATGCGAAGAGCATCGTAGTACTGAAACGTCGCTAGCGGCGGCGCAAGTTCTGCGTACTTACCCTTGGCCAGCTCCTGACGCCAAATCAAGAACTCATCTTGAGACAGATCTTTCTTTTTCGCTACTTTTGCATTGGCCTTCACACATTGAACGCGGTTCACATGGCGATCTCGGATCGGCACAACGTAATCGGGATCGTTATAACGATCACAATAGTTTTGATAATATCGAAGGATTGTTCCCAGGAGAGAAAGCTCATGATCAAATCCCTTGCGGTTGGGATTTTGCATCCGATGACCCGCAGGATCAGTGAGAACATCGAGCCAGTCATCAGTAAAGGCCGGAGTGATTTCATTGATATGCTTGCTCATGAGCATTCCGAAATGGTGTCGCAGCAATCGTTGGTATTGTCGAATCGTACCGGGAGCGCTGCCGTTAAGGCACCGTTTGCGCCAATCCTCAACTACCTGCGAAAAAAGCGGGGATTTATTCGCCACTTTTTTTGGATCAAAGGGATTCTGCGGCAATTCGATGAACTTTTGCCATGTACGCGCCTCCTCTACTGATCGGAAGAATTGCTTTGCTCGCTTTTCTCCTGATCTGCGACGTGAGGCGATGTATGCCTTACCCCGGGTGGGTGTAAGATACTCATGAGCCTCCTCGCCCCAGATGTAGAGACGACTGATATTGGGCGAAAGTGGAACTTTGACATAAACACGCTTTTTGCCTTGGTACTGTTTTGGGTTGAATTTCTGAGTCATGGGAGTCTCCTCGAGCGGAGCCACTCCACGACTTCACCAACACGAAACCGAATGCATCGGCCAATCTTGTAATAGGGAATCTTTTTATCCCTTACGAGTTTGTCGATGTAAGAAACCGAAACGCTAAGCAGTTTAGCCAGAACATTTTTTGTTATTAAGTTTTCAAAGATCTGAGTTTCAACAGCGTAATTAGCGCATTTTGCAGAATCATTCAATGTCGCTGCAGATTGGATTTTGTGATTTTTTGATCCGGTAGGCATTAGCCCTCCCCGGAGAAGTCAGCTGGTCAGAGCCGATTAGTTCGAGGTCAGAGGGCGCGGCCAGGTGGCGGGGCGGGAGGGTTTACTCGATGCCTTTGCCGAGGGCGAAGCCGGAAAACGTTGAAAAGAATACTCGTATTCTGAGGATCTCCATTATTGGCACACAATTCTGTCAGCCTTTGCTTTGGAAGCGACAATCAGGCTTTTATGGCAGTTAGTGTGCACAGTTACGCCACTTCCAATTCATATTACAAAGTCTTCAATGGCCACTAAACAGGCTTTGCTGAAATATATTCCGTCGATGTTTATGAGGTCAAACTCAGGTGGTAGTGACCTTTTTGGATCGCACTCAATGAAAACAAGAGGTTAATCGGGGGGCAGTAG
>CAIRTR010000286.1 GCA_903881565.1 Oligoflexia bacterium | reverse complement strand
TCGAAATCATACTGGCCCAGTCGTGAAGAAAGTAGCCTAAGATTGCCAGCAGCGCTCCGAGATTCAGTGCGAAGAGCCCGGCATCCGGGGGGGGGGCCCAGCCTAAGAAATAGCCAATGGCGAATTGGTGCGCAGACGAACTCACGGGTACGAATTCGCTGAATCCATGAATGATCGCATAAATGATGCTTTGAAACAGCGTCATGGGAGTACTCTAGGGAAACATGGGCTATACTTCAACAGCATTCTCGCAAAAATGGGGGCGATCCGACTGATTTTATGCGGGTTTTTACGGATAATTGCGCGGAGTGTTATTTATCACGAATGTCTCATCTCAAGAACGTCGCCATATCGGCCTTTTCCGGCCTTTTTTCTATTCTATCCCTTGCAGGGTCGCCTGATGTTTCGGGACCCGGCAATCGGTTTCTGCTCACGATTGCTGGGGGCGAAGGCATGTCAGTGTCTGAAACTCAGAAGCGCTGTACTGATCTTCATCAGGCCCTGGCGCAGGCAAGAAAACAGCCTCCTGAAACCCAGTGCGCGCTCATGGGCAGCGCCGCGGAAAAAGGCGCCTTGGCGAGTGGGGGATTTAAATATCGCTTTGATTGGAAAAAACGTGGGGATGGGACAGTCGTCTTTGGGGCAGAGGATATTTCGAATTCCCCGGAATCAAATGATCTCACCCGCCTGGAGTGGATCATCGCTCCGGGGAGTGATCGGTCACAGTTCGTTGCGGTGCAAAAGTTATTCGTGAATTTTTTCGAATATGATTCTCATGAGCGTCTGGCGAAAGAGGTTTTACTTGCCAAGGGTGTCAGGAACTCGCAGCGAGTGATCTTGAACCAGGACGGAGAGTACGTTGATAAGTTCTCGGGAAAGGTTGTCGAGTTCGCTTTTGCTTATTCTCTTTTTCAGCAGGAGAACTTCAAGCAGCGACATTACCTTCGTGCGGGGTTGGAGCTTCTGGCGTTCCTGGGGGCAGGGTTTGTCTGGTATTGGTCTGATCCGGAGCTTAATTCGCCGGATTGGGATTTGAATTGGGACTGGCAGAGCTGGCGTAAGAAACTGACCCTGGATCACGGCGGGGTCTCGTTTGATAACAACGCGTTTCAAACCAACGCTTATCAACACGCTAAATCCGGAACCGCATTCTATCTTACGGCACGCTCCAATAATCTTAACGTTCTTGAGTCCTTTTTGTTTTCCCTGGCTGCCGCGACGGTGTGGGAGTATTTTGGTGAATATCGCGAAAAGGTGAGCATCAATGATCTTACGCTCACTCCTGTTGCCGGGATGGCCGTCGGGGAAGTCCTCTCGCAACTGGGAGCCTTTTTCGAGCGCGGTGATGATAATTTTGTCACTAAAACTTTGGGCCTGATCTTCGGGACGCAACACGGGTTTCACAACTGGGTCGACTCCAATCATCCTAAGCGTTCTCGCAACGTGGATCGGTTTGGATTTTCGAATGACGTCTGGCATGAATTGAAGCTTGAGCTGGGCATGGGCCGCGAGATGATCGATGGGAAGGTGGACTCACGCTTTTACGAGATGAGTTTGGGAACGGAACTCGTTAATGTCAAAGAATATGGAAAAGAAGGCCAGATCAAGCGCATTTTGACGGATGGAAACTTCTCCCAGCTCATGATCAAAGGTGCTTTGGGAACCGAGGACTGGTCGAATCTGACGTTCTTTTTCAAAGCGGCCTTAGCGGGTTATTATCAGCAAAGTATTGTGAAGAATCCGCATGGAGATCTGCAGGGCTATAGCTTTTTCGTGGGGGTTGCCAGCGCTTATGAGCATACCACGCAACAGAACAACTCCGGCATCGATGACAAGCTTGGGATCGTCAACGTGCTGGGGCCCTCGTTGGAGCTTAATTATTATCATAAAGGAGTTCAGGTTCGGGCAAAGTTAGACGTGTTTGGAGATTTTGCGCTCGTTCGCTCCTATAGCTATGATCGGTGGCTTGGGAAAAATGGGGCTGAAGCTGCTGAAGGGCTTAGGAGCGTGCTGAAGAATCAGAAGTATTATTACGCCATGGGGATCACGTTAAAGCCTCAACTCACGGTGAGATACAAGCAGTTTGAAGTGGGGGGAGAGCTACAGTACGACACCTTTGATTCGATTCAAGGCCAGGACCGTTTTCAGGAAAACGTCACCCGTGATTCAAAACTCACCGACGAGCGGGAGCATCTGAAGTTCTGGTTCACTTATACTTTTCCCACCCAATGGGTGAAGCTGAGTCTGAGTTATGAAAAACTCATGCGCCGCGGAGAGATGGAAAGTGTCTCGGAGTCGCGCATTGAGACGGTCTTCATGGGGAGTCTTGTATTTTTGTTTTAGTGCTCAGCCTGTGATGTTGCGGTGCGTCTCAGATTTGGGTGCTCCGAATCAGAAACTAGACATGCGGTGCGTCTTTTGCTATGCCTCCCCAAAACCTAAACTCACATCTCTAGAAGGGGGATTTTCGTATGAAGTTTGCTCGTGTATTTTTCGCTCTCGCTTTAGTCCTATCGCTCACACAAGTTCAGTCTGCTCAGGCTGCTAAAAAGAAATCCAAATCTGCTCCGCAAGCACAGACTCAAGCAGCGGAACCTGTTGACGCTCCCACGACTTCAATGAATCAAATGCAGGTGGAGCAACCTAATCCCCTTGCAGGACTCTCGGTTCGCCCGATCATTGGCGTTTCATTCATGAATCCTAAAGCTTTGAATTCTGCCGTCATGGACAACTTCAATAACGAATCAGGAATTAAAGTCGGAAGCGCTGCTACTTTTGGCGTTGCAACCGATTACGCGGTTTGGTCACGTAATTTATTCGTTGGCCTTCGTTTTGATGCGATTAAATCAAGTTCAAGTGCGATATCGATTAGCGCTAACAACACGGGCACCGCTCAATCAAGCTTAAGCGCCTATCCTTTAATGGCGACGGTGAGTGGGATGTTCCCCGTGGCCTCTAAGGTTTCCTTTGGAGCCACGTTAGGTGCAGGCTATGCCTTTGGGTATAAGTTTGCTTGTGAACTCGCGGGATCAAACGATAAAGCCAATTTTCCCAACGGCACTCTGGCTTATACCGCAACCCCGGTTACGGGTTTGGGGTTGGCTTTTGCCAATATCGATTTTACCCCTCATTTTGCGCTTCGTATTGAAGGCGGCTATCGCTTGCTTTCCAGCAATCAGCTGATGGCGACTGATAAGTGGGCTGCGACCGTCAAAGAAGGCGACCTTCTTAAAGATACGAATAAATCGAATCTGACCGTGGACGGAAACTCGATGTTTACCGGGATTTCGCTCTCTTACACGCTTTAATTGATCGTCTGAATTTTGAAGGGGTGGCTCGCGCGAATTTCGGAGCTGCCCCTTTTTTTATCCCTCCCCCAAAAGGAGCCTCATCATGCTTACTGCCGCGAAAAACTATTTTGCCGAATTTAAGGTCCTAAAGACCGCATCCCGTGAGTTTTGGCTCATCAACATCATCACGTTTTTTGATATGATGGCCTATTTTTCGACCGTAAACATCATCACCCTCTATCTCACGACCAACGTGGGCTTTAATGACGTGGATTCGGGCGCCTGGGTGGGGATTTATTCACTCTACGTTACGGCGTTTATTTTTGGGGTAGGTTCGGTCTGCGATGTGATCGGGATTAAGAAGTCGTATTATATCGGGATTGTTCTGCTCATTATTGCGCGATTGGGATTCGGACTGGCTCCCGGTTTTCTCACGGGTGATGCCTTGAAGAATGTCGTGATCGTATTTATCTTGATGATGTCCCTTGGCGTGGCCTTCATGGGGCCGATTCATAATACGGCCATGCGCCGGTTTACGACAAAAGAGAACCGTTCCACCGGATTTAACGTTTATTATCTCATCATGAACGTGGGCGCGATTTTCGCGGGCTTTGCCGTCACCGATGGGTTTCGTAACTGGTTAGGCGATGTGAAGGGCAATCTGGCGATCATGATCTTCGCGTTTGTCATGTATGTCATTTGCTTCTTCTGTACCTGGCTCATCAATGAAAACAACTATGCCGATCCCACTGAGCGCACCGATACCAAAGAGTTGCTCAAAACCCGCCCGATACAGGTCTTTTTGAGCGTCTGGAAAGAGAAGCCCTTTCGCCGGCTCGTCTTGTTCCTGATGCTTACCATCGGGGTGCGGCTCGTGTTCACCCATCAGTTTCTGGTCATGCCCAAATACTACACGCGCGTGCTGTATGGTGATTTTGACCTAGGACTCGCAAACTCCATTAATCCCTTCATTATTATCGTGGGGTTGATCCTCTTGATTCCGATCATTAACAAGTTTGATACTTTCAAGCTCATCGTCGTGGGGATGGCCGTTTCGGCCTCCTCTTTGCTTTTTATGGCGCTCCCCATTCAGTGGTTTTTGTCGGTGCCTGGGGTGCATAATTTGAGTCAGGCTTACAAGTTTGTCATCTTTGCACAGATCACGGTCTTTGCTTTTGGGGAGTTGATCTTCTCGCCGCGGTTTACGGAGTATATTGCGGTGGTGGCGCCCAAGGACAAGGTCGCTTCTTACATGAGCCTGGCGGCGCTCCCCATGTTCATCGCAAAACCCATAAACGGCTTTGTCAGCGGAATCCTGGTTGCCGGTTTTTCTTACGAGGGCATTCGCGCGAAAATTGATTCGGGCAATATCGCCTATGGTGACTCGCCGGAGTATATGTGGGCGGTTTATTTTCTGGCGGCCTTGGTGAGTCCGATCGCGGTCATTGCGATGAAGCGGGTGTTGACGGCGTCCCATGTTGAAAAAAAGGCAGCAGACCTCGCAGCTGCAGAATTGAGCGAAACATGAAACAGTATTCGGCAGTCATAAAAGATGGGCTAATTCTCCTCGCGGTTTCGACTCTTTTTGTCACAGTCTGCGGACAGTTTTTCAAGAGCCTCAAGAAGTCCGTGGCGACCGACCCAATGGTGACCTCGGTTATTCAGGGAAAAATTCAAGGCCTCGACGCGGCCTTGGGCGATAAAGCCTATTCTGAAGCGGATAAAAAGGAGTTCGCTACCAAAGAGCTGTTTCAAAAAACTCGCGCCAACAAACAAGACGAATTCGGCCGAACGCCCCTGATGTGGGTGGCTTACGCCAATCTCTTGGACGCCAAAGAAGTAGGCGAGCTAGATAAGAAGCGCGTGGCGTTTGTCGAGTTTATGACCAAAAATGGCGCGGATCTCAATGCGCGCGACAAAGACGGCTGGACACCCCTGATGTGGGCGTCTTGGAGTGGCTTGAATCTCGTCGCGACAAAGCTTGTTGAGCTTGGCGCAAGTGGTGAGGGGGCAGATCGCCAGGGCAATACGGCCTTAACGCTTGCGGCACAAAAGGGCCAAACCGAGATCGTGAAACTTCTGCTTGGAAAAGGGGTCGACAAGGCTTTCGCGACCAAAAGTGGCAAAAAAGCTGCAGATTTCGCGCGCGAAGGCTTGAGTCAGTACCCTGACAAGGCCGCTCAATACCAAGCGATCATGGGATTGCTTTAGGCTTTTCTATTTCTGGGCAAAAAACTGACCCAGCGCCTTGATCCCCTCTTGAACCATGGGGGTTGCGCAGCTGTACGCAAAGCGAATCGCGTCTTCACAATGCACGCCAAAGCTATCGCCGGGGGCGCTGCCGATGCCCTGTTCGGCGAGACGGCTTGAGAGTTCATCGGCGTTTTTCACGCCCATTCTCTTGTAAAGCGTCGGATCGATTTTGCACCAGATGTAAAACGCACCTTCGGGCGCATAAGGGTGCAGGCCTGGAATTCCTTTGAGTCCCTCCAGCATCAGATCGCGTCTGGTGCGGTATTCTTTTTTCATCGATTCAAGGTGAGCGGCAGGGGTTTTCACAGCTTCAATGGCTGCCCATTGGGCAACGCTGTTCACGCCGTTGATGGTGCAACGAAGGAGTTTGGAGATTCGCTCCCTGATTAAATCATCTTGGGTCACGATGTATCCCACACGCAAGCCACTCATGGCGTAGGATTTTGAAAACGAAAAGATGCTGATGATCTTGCGGTTCAGCTCTTCGAGGTCTTTGCCCTGGTAAAGCTCCTGGGCTAACGCCGCAAGCGAGTAGTGCTTGGCATCGTAAACCACATCTTCATAGGCTTCATCGGTGACGAGGTAGAGGCCCTTGAGGTGCGCGAGTTTCAGAATTTTTACGAGGTTTTCGCGGTCCAAGACGCTGCCCGTTGGATTGTGAGGAGAGTTGACGAAAATCGCCTTGGTCTTTGCCGTGATCTTCTTTTCAATCTCGGTGGCGTCGTAGGTGTATCCTTTTTCGTGATTAAGAATGACGGGAACCGGAGTTCCTTCGGCAAGCCGGATGTTCTCAACCGCTTCGGTCCACATGGGATCGGGCACGATGACTTCGTCTCCTGCTTCCAGCAGACACTGCCACATCACATAGAGTGCGTGCATGGCTCCGTTGGTGACGTAGATATAATCGGCACTCGGGAGCTTGATCCCATTTTTCGTTTCGAGTTTTTTGCGGAGTTCGTTTTTGAGCTCAGGGATTCCGTCATTGGGAATATAATGAGTTTTGCCCGTTTCGGCCGCGGTTCGAATGCCTTGAATGACTTGTTCGGACACACTGAAGCTTGGATCGCCGGATTCGAAGCGATATACTTTTTTGCCCGTGGCTTGGGTTTTTAAAAGGCGTTCACGGATTTGAACGATTTTTCCAAAAGAAACGCGATCCAATTTATTGCTCATGAAGGTGTTCTCCCCATGAACACTATAAGCAAGAGCAGGCGCTTAAGCTAGAGCTTTCCTGCTTGTAACGCAAGGGCCGCTTCGGTAAACCTAGGGGCATGAATGCGTCACAAAGATTTCGTCGAATCCCGTCTACGAGCATTAATCTTTTTCAGAAGATCTATGTCATGTTGCGCGAATATGAAGCTAAATCTGGCAAAAAGGCCCTGAATTTGTCATTAGGCAATCCGGATTCAATTCCTCCGCTAGAGGTTTTGAAGCTCCAGGCGGAGTACGCCCTGAAGCCTGATTTTGAGCTTCATACTTACGCAGAGGATAATAATCTCAATCAGTTTTGTGAGGGGATGGTTGAGCGTTTCACGCAGGTGAAGTATCGGGATTTTGCGCATCTCAAGGCGGTCCCGATCCCTGGGATTAAAACTGCAACGGCGCTGTTGCCTCTGGCTTGTGGACTTCATTCAAAAGAGCGGAGCTCTTTTAATGTTGTCACGCACATGCCCGCCTATGATGTGATGGGAACATGGAGCACTTCTTATTTAGGCGGCAAGCGGATTGTTTGGCCTCTGCTGCCCGAAGAGGGCATGCGGATGGGGTTTCAGGGACTCTTGGGCGCGCTCAAGCAAGCGGGCGTTTCACGACCTGATTTGATCTTTGTCATTCGGCCCGGCAATCCCGCTTCGCAAGGTGCGTCTGCGGGGGAATGGAAGCCCTTGATCCAGTTCTGTATCGAAAACAAAGTCCGCCTCGTTAATGATGGCGCGTATACGACTTTGGCACCCAAGGGGAGCCATGTTCCTTTGATTGAAGTCGCAAAAGATTATCCCAAGCTTGAATGGCTCGAGTTGTTCAGTGTGAGCAAATCCTTTAGTGATCCGGGGGCTAGGCTTGGCGTGGCCGTGGGCTCGCAGGCATTTATTGAAGACTTCATCTTGATCAAAGGCAATACCGAATCCGGTCCCGTGCCTTCGGTGATGGCAGCCTATGGGGAGCTTTTCAAGAATGAAAAACTGTGTACGGGACTTTTGGCAGACCTTCTTGCTCTTTACCAAAGTCGTCTGAATTATCTGATCCCGACGCTTCAAAAGGCGGGCTTTATTCAAGCCTCTGAGAGTGCGGCGGGGCTTTTTACTCTTTGGAGAACCCCAGATGTCGCTTATGGGTTGGAGGTGAGCAAAGAGGCCGAAAGGCGAGGCTTAACTCATGCGGAGTGTTTCAATCAAATGGTGATTGAGCGTGCGGGGATTGTGGGGGTGCATTTTCCGGGGCCTTATATTCGCTACGCGGTTTGCACGGATGTCTTGAGTCCAGATTTTCAAACAAATTTTGAATTGAGTTTGGCTGCAATCGAACCTAAGTATTTTCCCAAGACTTCGTGAAGTTGAGTGAGCGAAACTGGCTTGGCCAGGTAGTCGTTCATGCCGGCTTCGATGCACTTTTCTCGATCGCCTTGGATCGCGTTTGCAGTAAGCGCAATGATCGGAATACTCTGAAAC
>CAIRTR010000285.1 GCA_903881565.1 Oligoflexia bacterium | reverse complement strand
TGGCTTCTTCAATCACCACTTCGGTTTTTGGAAAACTTAAAACCCCGGTTTTACCAAAGACCATTGCGCCGCTCGCTTTTTCCTCCTTCTTGAGAACCGCGATCTGATCACGTTTCTCTTTTTGGTTTCGTAACTCATTCCTAATGTCATTAAGCTCATGCTCGGTCTGTAGCCGTAGGTTTTTGTAGAGGACCACTAATTGCTCGCGCTCAATTTGAGCGGCTTCCACCTGCGAAAGCTTCGCCTTTTGGTCCAGTTTCATGATGATTCGGCCCGCGTGCTTCCCCGCGCGCACCGCGCGAGTTAAGGTTTTCAAGGTCGAGGAAAGTTTACGAGCCTCAGTCGCTGATGACGAATCATTCGTCAGCTGATCAATCTCGTCTTTTGTATACCCTGCCTCACGGGCAAGGGACTCGATCTCGTGAACCTGATTGATCAGTTTTTGGCCGTCTTCACTGATTTCGGCGTCGGAATCGATTTCACTATAAAGTTCGCCAAAAGCTTCAGCGGTTGCTGACACCTCCCCCGCTGCATCGGAAACATCGCGCACTATATTTGCCCCTGTCCCTATGACCGCCGCAGCCGTAAAGGGATCAAACGCATACGCGGTCGCGCCCCAATGCAAACTCATGACTAAAACCGCCCCGAACCAATAGCCAAACATTGAATCGCCTCCTGAATAGTAAGTTCCGGAACAGCACCCCGCAGTTTATAAAATTTGTCCAAATCCTCCTTTGTTGAGGTCATTCGCCAATACTCTTCATTGGTCAGATAAAGCCTTATGACTTTGGTACCGGTGTCGTCTTGAAGCACCGCCTCCCGATACTCGCGCCCTAGGTAAGGGTGCGACACGACCACTCGTAAGCAGAGCGCATCAAACTGAAACTGTTTTCGTAGGTAATCCCCATCAGTTTCGGACGGAAAAAAGAAACGGTTCGGACTATTGAGGATAATGCCTGTATCTATGGCCCCGTCAGGACGTCGAATCTCAGCGTCTTTGATATTCTGAAGCATCAGAACCAAGCCATGGCCGAATTTCCGAAAGTTCGCAGCTGTAAGGAGGAAGAACTGAGAGAAACGCTCGATAAAGAACTTCGTCTCATCGCAAAACAGGACGAGCCTAGCGCCCTCCTGGCCTTTGGAGCGATCCCCAAGCCTAAGCATTTCCAGATTCACCATCGCGATGATGGCAGCCATCACCCCTTCAGCATAATCCCGGCTCGCGGCGGCCTGAATGTTTGCAAAGTTGAAATATCGATATCTCGGGGTGGTTTGCGCAAGCTTCGCCCCCGTAGGGTCCTCCCGTAGCGCATTGGCAAATACTCCGTCCATTGCCCATCGGGCTGCGAGGTCTCTCCTGGGAAAGTCTTGTGCAAATTCCAAAAACCGATCGATATTGGGCGAGGCTGCCTGATCGGCCTCACTCAAACACTTTACGTATTGCTTTAAGTTATCCTCAACTTTAGCACGTAGAGCCTTAGGAATTTGTTCCTCACCTTCTTCGCGAATCAAAACGCAAAGAAACTCGGAAAGCACCTCAATGGCTTCGTTACCTGAGGACGAGCCAGACAACAGCGCAAACGGATTCACTCCAGAAGGCGAATCCAGATTGAATCCGACCTCTCTACCCCCAAGCGCTTCGCACTCCTTTTTGTAGCTCCCCCCCACATCGATCTTAATCATTCGAACGTCTTCGTCCTGCATCAAGGCAGAACTGAGTGCATTGGCGAGCACGCTTTTGCCCGAACCCGTCTTCCCGCAAATGATCGCGTTAAATGCCAAGAAGCGACGACTAAACTGATCGTAGGTGTGAAGTGAGCCATCTAGCCGGTGGAGTAGCAGCGCCCTTTGCGGTGCCTTTGAGCTCCCGCTCTCCCCATATGAGAACATAGGCAGATAGCAGGGCGTTGCTGCGTCCTCTTCTATGAAAGTATGATGCTGACGAGCCCCAATGCGAGCCGCGATATAGGACGGTACGCAGCCCACTGTTTCAATCATGGCTTCCCCGAAAGTGCCTAAGATGGCCTGCGCTTTGCCCAGGTCTTTTCGGAGGGTTGCTTCATCTAATCGAGAGAGGGTACAGAGCCATTCCAGCTCAAAAAGAGAGGCCCCATGCAATGTCGTCTCCGCCAGTGCTTTTTCGGCAGCTTCTTGTTTTGCCCCCGTCATGGAATCTTGAATCAATTGGTTCCTTGCCAGCTGTGAACGCAAAGTAAAGTCAGCGCGTTTTCGTGATACTTTTTTGGCGCTTACGGAAATTTCAAATGGGACAGGAAGCTCATCAAGAAGATCGGCCAAGGTTGAATCATCGATGCTGTGCGTGCCTGGCTTGTAAATCCGGATCACACCTTTGATTTCACCTCCAAAATCCAGGACACC
>CAIRTR010000284.1 GCA_903881565.1 Oligoflexia bacterium | reverse complement strand
ATATGCCCACGTACCCCTTCTCTAATCCCTCAAAACTGATGGGAGATACGGTGTAGGCCAGACTTCGTTTTTCACGAAGTTCCAAAAACAATCGCCCCCCCGGCCCGCCCAGCAAAGTCTGAAGCAACCGCAGCGCAAATCTGTCCGGCGCCGTGATCTTCGTGCCCATTCCGCCTAAAATAATATGAACCTGCTCACGCCCCAGATTTTTCTCAACCCAGCGAGGCGCCTTGAGTGCCGGCTCATCATGAAGGGAACTCATTCCATTAGCAATTCGCCCCGCCGAAAAAGCCTTGGTCGCATAACTCCCAAGCTCGTCAAACCAGCCCTCTAATTTTGCCTTCTTGATCGGTCCGCTCACCGCAACCACGAGCTCCTTTGGATCGAAAACGCGTTTGTGAAACGCGTGCAGCACCTTGGAATCCATCGACGACACGCTCTCCAACGAACCATACGTCAAACGACCGTAGGGATGATGCTCGAAAAGAGTTTCCAAGAATAACTTTGAACACAGCTGGCTTGAATGATCCTCCAGTGACCGCAACGTGTCTTCGGTCACTCGTTTTGAATGAACGACTTCTTCTTCGGGAAACGAAGGCTCAAGCAACACTTCACTAAAAAGCTGCGAAAGCGAATCCCAATCACGTGCCAATCCCGTAAGCTGCAATCCGACGCTGTTTCGCCCCGAAAATCCTTCGATAGCCGAAGCACGACCTTCTACAAAACTTGCGATATCACGCGCGCTTTTTTGGGCCGTGCCTTTGTTCCAGGTCATGCCGACGAGGTGACTGGCGCCCCATGAATCAGACCCCTCTAGTCGCAGGCCCCCTGGCAAAGCGGCATGAACACTCAGGACGTGCGATTGGGGTCGTTCAAAAGCCGCGACCCGAATCCCTGACGGCAACGTCCAAAACTCGGCAGTGCGCCCTTCTTGGGCCGCAGCCGTTTTATGCTTAGACGTAGAGGCTTTCCGAGGAGGAGCCAAGACCTGTTTTGCAAGTTTCGCTTGAGCCGATAGAGAGAATGCTTTTTGCGCCTTTGGCACCAAGGCCACCGCATTGAGCCTGCCGTAGTGAAGCGTGTTTGCGATTACTTCTTTCACGCGGTCAACATCGACACGCTTGAGATCTTCGAGATACTGGCGATCAAAATCCAGATCGCCCATCACAAAGCGCATAAACCCAAGCCGTGAGGCCACGCCATCCACTGACTGAGTCGAATACATGCGCTCGCTTTCCGAGTTTACAATCACGCGGCTCAACTCCTCAGGGGTCGGGCCCGACTTCGCAAGCTCCTGGATTTCCGCAAATGCCGTTTCAAGAACAGTAGAAATTCGATCCGAGGACTCGACTTCGGCTTGAAAGAACAACATGCCAGGGTCACTGGGGACATAAAGCCCGCCCGAGATGTCCGTTACCTTGGCCATTTCACAAAATAATTTTTGATACAGGCGAGACATCTCGCCCATCCCCAATACGCCTGCCGCAACGTCGAGTGCCGGCACATCAGGATGCCTGAGTCCCGGAACCCGAAATGAAAATGCGATTTTCGAAGTCGCCACATCAAAAGATTGAGTCGCAATCGAGACTTCAGGCCTCTCCTCGGTTTCAATGACACGCGCAACATCAGGAGCATCACGCTGAGGAATCACGCTTGCGCCGAAATACTTCTCCAACGTCTTCACGAGCCCTTTTCGCCTCACCGAGCCCTCGGGACCCATCGGTCCCACCAGCACCAGCCCCATGCGACCTGAAACGTAACGCTTGCGATAGAACTTATCTAAATCGGCAACCTTTGCGGCTTTGAGAATTTTTTGAAAACCGATCACCGGCCGGCCATAAGGATGCCGCTTATAGGTGACCGAAAAA
This sequence comes from Oligoflexia bacterium, assembly GCA_903881565.1. Taxonomy (GTDB): domain Bacteria; phylum Bdellovibrionota; class UBA1018; order UBA1018; family UBA1018; genus CAIRTR01. The sequence continues at coordinate 2,429 of CAIRTR010000284.1, read as the reverse complement.
AGTTTTTGAAAAAGTTGGCGCTCAGGGGAGTCCTCGTTCTTGCGTAGCTCCTCCAAAATCACTTCGCGCTCGCGCTCAAAATCCTGTTTGAAAAACTTCTGGGGCGCCGCGATCGGCCCAAATTCTCGCAAGACCGCTTCCCAATGATGAGCAGCGCAACTTACATGATAAACGGTTTGATCAAAAGAAGTGTAGGCGTTCACCTCTCCTCCGAGCGCTTCGATGGCTTGCGCCATTTTACCGCTTGAAGCCACGCCCGACTCCTTCGCCGACGCATCCTTAAAGAGCATGTGCTCTAAGAAGTGCGAAAAACCCGCCTCACGCAGCGCTTCATCGGCGCTGCCGCTCTGAACCCACCAGTAAATGGTCGCGACCGACCCTTCAAAGTCATGAAGAATGACAGGAATTCCGTTCGAAAGGCGAATCTCTTGTGTTGTATCCATCTTAAAATCCAACACTCTTTTGGAGACGTTGAAAAGACAATTCGCACCGGATTGAACTTTTCAACCCCGGCTGGGCATGCAAAAATAGAAACTTAATGCCTGTTCTCTGCCTCACTCCGTTTACACAAACACCGCTCACCCAAGACTTGACGCTCAAAGCTTCTTTGCAGCGTATCGCAGACACCCTTGAAGTGAGTTTTGAATGTTGCGGCAAACTTAACTCCCTGAAAATCGCCCAAGGCTCAAAATCCCCGAAACGGGCCGGTGAATTGTGGAAAGCGACCTGTTTTGAAGCTTTTTTTGCGCCCTCGGGATCACTCCTGGGGCCTTATTGGGAACTCAATCTCTCCCCTTCGGGAGACTGGAACCTCTATCAGTTTGATGACTACCGAAAAGGGATGCGAGAGGCACAAGAGATTCAGAGCCTGAAGACATTTTTGAGATCTCAAAACGAAAACCAGCTCACCCTCAAAATCGAGCTCAAAGCGGAGTTCCTCCCCGAGACGGTAGCCGCATCCTTGACGGCTGTTCTTGAACACACCGACGGAACTTTGTCGTATTGGGCGCTACACCACCCCGCTTCAAAACCAGATTTTCATCACCGCGAAGGTTTTGTTGTCGACCTCCCAAAGTCGCGTTAACCTATAGGCATGGAACTCGCAATCGATCGCCTACTTGGGGACCCTCAACTCATCCAAAAACTCAACGGAAAGCGCGTGGCTCTGCTGGCCCACCCGGCTTCGGTCACGCGAAACTTGGTCCACACTGCCGACGCGTTAATCGCGTCTGGCAAAATCGATCTCAGAGCCGCCTTTGGTCCCCAACACGGAATGCGCGGAGACAAACAAGACAACATGATCGAATCCGAAGATTATGTCGATCCCGTCCTTAAGTTCCCGGTTTTTAGTCTCTATGGCAAAGTGCGAAGACCCACTCCGCACATGCTTGATACCTTCGACGTGGTATTGGTGGACCTTCAGGATGTCGGGTGCCGCATTTATACATTTCTCACCACTCTTTTTTACATGCTTGAAGAGTGCGCCCCTCTTGGCAAATCCGTTTGGGTACTGGATCGCCCCAATCCTGCGGGACGTCCTATTGAAGGAACAATTCTGGAGTCAGGCTATGAGAGTTTCGTGGGTCACGCGGCGATGCCGATGCGCCACGGGATGACTTTGGGCGAATGCGCGAAGTGGTTTGTTGCTCATAAGAAACTCGATATCGATTTACAAGTGATAGAGATGAAGGGATACGACCCCGAGGTTGGGCCCGGCTTCGGCTGGCCTTTGGGCGAACTTTCGTGGGTTAACCCGAGCCCCAACGCAACGACCTTGAGTATGGCGCGTGCTTATTCGGGGACGGTCTTGATCGAGGGCACGCATCTTTCTGAAGGGCGCGGGACCACGCGCCCGCTGGAAGTGCTCGGGGCACCTCAGCTTAAGATGAACGAAATTCTTGCGGATATGCGAAGCTTTGCGCCGCAATGGCTCAAGGGCTGCGATCTGCGCATTTGCCATTTTGAACCGACGTTTCAAAAGCATGTGGGAAAAACCTGCAATGGATTTCAAATCCATGTGGACCATCAAGCGTACGATCCGGAACAATTCAAACCCTACCGGCTTGTCACTCTTTGGCTCAAAGCCATTCGCAAGATTCATCCTGAATACGACATTTGGCGTTCATTTACCTATGAATACGAATCCGCACGCTTGGCCATTGACCTGATTAGTGGCGGGACTTTTTTACGCGAATGGGTGGATTCGGCGAGCTCGACGCCGGAGCAGTTTGATGCGCGGCTTATGGCCGATGAAGCTGCGTGGGCAAAGGCTCGGCAGGGATTTTTGCTGTATTGAGGTGCCACCTCGCCGGCGAGGTGGCGGCGAGAAACACTCATCTCGCTGATGATTATGCGGTGCGCATAATCAATAGTAAAAAAGCGGCAAAGTACCGTCATCAACCACATTTTTACCACGAACGCCGACGTAT
>CAIRTR010000283.1 GCA_903881565.1 Oligoflexia bacterium | reverse complement strand
GGACTTTGGAGTGGTTGGTAATCCCCAGCATCGCAATATCGTAAAGCGTGTAAAAGTTATTCTTTGTCAGGCCGCGATATCGGAGCGGTTGTCTATACTCAATTTTGGCTGACTCAAACCCGATGTCGGAGAGGAGCCCGCGAAAATAGGGGTAGGGGTCGTCGATTTTTCGTAAAGCGTCCATGACGATTCGGTCGTAAAGGCCAAAACCCGTGTTGTTCTTAGTTAACTTCACTTCAGAGAGGCGGCCAATGAGGTCGTAAAAAAGTTTCCGGCACGCGAACATCAGCGGTGATTCGGCGCTCTCGGTTTTCACGCCTAAAACGATCTTAAATCCCTCTTCCCACTTTTTAATAAACTCGCGGATTAGCTCTGGAGGATCTTGTAGGTCAGCCGCCAGGGTGATTGAGGCGTCTCCCTTGGTTTGGAGCAGGGCATGGTGGGGGGATCGAATGTGGCCAAAGTTTCGGGCGTTGACGATGATTTTGACGTTACGGTCCTTGGCTCTGATCTTCTTTAAAACTTCAACCGTGCGATCCGTAGAGCAGTTGTCGATGAAAATATATTCGTACTGATAGCGGTCCGCTAATGAATCAAAGACCGCCTTGACCCTGGCATGGAGGGCTTCGACGTTTTCTTCTTCGTTGTAGCAGGGGGTGACCAGGCTGATGAGTTTCATACGTGAATTTAGAAACCTTAATACTATTTCTCCCCTAAAACAACAATCGTCGGATTTTCGTCGGGCGGAGGGGCGCGATCATGAAGATTCGCTGAGCCAGAGGGATTGCCAAAAACTTTGATTATTTTGAAACGGGCTTCAAGCTTTGCTTTTTCGATATCATAGGCTTTCAGTTCAGACCCTGCATATCGAATGTAAGCGACAGAAGTTTTGGACGGCAAAGGCGATGGAATTTCTTCGGATTTAAGGAAACCGATGAATCGCGGGATAATGGTCTGAGGCATTGAAAACCCATGAAGGTCGTAAAAGAACACTTTCATGGCGGGGTCCTGGGAAACGTACGCCTCAAACTGATCACGGGTGTCATCGGTCCAGCTACGTTTGAATTCTCGTGTTTTCAGATTCAACAGACCCGAATAGGTTTCCTGCCAAGGAAAAACAAGAGTGCTAAGGGCAAAAAAGGCGATGAAAATCGACTGTTGGACCCTTGGCCGCCTCGTTTGATAAAATAGGATGAGCGGAAACAAAAACCATACAAAAGTGGGAATAATCAGAAAGCTCAAATGGCGCGCAAAAAAGCCGGCATCGTTTGAGTTGTTGCTGACCGCAACGAGAGAGGCAAAGTAGAAGCCTGCAAATCCCATGAAAGGTACAAAATAGCGCTTGGCAAATAAGGCGATTGAACTGACCCCCATGAATACGAGAAGCAGGTTTGGGAACTTTAGCAAGTAGCCCAGATTGTCTACCCATCGAAAGAGCTGATCCCACCGTCCCCGCCAAGCCGATTCGGGACCTTTAGCGCGGCCAAAGATCTCTATGAGAAAGTCCCAATAAGCTTTGGGCGCAATAAAAAGAGCGGGGTTTGACAAGACATAGGGCAAAACCAAAGCGAGGAAAAGTTGGATTAACCGTTTTTTTCCAGCTTTTCCGGTCATTGGAAAGCTGAAGGCCAGGGTCAGGGGCAGCAAGACAACGAATATCGTGCTAATTTTGGTTGCAACCATGAGGGACGCGAGAACGGCCGTGAGAAGGGTAAAGTGCCAGGCCCTTCTGCTGCGTTTGCCTTGGGTGATGAAAAGGGTCTTGAGAAATGTGACAGTCGTCAGTCCGGACAGGGTGCCGATCCAAAGCTCTGGAAGCATTGCGGTGTAATATTCCCCAAAATTATTCATGCCGCCAAGCCAACCTGAAACCGCTAAACTCGATGGAAAAAATGAGAGGGGTAGCGTCCAGAAACAAAAACTCATAACGAATAAGAGTTCCAGCAGCGAAAAGAGGCAAACGGCAAATATCTTCAAAAGATAAAAGGGCTTGGGTGGGTAAACTCTACGGGTCACGGGCCAAGTGTGATCGGTACGTTCTTGGTTTAGCATCCAGTAGCGGACCGGGTGTCCGGTCCATTTCTCATAAGCCCAAAAAACAAGAGCCGCTGGATAAACAGAGGTTCCTCCGTAGTAATAGAATTTGGGGTCGCCCTTGTTGTGAAGGGCATTGATCGCGGCCCCTGTCGCAAATGGCTCATCCCATGAAACGGAGACAAAGTTTCTATAAAGGGGAATATCGTAAATCCGATGAAGCTTAGAAAAAATGAAAAGCACGCAAAGGATGAGGGTTCCGATTTGGGCTGAACGTAGTGCTATCTTGAACATAGGTGTGTCAAAAAAATAGGGCTCCTAAGTTTTTACACCGAGGAGCCCCATCTAAACCGTTCCGAAAAACTACTTCTTGTTAATTAAATCAATCGACTTGTTATAACGCTCTTCCATCATGACGAGACGAGCATCGTCTTCGCGATGAATTGCGCCGTAGAAGGCTTTCTTGTTTTTCAGCCAGAGAATTTCGAATTCAACGGCCTTCAAGAATGCAGCTTCGGTATTTTCCAAAGCGCCGGGACATGCGAACACAACTTTACGTGTTTCGAATTTATCCAAGTGACCTTTTGGGAAATCTCTGAAGAATGGCATCGAAGCAAACGAAACAGCTCCGCCGACAACCACTTTTTTACCTTTGGCTTTTGCTTTGGCAACAACCTTCAAGGAGAGATCCAAGACTTCTTTGCTGTTGACCGAGTTGCGATCAAGTCCCATGGAACCGGTGAGGTCCACGCGGCCGATGACAATACCGGTGAGATCCGCAGCTTCTGGGATCGCAAGCATTGCATCGATATTGTTGCAGGTGGTGATGGTTTCAACGTTGATGAAGAACTCCATGTCTTTGCGTTGTTCTTCGTTGAAGGCGATCTTCGTTGCGCCAATATATTTTTTAAGTGCGTAAGGGGTTTCAACCATCGGTCCAACCACGTGGTCGGTTCCAAGGCTCCCGCATTCGAACATGTCTTTGATGGCTTCACAGCCGCCGACTTTGATCGTCAGGGTGAGGCCAGCTTTCATGCTGATTTCTTTAAGGCGCATGGCTTCTTCCATGCGGGTACCTTCTGCTTCAAATTCGGCTTTGACGCCTTTGACGCTATATTTATCGCGAAGTTCGGTCAAAAGCTCGACCATCTTTTTTTCCATTAAGTTCATTTGTCGGTCTCCTCTAGTGGAATGACCATATTACTTTTTAGCTCCTCGCGCGAGAGAAATGGAAATAAATCTTCAAGCGCAGGCGATACCATTCGCCCATCCGGAAGCTTGCGGGAAGCCAGTTTTGGTGAAAATTGCTGTTTGAGATCTAAGACGACCTCGCAAAGTTGCGGGCCCTCTTCGCAAACAGTTGCTTGAATTGTGGCTTTTAGCTCAGCGTGAGTGACGCATCGCCGAAACGGAATTCCATAGGCGTTTGCGAGTTTTCCAAAGTCTGGAAAACTTAGTCCACTTTCGACGCCGCAGCCCACAATATTGTCCGGAAAATACGATCCCTGGGTTTGTCTGATAGAGTGATAGCCTTGGTTATTGAAAACAAAAATCTTGATCGGGAGCTTGTGCGTGACAATGGTTTGCAACTCTTGGAGGTTCATCTGGATACTTCCATCACCGGCAAGGCAAATAATGCGTTTTTTGGAATCCTTGGATTCCAGGGAAACTGCGGCTCCTATAGCAGCGGGCAGGTCATAGCCCATCGAGGCGCAGCCCGAGTTCGTGTAAAGCCTTTGACCTTTCTTAATCTTAGCCGCTTGAAACGTCACGACACACGCCGTGCCATCTCCGGTGACGACGAGATCGTCTTCTTTGAGTTCAGAAAAAAGGGCGTCTGTGAAGCAATAGGGGTTCACCGCTTCTTTGCCTTCCCAATATTCAGGAAGTACGGTGGGGTACTTCTTTTTGCGCTCCAGACACCACTTAAGCCATTCTTGATGCTCAAGAGCAGTCGCAGAAGGCGCCGTCTTAAGCAGTTCGGTCAACACGTCACGAACATCTGCATGTATGGGTAGATCTGGTGTGATCGTAGGCTTTTTAAGTTCGGTGGAATCAATATCAACCACGACCTTAAAAGCTTTGCGTGCAAACGCTTTCCAGTTGTAGCTCACTTGGCGAATGTTCAGCCTTGACCCCAAGACAAGCAAAAAATCCGCATTTTGGACCGCAAAGTTTCCTGCGCGATCCCCGATCGTTCCGGGGCGCCCGACGTAACTTGCGTGATCGTCCCAAACCAAGTCATGGGCGTTCCAAGCCGTTACAACGGGAAGGCCTGTTTTATCTAGGAATTCAATGAGCTGCTTTTGTGCCTTACCAATCCGAACGCCGGAGCCCACGAAAACGATAGGACGTTTTGAGGCTTTGAGGCGCTGCCAGATCTCTTTTGTAACCGCTGGAATATCTGCAGAAGGTTTTTCCTGCGCATCTTCGATGGGGTCGTATCCCTTGAGTTCATCCGAATCAATGATCGCCCCTTGGACGTTCATGGGGATGTCCAGCCATACAGGGCCCGGGCGCCCAGTGGTCGCAAGATGCAGCGCACGCTCTACGTGATAGCGAATGGTTTTGGGATCGGTGACCATTTCGGCGTATTTAGTGGTGTGCTTGACCATCGGAACAATATCAAATTCCTGATCGCCCAACTGTCTTAAGGGGAGTCCGGTGGATCTGACGAGAGTTTCCCATTTGACTTGGCCCGAAATCACAATCATCGCAAGAGAGTCTAACCATGCTCCCAAAACCCCAGTGATGGCGTTCGTTCCGCCGGGTCCGGAGGTTACGTTTACGGCCGCAAGTTTTCCGGACATCCGGTAGTAACTCTCAGCGGCCATCGCGCAGGCCTGTTCATGGTGACAGGCAATATATTTTAAAGATTTATTTCGACCAAAAGCATCGTTTAAATGCATGGCGCCACCACCGGTCACCAAGAAAACGTGCTGGACCCCAAACTCGGCAATTCGCTTCACGATGTAATCAGAAACTCTCATTTGCATAGTTACAGCTACGCCAGTTTTGGATGATTTCGCAAGAGTTTTGACTAGGGGACCGTTCTCGGTGTAGCTTTTTCGATATGCAAACCCAAAAGCCAAAAGGCCAGATCGAATTTGAAATTTCAGGGCAGCCATTGGCCGTTCCTTCCGAACTGCTCGATGCGAATAGTTTCAATGTGAGCTCCGTGCCGCGGCATTACTCAGTGAACTGGGAGAGCAGTCTTCCTTTGGAGAGTGTTCAGAAACTCTTGGATTCAAATCCCCGAAACGCGTTATTGATCGACAAGCGCGTGCTGGATCTGCACTTTCAGGGTCTTAAAATCGATAAAAAACGGATGTTTTCTGCGGAGGCGACCGAAGAGTTTAAGTCGCTTTCGGGCGGTTTTGTGCCCGTGCTGGATTGGCTTGCGGATCTTGGGCTGACTAAGAGTGACACATTGATTGTGGTGGGCGGCGGGATCATGCAGGACATGGGGGCTTTTGCGGGCTGTGTCTTTAAACGAGGGATACCTTGGGTTTTCTTTCCCACAACCGTTTTGTCGATGTGCGATAGCTGCATTGGCGGAAAATCGGGAATCAATCATGGCAAGTTCAAGAATCAAATCGCCCTTTTTTCAGCCCCTAGAAAGGTAGTCGTTAATCCCCAGTTTTTAAAGACATTGAGTCAAGACGATGTGGCCTCAGGATTGGGCGAGGCCATGAAGTTGCACATTACGGGAGGCGGGTTCTTTTGGAAGCGTTGGATGCAGGAATTTCAGGTCGCTCCAGACGACACTATTGACACCACCAAGCTTCGCGAGCTGATTTGGGGTTCGTTATTAATAAAGAGGGCGGTCATTGAGCGCGATGAGTTTGAGCTCGATCTCCGAAGAAGCCTAAATTACGGACATACGCTGGGGCATGCGATTGAGAGTTTGTCGGGATTTGAAATTCCTCACGGAAAAGCCGTGGCCTTCGGAATGGCGATTGTGAATCGCCTTTCGGTAAATCGAAAGTTCCTGGATTCAAAACTTCATGAAGAATTGCTTCAGACTTTCCGTAGGTTGGCAGGGAAGAAAGCTATCGAAATTCTCAAACGTCTGAATATGCAGGACTTGGTGAGCGTGTTGAGTCGGGACAAGAAGAATGACGGCTCGTTTTTGAATCTTGTTTTGATCGCCGATTTTGGAAAAACGTTCTTTTTGAAAATCCAAAACGACGCGAAGCTCACCCAGGAGATTCAAGAGGCGATCGCAGAGGTTATTGGCGATACCAAATTGCCGTACGCTTGATCGCCTCTTCAAGTGCAACTGATTCACGAAGTCCTAGTTCCGTTTTTGCGCGCTTCGTCGAAGGCACGTATCGTTCGGTGCCCAGGGCGGGATTAGGTTTTTTCAGGATTTCAACCGCAATTGATTTTCCAACGATGGGGCTCAACACCTGTGAAACTAAATGGGCGAGCTCTCCAATTGAAACGGCTCGCTCAGAGCCGACATTGTAGGGGCGGCCTCTTTGCCCGCGTGCAAGCAGTGTGAAAAGCCAAACCATGAGGTCGGAGCCGTAAAGGTAAGAGCGAAGCGGGGATCCATCGCCTTGAATGCGAATGGGGGTTCCGGCCAAAGCATCTCGAACAAAGTTTCCAATCGCAAAATGGATATCAAGCGGCAGATAGGGACCTACGAAAGCAAAGCAGCGCGCAATGATGGGGTCCAATGGCTGACCTTTGGTCATGAGTGTGCACATGTGTTCAGCAACACGTTTGCCTTCTCCATAAGCGGAGCGAAAATCACAGGGATCGGGAGCGCCTTGGTACTCCTCTTCAAAGTGCGACAGGTTATGCGGTTGTTTGCCGTAAACGGCGCCGGAACTCGTGAGCAGAAAACGTCGGGCGCCTGATTTAAGCGCAAAATCCAGGACGTTTCGGGTCCCTGAAGTGATGATGTCAAACATCTCGAGAGGGTTATCATTTGCGAGTTTTGCACTCGCCGGGGTGGCGGCGTGAATGACATGCGTAAAACCAGCGCCTAACCCGCTAGGCAGTGTCCGAACATCTCCCGACACAAACCGAATGCCTTGCAGCCGGCTCTTCAAATGGGGCCGCTTAACTAAGAATGCTTCGGCGTCCCGCGTAAGGATCGTAGCCTCAATACCAAGGCTTTGCTGTGTATTGAGCCAATGGATTGCCTCCAAAAACCAGCAACCAAAAAAACCGGTGCCTCCGGTGATGAAGATGTGCGCGCCTTTGAGCTCGCGGCAAAGCCTAGGCAGGTCCGAAGCGGCTGAGAACGATTGGGCAAGATCATTTTGTGGCATTCCTACAGCTATGCTAAATCGGGAGGAAATCGCAAGAATTTTGACTTGTTTTTTACCCTCCCCGCGTGTTGTATGCCCTTATATGAACGCATCTGCTCAGTCCGCACGGCAAGAGATCCTGGATCAGTCCAAGCGCTTTTTTGAAGTCGCGCATTCCCCCAAACCCTTTGTTCCTGGGGAAACCTATGTGCCGGTCACCGCCAAGACGATGGATGGCGATGATTTAGCCGCTTTGATTGATGCTTCTTTGGATATGTGGCTGACGGCGGGGAGATTTGCCCGAACGTTTGAGTCAAAATTACCCGGCTTTTTTGGGCGTAGACCCGGAGCGCTTCTCGTGAACAGTGGATCTAGCGCGAATCTCGTTGCGATCAGTAGTTTGGGTTCCAAGGCAATGGAGGAATCCAAATTGCGGCCCCTTGAAAAAGGGGATGAAGTGATTACTGCTGCTGCGGGGTTCCCAACCACGGTGAACCCGATCGTTCAAAATGGGTGGAAGCCAGTTTTTGTAGATGTTGATTTGGAGACGCTCAATTCAACCCCAGAACTGGTGATGGCTGCACGGTCTCCAAAAACCCGCGCGGTCGTTTTGGCGCATACCCTGGGAAATCCTTATCGGTCTGATATTTTGGCTGAATGGTGCAAAAAAGAAGGAATTTTCCTCATCGAAGATTGCTGTGATGCGATGGGTGCGACGATTGGCAGTGCTCCTGTGGGTTCTTTTGGAGAATATGCAACGACCAGTTTCTATCCTGCTCACCATATTACGATGGGGGAGGGGGGGGCGGTGCTCTCGGCCGATGGGCGCCTAAAAAGGATCGCTGAAAGCTTTCGGGATTGGGGGCGCGATTGTTGGTGTGAACCTGGGAAAGACAATACGTGTGGAAAGCGATTTGAATGGCAGTCCGGAGATCTTCCTGAAGGGTATGATCATAAGTATGTGTACTCTCACATTGGTTATAATTTGAAGGCGACAGATATGCAGGCTGCACTGGGTCTGTCTCAACTTGCGAAACTCTCCCGGTTTATTGAGGCGAGGCGTGCTAATTGGAAGAAAATTTCCGAGGGGATCGCTGCTTCGCCTACGCTCCGAGAGAAGCTACTACCGGTACGTGCAACCGAAGGCACGAATCCGAGCTGGTTTGGGTTTCCGATTAATGTGGCCCCTGGGATTCAGCGTGAGAAACTCACGGTCTTTTTGGAAGATCACAAAGTGGGAACTCGCCTTCTCTTTGGCGGAAATCTACTGAAACAGCCCGCCTACAAGAATCTCGATTATCGTATTGCGGGAAATCTATCTGCGACCGATCAGATCATGGAGCGCACGTTTTGGATTGGAGTTCATCCCGGCTTGGATGATCGAAAGATCTCTTACATGCTTGAGCAACTTGAAGCGGGCCTAAAACAGTTTTAAGAAGGGGCTATTTAAGGTGCCCAGCCTCATTTTTTTACTCATTCTGAGCCAGAACCTTGGCGTGGGGCATCGGTTCCCGTGGTCTTGGTTGCCCTTGGGAATGGGTCGGGGATTTTGGGGGCTGGCAACCCTCTTTTTTATCGGGGCTTTGTTTTCGAAAAATCTGCGCAAGACGCTTGATCAGCTGTTGGCGAGATTACTCTCGCTTCGGGCGTTCTTCTTGACTCTGGTTGTTCTAAATGCCGCCTATGCGTTGTTGAATTATGGGTACTTTAGGGGACTTGGGTATTCGATCCCGGTCTTGCATTTGATCCTATGTGCGCTTGCAGGAGTTTTTATCTGGCGAGGCACCAACCCCCTTCGGGTTGCCCTGGGACTAAGTGTTGGGCTTTTGGTTTCATCCATTATGCATTTTCCTTTGAACCCCACACGCTCTGATATGCTCCCCGTTATTGCAGGCGCCTTTGAGCAGTGGAAGCTGGGCGGCTCACCCTACGGCGTTTTTATTCTAAACGGCGGCGATCACAATACGATGCCCTATTTGCCCGGGGTTTTTCTGTCTCATTGGCCTGCGTGGGCGGCCGGGGTGGATCTGCGGTGGGGGAGTGTTTTGTTTCGAGCGCTTTGGGGTGTCCTGCTTTTGCGACAGTCTGATCGATTGCCCCCTGGTTCCCTGTGGATGAAAATGGCTGCAGTTTGGCTCTTGAATCCCTATTTGAATTTTCGGCATGATTTGTATTTCGAGTTTTTCAATTTTTTGATGGTCGCATTTTGGTGTGTGCGATCGCTGCGAGGATTGACTCTGGCGTTAATGATTGTGTCGCGGCAATGGGCATGGGTACTTGCTCCCTTCTTGATTTTCGGGATGGTCATGAAGAAAGCCTGGCGAGACCTGGGACTTTTTGTCCTTTCGAGCGTGGTGCTGGGTGGATTGGGCATTGCGCTTTTTGCTGGGTCAACGACCTGGACTGGGTTTGGGTCTGTAGTCCTAAGTGGATTTCAGGAACGCTTAAGCTGGAGCGAGTTTCCCGGGGATTTTGGCTTTACCTTAGCTCCGTTGTTTTATGCTTTGCATGCGGCGCCCTTGCTTCAGTACCTTCAGGCGGCATTGTGTGTGGGTTTCTTTTTGTGGGTTGTATTGCGTCGGCCGCAGCAGGCGTTTTATTATGGCTGGGTGACGCTCTCGCTCTTCTTGATGCTCAACATGCACTTTTGGAACTATTTTTGGATTTCTCCTTCGCTGTTTTTGTTGGCGGGGTGGGGCTCTCAACTCGAAACATAGCTTTGGTTGCTTTGGTTTTTATGGGGCACCCCCAGAAGTGTTAGCCAATTATCGGAATTGATCGGAAATAGCCGCGGTAAATCGCGCCCCGCGGATCTATGGTTGTTTGATTTAATAGAGGAATTCAAAATGAGATCGTGGAATATTTCCGATCAATTCCGATAATTGGCTAATGAGATTTGGGGCTGATCCAATAGAAAGTTGATATGCGTTTTGCTTTGGATTAATCTCGGCAGGATTACATGACACTTTCTTCTGAAAATCTCCGCATCGAAAAAATCGCTCTTGCCATGGCCGTTTACGAGCCAAAAGCTGAGCATTTTCGGGAGCAGCTCCAATCCATATCCGACCAGACTTTCAAAAATTGGCAGTGTTTTGTTACGAGCGATTCATCGCTCACCGCCTTTCGTTCGGACATTCAGTTCAAACAGTTCTTCGAGGACCCACGATTCATCTGGTCTGAAAACCCCCGAAGATTGGGGCATAAAAAGAACTTTGAGCATGCCATTCAACTCGCGACGCAGTCAGGCGCCCAGGCGATCGGGTGCTCTGATCAAGATGACGTTTGGTATCCTCAGAAACTTAGCGTTTCAAAAGAAGCCTTGGAAAAAGCCGGACCCCTGAGTCTCGTTCATTGCGATATGGATGTCTTGCGAAATGGGGGCGTGAAAGACGCTCAAACCGCTTGGAAAACAGAACGTCGAGGAATTCATGACTGCAGCCCCCAACATTTTTTGATCCGGAACATCGTTGCGGGCTGCTCCATGCTTTTTGACGCCGAACTTGCGAGGCGTTTTGTGAGTGTCCCAGATGAAGCCGATTATCATGATCACTGGTACGCGCTCGTGGCGTCCTGCTTTGGTGGGGTTCACGCAATTGGTGAGCCATTGTTCGCCTACCGGGTCCACGGTGAAAATGTGGTGGGAGTCAGCCCTTATCAGAGTTTGTTTTATGTTCCCCAGGGGGTGAATGCCCACGGGGTCGTTCAAAAGTGCAAAAATGGCTGGAAAAAATCGCAAAACTTGGTCGAAGCGGGGATCAAGGTGGGACTCCCGCTGACTCAATGCCAAAGAGGGATTTTTCTAAGGCGAGACTTGGGTCTAGGAGTCTTGTTGATGGGGTTGCGTCATCTCGGCGATGACCTTCCGCTGGCACGCGCGTGCCTTGCTCGTGGTGCAGGAAAGTTTTTCGTAACTTTTTTGGGTTGAAAGTATCGTACCCGATCGGGTATGAATATCAGTGTTTCATAAATAGCGCACCCGATAGGGTACCTTATTGGGTATAATGTCTCTATGGGAGAGTTAGCGGCATTCGTAAAGAGAAAACGGAAACAGGCTAATCTTACACAAGTGGATCTTGCTCAGCGAGCAGGTGTCGGTTTGCGTTTCATCAGAGAACTTGAAGGCGGCAAGAAAACGCTCCGATTAGACAAGGTTGAGCAGGTGCTCCTCTTGTTTGGGCATGTTGTGGGCCCTGTTCAAGCGAAGCGTGAGATCAATGAATGAGTGACTTGCGAGAAACCAAACGCGGCCAAGTGTTTGTTGAAGAACTATTTGCAGGCATCATCGAAGAGTATGATGGTTTATGCATCTTTACCTATGACAAATCCTATTTAGAAAAAGAGGGAGTAAAGCCCGTCAGCCTTACCCTTCCCTTGAGGCGCGAGCCCTTCAAGGAAAAAAACATGATCCCATTTTTCGACGGATTGATTCCGGAAGGTTGGCTTCTCAATATCATCACCGATAACTGGAAAATCGATCCAAGAGATCGAATGGGCCTTCTGCTGCTCGCGTGCAAAGACTGTATCGGAAGCGTCAGCATTGTAGCCGAAAACGAGAGCAGAACATGATCTCGAAAAGTTGCCTGGGCTGCTATCAACCCTTGGATGCCGAGTCCGAAGAGTATCATAAAAAATGCAGTCGACGACTTTTTGGAGTCGAGACTCCGCCCGTTGTAGCATTCGGCTCAGAACAGCTAGAAGAACTCGCGAAAGCTTCGCTAAGTCGTCATCTCGGAATCACTGGAGTTCAGCCCAAGGTTGCGGTCGATCTGCAAAGACAAAAAGAGGATCCCGCACATCGATTGATGATTGTCGGACTCTGGGGCAACTTCATTTTAAAGCCACCCAGCCCGCGCTTTCCAGAAATGCCAGTCGTCGAGGATGCCACCATGCATATGGCGGAGGCAGCAGGGATTACAACGGCTTTGCATGGTCTTATCAGACTGAAATCCGGCGAGCTTGCTTATGTTACCCGTCGATTTGATCGCGAGAAAAAGAGAAGCAAAATAACAAAGATCGCCGTCGAAGACTTCTGCCAATTAAGCGGGCTTTTGACAGAGCGGAAATACAAGACTTCAATGGAGAAGGCCGGTAAAATCATCTTAAGATACTCTTCGAACTCAGGTTTGGACGTAGTGACTTTTTTTGACATCACTTTATTTTCGTTCCTAGTTGGAAACGCTGACATGCACTTGAAGAATTTTTCCTTGATGACCAAGGCCAACGGAGAGATTGGACTCGCACCGGCCTACGATTTAGTTTCTACTCGCCTCATGCCAATCAAAGACGCCGAAGAAATGGCGCTGACAATCAATGAAAAAAAAGCGCGCTTAACACGAGAAGACTTTGAGATATTGGGACAGACTCTCGGTATGCAGAGAAGGGCTGTGGAAAATAGTTTCGAAAGACTGGGTCAGGCGATTCCAAAGATTAAAAGTGTCGTAAGTAGGAGTTTTCTTTCTAAAGAATTTAAGACGCGCTGCGAAGAGCTCATAAATTCACGAGCTACTCGCCTTCTGTTTCGCACTACGCCGTGAACATGGGCGCTTGACTATACCCCCTTTGGCCCAAAACTTCCTAAAAGAGGAAGTTTTGCCGCCAAGGCCCCACCCCTTACCCCTGAAACTTCTCATTTTAGGAAGTTAGTGCCTTAAGGGTCTCGAGGGTCACGTCAAGTGCATGTATAGTGGCAAGTTTCTTGTTCGCGTACCTCCGGAAGTGCATCGAAAACTTGCAATCAAAGCCGATGAGGCTCTGCCCCTCTTTAGGATGTTTACTTAGTGGGTTTCGGTGACTTGCTCGTAGCGCAGGCAAGTTTTTCTTAACTTTTGCTCTTTGAGAGCATATAAATTCCGCCTGTGAAACGAAAACGCGTGCCAGCATCTCCGAAAGAGCCAGAGCTGCCAAAATCGCAAGAGTTGGCAGAGTCGGATATGGAGTCCATTCTCGAGGACTCACAAGAGTCAGAAGACGCCGATGAAGAAATCATCGAAGAACTCACTTATGCTCCTTCTTCCCAATTCCCCGCCGTTCAAGAGCAGCCCGGACTGCCTGCGATCCAGGACCCCCATCATGAGTTGGTACCCTTGGACTCTGGGGCTTCGGGGGTATCTAGGTCGCGTGCGGATCCGCTGCGGAGATATCTGGAAGAGATTACACGTCATCCCCTTCTGACTCCCGAAGAAGAGTATGCCCTGGCCCAGAAGCTTAGAAACGAAGGGGATTTGCAGGCCGCAAAGACCTTGGTGAGTGCCAACCTTCGCCTGGTGGTGAAGATCGCGTTTGAATATCGAAGCTTTTACACCAACGTTTTGGATCTGATTCAAGAAGGCAATATCGGGCTCATGAAGGCCGTTTCGAAGTTTGATCCCAACAAAGGGGCGAGGCTCGGATATTATTCTTCGTGGTGGATCAGATCTTATATTCTCAAATACCTGCTCGATAACTTCAGGCTCGTGAAGGTCGGGACGACTCAGGCGCAGAAGAAACTTTTCTATCATTTGATGCGTGAAAAGGAACGCCTCGAAGCGCAGGGGCTTTTGGCCGGCCCGAAGCTTTTGGCCGAGAAACTTCAAGTCCGAGAAAAAGATGTGATTGAAATGGAACAGCGGCTTTCTGGGCGCGGCGCAGAAATGTCGTTAGACACTCCCTTGTCAGTGGATAGTGAAGGGAAGGCGACATTCTTGGATCAGCTTGCAGGGGATGAAGAGGCGGCGGACTCGAGGTTAGCGCGTGAGGAGCTCCTGAATATTTTGCGTGAGAAGTTACCGGAATTTCAGAAAAAATTGAATGCCAAGGAGTTAAGTCTGCTTCAAGACCGGATTTTGGCTGAGTCACCTAAGACCCTTCAAGAAGTGGCGGATTTGTATGGGCTGACTCGGGAGCGGGCGCGGCAAATCGAGGCCAAAATCATTGGAAAGCTCAGGGATTTCTTGAAAGAGTTTATTTGAATCTGCTTTACACGCCCTAATGTGGCGTGCTACTTCTTGCGACCAATAATACAAAAGCCAATAAGTAAGGAAAATAAAGGATCTAATCATGGCAGCAAAAACCGTAGTTAAGACAAAAAAAGCTGAAATCATTAAGAAATTTGGAACCAAAGCCGGTGATACCGGAAGCTCCGAAGTTCAAGTCGCTCTGCTCACCCGTCATATCAATGAGCTCAACGAGCACTTCGCAATCCACAAAAAAGACCACCATTCAAAGCGTGGACTTCTCAAAATGGTCGGCCAACGCCGCCGCCTTTTGAATTATCTAAAAAGCTCGGACCTTAAGCGTTATACGAAGGTAATTACCGCCCTCGAACTGCGCAAATAATTCGTTTTTCAATCTCGCGCAAAGGCACAAATCCGTGCTCACGCGCACCTAAAATCCCTAAGAAGGGGGCAATATGATTAATCGTGTATCCTGTGAAATGGGTGGAAAAACCCTGACCATTGAAACGGGCAAGCTCGCCAAACAAGCGGATGGTTCCGTATTTGTTAGCTATGGTGACACCCGTGTTCTCGTAACTGTATGTTCTGCCAGCACCGAAAAGCCTGGCATTGATTTTTTCCCGCTCACCGTTGAGTTTGCGGAAAAATTCTATGCGGCTGGAAAAATTCCTGGAAGCTTTTTCAAGCGTGAAGGTCGTCCGACCATGGAAGCCACTTTGTCGGCTCGAATGATCGATCGCCCGCTTCGTCCGCTTTTTCCTGAAGGCTATCGTTTTGACACCCAAGTTGTTGCAACGGTGATGTCGGTGGATCTTGAAGCGGATGTGGATGTCGCTGCGGCCGTAGGCGCTTCAGCCGCAATTCATATTTCAGATATTCCGTTTAACGGCCCGACGGCAGCTTGCCGCATGGGACGCGTGAATGGCCAATGGGTGGTGAACCCGACCTGGAAACAAATCGATACAGGCGAATCTGACCTGGAAATCCTGATTGCCGGCACCAAAAACGCAATCATGATGGTCGAAGGCGGCGCTCGCGAAGCCTCCGAAGAAGATGTGCTTACCGCTATCGTTACTGGTCACAACGAGATCAAAAAAGTTGTGGGCATGATTGATGAACTCCGCAAATTATGTGGAAAGCCAAAGCGTGAGTTCAAAACTGCTGTAGTCGAGTCCTCTTTGACACTTGACGTTGAGAAGATGTCTAAGGCTGCGTTGATGGACTCTTTGAAGACCAAAGAAAAGGGCAGTCGTTACGAAAAAGCGGACGCTGCAAAAAAAGCGGTTGTGGCTGCTTTGGTTTCTGACTCGCTCAAAGCTTCTGATAAAGAAGCCGCAGCGAAGCGCGAAAAAGAAGTTAAAACGGCATTCGAATTGCTTCAGTACAATTTGATGCGCGAAATGATTCTCTCTGAAGGCAAACGCATCGATGGACGTGACACGAAAACGATTCGTCCGATAGCAGTTGAGCCAGGCATGCTTCCACGTACGCACGGAAGTGCCTTGTTTACTCGCGGCGAGACTCAGGTTTTGTCGTGTGTGACTTTGGGCACCTCTGATGACGAGCAGATCGTTGATACGATGTTTCAGAATACCATGCGCAAGTTCATGCTTCACTACAACTTCCCTCCCTACAGCGTAGGCGAGACCGGTCGTATGGGCGGACAAAGCCGCCGTGAAATCGGTCACGGCGCTTTAGCTGAGCGCTCGATCACGGCCATGATGCCTTCTTATGACAAGTTTCCGTACACGATTCGTGTGGTGTGCGAAACCCTTGAAAGTAACGGCTCTTCATCGATGGGCTCTGTCTGCAGCACCTCCATGGCACTGATGGACGCCGGCGTTCCTTACTCACATCCTGTGGCAGGTATTGCAATGGGCTTGATTAAAGAAGGCAATCGCGTGGCGATTCTTTCGGATATCTTGGGCGATGAAGATCACCTTGGCGATATGGATTTTAAAGTTGCGGGCACCTCACGTGGTATCACCGGAATCCAGATGGACATCAAAATTGAAGGTGTGGATGAGCACGTTATGAAAACCGCTCTCGCGCAAGCCCGCGAAGGCCGTCTTCATATCTTGGGCGAAATGGCTAAAGGCATTTCGGCTCCTCGTTCTGATCTTTCGAAATTTGCTCCACGGATTACGACCATCATGGTTCCTGTGGACAAGATTCGTGAAGTCATTGGTTCGGGCGGAAAAGTCATTCGCGAAATCGTCGCTCAAACCGGCTGCAAAATTGACATCACCGATGACGGGAAGGTCAACATCGCTTCGAGCGATGGCGAAGCCGCAAAGCGTGCGATTGAGATCATCCACGGCATTATTGCTGAAGCTGAAGTGGGCAAAACCTACAAAGGCGTCGTCAAGAAAATCGTGGAGTTCGGCGCCTTCGTGGGCATTATGCCAAACCAAGACGGACTGCTTCATATTTCGGAAATCGCTCACGAGCGCGTGAACAACGTGCTGGATTATATGAAAGAAGGCGACACGATTGAAGTAAGGGTGATCGAAGTCGATCGCGCGGGCAAGATCCGGTTGTCTCGTAAGGCTTTGTTGCCTCCTCCTGCAGGCGGCGTTCCTCCTTCGAGCGGTGAGCGCAGCGGTGGTGGTGATCGCGGGCCACGCGGTGACAACCGCGGAGATCGCGGCGGACGTCGTTAATTAGTTCTTAAGATATTAAGTCAGAGAAGGCGAGGGTGGCGAAAGCTATCCTCGCCTTTTGAGTTTTAGGCTCTTGATTGCGATCCCCTCGCGGATGAACATTCGCTCAAAGAGGGTGACTTCGGGGATTGAGAGGCTTGCGCGATCGGGGTTCTGCGCATGGAGGTCGCGGGTGAGTTCCGAGATTTCCCATGGGCTGTTGGTTTCATTTGCGCACTCGTTTGCGGCAAGGACCATTTTCTCAAAATACTCGGCGTGATCGGTTTTGATGTGAAACACACCTCCGGGCTTGAGAAGCGGCGCAACTTCGCGCAGTCTCCTGGGGCTAATAAAACGGTTTTTGCGTTGAGAGTATTTTTGCCAAGGGTCAGGAAAATAGAGGTAAAGGTAGTCAATTTCGCCTGGCCCGAAGATGTACTGAATGCGCTCGGAGCGGCCCCGGAGGAAAATAAGATTCTTGATTCCGCGCTTTTGGGTCTTTTCGGCGCCCCGATAGGCCATTTTGAATTTCCAGTCGAGTCCGATATAGGCGTCGTGCGGAGTCTGTGCTGCCCACTCGATAGCGACGTGCCCCGCGCTGCAACCGACTTCGACGTGAAGTTTTCGGATGGGGGAGGCTTGCGTGGAGTCTTGAAAAATGTCACGCCAGTTTCCGCGATGGACCTCGGTTGTGTTGTTCGAATAGACGCTCCAGCCGCATTTTTCAATTCGTTGGCAATAGAGGTTTTCGGAGTCCGGGTAGCGGAAATCAGCATCTTCAAGATCGAGCATAATGTGTGGTTTTTTATAGTTGAGTTTGCGGAAAAAAAATAGGGGCTTGCAGCTAAAAAGAGGAAAATGGTAGGGTAATGTTATGAATCCAGCTATTAATTTTGGAAGCCAGGCGTTTGTTCCTCGTTTATTTTCTGCTTCTTCTGCCTCAAAAGCGGCGAACGCAGCGAGTGCTTCGAGGTTGTTGAAGGAGGCATTGAGCTTTTTTTCAGGTGTCTTATTGATTTCGCTGCTTGCTCAGTTAGCGTTTCCGCTCCCGTTTACACCGGTTCCGATCACGGGGCAGACTTTTGGTGTTTCGTTGGTAGCTCTTCTTTGGGGTAAGCGACGCGCCCTTGGCATTATGACAGGGTATCTCGCACTGGGTGCTGTGGGTGCCCCAGTTTTTGCTTTAGGGGCCGCATCGCTCGCGTTTGGGCCAACGCTTGGGTATTTGCTCGGGATGTGGTTTTCGGTGCAACTTGTGGGGTATTTGGCTGACCGAGGATGGGGCAGGAGCTTTTGGCGAGCATGGGTAGCTTGCTTTGCGGGGAGCTTGTTGGTTTTTGCATTTGGTGTTTTGGTGCTTTCGTTTTTTGTTCCGGCTTCTCAGTTATGGATGGCGGGCGTTTTGCCTTTTATCCCCGGCGATTTGATCAAGACCACGCTGGCCGCGGGTGCGGCGGTATTTTTAAATCAAAAGGTTCGCTGAACTAGTTGTTTTGCTCAAACGCGCCGATGCTCCAGCCTGAGGTGCGCGCGGTCCCGAAAAAGTCATCTGCCATCGTAAACTCCGAGGGGCCGCTGAGACCTCCGGTTTTGATATCGGCCGAAGAATCTGAGGTGATGGAATAGTTTGTCGTGCCCCAGGTTGCAGTCGGTGTGCCGGAGGTTGCGAAGGTCCAGGGTGAAGCGCTGATTTCGAAGTTGCCTGTGCCCATGCCGCGCGCGACAAGAGCGGCGAGGGTCGTTAAGTCGATTGCAGGGAGAGGGGTGGGTAGGGCGGTCGGGTAGGTCGAGCGATGCAAAATTGGGCAATCAAAGCCATTATTCATGACTGTCCCCGTGTCAGCGTCGGCCGACATGGTCATGCAGGTTTTGGTGCCAGCGCCGCCCGAGAAGAACAAAAGGTTGTTCTTGATATCTCTGCTTCCGCTATTAGGGGTGTAGATTGCGGCTCCGAAGGTGCCAGGAACTCCGCCGCTAATCGTGTTGTTCCAGATGAGAGGGGCATCGATGTTCTGAATCCAGGATATGCCATAGGTGTTCTGGCTCGCCCCAGCAAAAATAAAATTATTGTAGACGTAGCTATCCGAGTATCGATTGTAGATTCCGGTCGTGGAGTGAGATGCGTCGCCTCCGTGAATCTTGTTGTGATGAATCTTGGGGTTTTGCGTTGATGATGTATTGAAGTCCAACGCAACAGAGTCTGTTCCGGCGCCGCCATAAAGAATATTATTATAGATTTCAAAAACCGATGGACCACCCCCGCCCGCGTAGTTGTGTAGGTTGAGCTTTAGGCCATAGGAACTTGTGCCAGTCCCGCCATTGACTGTGTTTGCGTAAACGGCGCCGGTGAAATTGTCGGCGTAGACACCGTAGGAGGTCGTGCCTGAACCTCCAGTTAAAATATTGTTGGAGAGGGTGGCGTTGGATTGATCCACGAAATAGATCGCGGCGGTGGTGCCGGTGCCAGAGCCGGCCACGATCGTGTTAGTAGAGATGGTCGCTCGGTTAAAGGTGGTGTAAATTCCGTAGCTTGAAGCGGGGGTGGCGTCGGCGCTTTGGCCGTGAATTGTATTATTGCTGATGACGGGGGATCCATAAAGTTCATAGCCCCAAATCCCGTAACTTGTGTCGGTCGCGCTCCCCCCATAAATGAAACTGTGGGTGACCTGAATGCTTGATGAAATTGCGGTACCTCCGGCTGTTACATTTATTCCCGAAGTACTGCTCCCGGAAGGACCATAAACGGTAACGCCATCTATTTTTTGAGAGCCTGTGATCTGTAGCGTGCAGCCGCCGCTTGCTGTGCTATGGAACACTGTCGCGTTTTCCGCAAGATCGCGTGAAGTCTCCCAGTTCGCTTCATCATAGCCGCCGTACAAATCTCCCGGGATGTCGATGCAGCCATTAGAGTTGTAGGTGCCCTTGGCGGCCTTGATCGTCGATAGCCCGTTGTTTCCTCCGAAAAGGCTTGTGGCAGCCCCGATGGTTTTCCGGGGCGAAGCGGAGGATCCGCTATTGGAATCGTTTCCAGAAGGCGCGACATAGACAATTCCATCTTGCAGAATGGTTAAGGTGCGGGTGAAGGGGGCGAGCGAGTTTCCTTCGCCATCTTTGACGTTGAGAGTGAGTGTTTTTCCACTTCCGGCTGACCAGGTGCCGCTTATTGTTACTCGGTCGTTACTCAATGTCACCGTAGCCCAGACTGCATTAGGCGAGCTCAGTGCGGTGCCTGTGATGCTAAGAGTAGAAGGGTTCATCGCCTTATCAAAGTTGAGCAAGAACTCTTTGCTGGTCGAAATTGAGGCCTCATCGGTGAGGGTTGTTGAAGTTACAGTTGGAGGTATAGGCGTTGCGGAGGGAGACGGTGATGCGGAAGGTGACGAAGAGGGAGTCGGAGATGCCACGCCCTGCGGGAAGTTGTAGGCGGAGTGAAACGAAGTTTTTTGAGTGGGCGTGAGAGTGGTTGAGGCATCAACATTGGCGAGTGTGATCTGATAAAAGAGCACTTGATTGTTTTCAATGATGACAGAGGAGACTCCGGCGTCATTCATGGCGGTGGAGATCCCTGCATTCATTTTTCCTGACACGG
This sequence comes from Oligoflexia bacterium, assembly GCA_903881565.1. Classification (GTDB taxonomy): domain Bacteria; phylum Bdellovibrionota; class UBA1018; order UBA1018; family UBA1018; genus CAIRTR01. Next base: position 8,331 of record CAIRTR010000283.1, on the reverse strand, counting down.
CTGATAAAACCTCGGCGGAGACGCCTTGTAATGCGAGGGTTTCAGTGGCGATGTTTGCAAGGTTTGTAATCGCCGTGGTGTAGGTAGTGCTTGAGGGATCGATGCCAGTGGCGAGAAGTCCCTTGCTGAAGCCTTGTGCGATGGGATCGGACCAGTTTTCCATATCAGTCGATAGAACAAAAGTTGCAAGAGCATTGAAGTTTGCCTTTTCGATCGACTGGAGAGCGGTGGTGATTTGGTCATTGGTAAAAGTAAGCCGAGTTTTCAACGAGGACATCTGAGCTGACGAAGTTGCTGTAATGATCTGTTTTGCAAGCGTTGAGTCGAGTTTCTCGGTTGCAAGGGTTAGGCCTGAAGTCAGCGAAGCGGCAAACTCCGTCGCATCGACATCGTCCTGCAGGGAAACAGCAGAAACCCCGCTCAAGGAATCATCCACAAGGTTTGCACAAAGGGTGCGGTAGTCTGAGTCATTGGTGATGAGTTCTCGGGCGCTCGTGGCCGACGATTTTGCCTTGAATTGTCCGAATAAAACTGCTTTGCTTTGAGCTCGCAATGCCTAGTTTTGAGGCCCCTGTGGAGATTGCAGTGGACATGACCTTTGAAACCGCCGATTCGAGATTACTGAAATCCGAAATTGAAAAGACATCGGCGAGCGTTTCGACTGAGCGTTTTACAAGCGCTCCCTGCAAGGTTTCGACATCCTCGGTTCCAGTTCCATGTTCGATGATGCCGGCATCAATTCCGGATAGGATGGCGCCAATAATTTTTATTCGCCAGCCTGCATTGAGCTCGATTGACTTGGCAAGTGCTCCAGTGGCGCCCGTAAGAAGATTGGGAGCTACAGATTCAACCGTGTCTGCTTGGGCAGCCGTGGCTTTAGCGAGTCGGATGGCTGAGCTTGCGGTCAGGGCGCCGGATCGCGCTCCTTCTGCGATGCGTGTCGAATAGGAGTCAGAAAGTCCCGTGGCTGTGAGTTCAGTCTTGAGTGTGTTGGCCATCCTTGCAACGAGAGAAGTGTCAGAATCCAAACCGCTGGAATGGGAACCTATGATGGCTTTGGATGTGCATCCGCTCACCAGTGCGATCAAGCAAAGGGAGCCGAGAGCCGAGGCAGTAAAATTAAAACGTCGGTATTTATGAAACCATTCCACGATAACCTTATTATAGATTGCCGATGGTGGATTCGTAAGTGTGTCTGATGGGGCACCTAGGGCGCTTTTTCGCCCGTGGTTTTCCATCAGGTGCTTAACAATCATAGCTTGACGCATTGGCTCATAAATAAGCCTGTTTTGCGTTAAGTCCATAGGTCTTATGGATAATAGAGAATGAATTAAATTTATTAATAGATGACTGTTTTTGTCGGGAATTCTGCGTTTGTGGACGCTATAATAAGGATAGGTCCATAAAAATGCAGAACGTAAGAAATAACTTTTTCTCTGAAATTACTTCAGTGCTTTTAGCGTTTGGAATCGCTGCGAGTTCGCTCTCCTGTAGTGAAGGGGGCGCGATCAATACGATCGATCTGGGAAAAATAGATGTGCCGGTTCAAGCGACAGTCCTGGGAGGGAGTAATGTCGTTGAAGCCGGGCAATGTTCCAAAGTGTTCACCATCGCACTGCAGGATGTTGATGGGAACAATGTGAAATTAATTACGGCTGCCATCGTGGCCCTGAGTGCGCTCACGGCCGCAGAGGCGGCGGATGCGCAAGCTTCGGGGGTAATTCCTGTGGCAACGCCTTCTACAACGCCTTCAGCTGCTCCCTCTTCGGGTCCTCCCAAATTTTATAGTGACCCAGCCTGTATAACCGAAGTAGTCGAGCTCACAGTGGAGACCAAAAAAGCGACGACTCAAGTTTACACTTCTGGAAATACAGCCGAGAGTTACGTTCTGGTTGCTCAACCCACGATCTCCGGGCAGAAATTGATTCCTGGACTTGCCGAAATACTTGTGATGCCAACTACCGCGGATCACCTCGCTATCGAATTGGGTGCCGATCAAACGGCTGTAGTGGCCACAAAAGTTGAAGTGACCCCTACGGTAAAAGTTCTGGATCGGTATGAAAATGCAGTGCCAGGGGCTGTTGTTAGTTTTGCGGTTTCAGCGGGAGGGGGAAGCGTCGAAAATCCGATTGCTGTTGCGAATGCGCTAGGGCTCGCTGGGGGAGCCTTTACCTTGGGAAAAGCTGTGGGAACAAATACGCTCCTTATAACCGGTTACCCTGCCGCATTGCCTGACGAGGCGGCCTCTGGAAATGCGAGTGTCACTTTTTCGGCTACGGGAACTCCAGCTGCGCCATCGGATCTGACCTCAACCGTGACGGTCGCTCCCGCTTCTATAGTCGCCGATGGAGTTACTGAAGCAATCGTGACGATTACGTTAAAAGACGAATTTGGAAATCCTGTTCCGGGATCTTCTCCTACGGTTTCAAGTTCTGGGACTTTAAACACGATCACGCAACCCTCTGCCGTAACGGATGCCGACGGGAAAACAACGGCTGTTCTTGTTTCGACAACCGCCGAAATCAAAACGGTAAGCATTGCGACACCCGTGGAGCTGATCGCGGTATCGGGTGCTGCAAATTTTGTAGCGGGAATTGCCGTGGTTGCGAAATCATCGGCTTCCGCCGTTTCGGGCATTGTGGCGGATAACGTAGCGACATCCACGATCACGCTCACCTTAAAAGATATTAACGACAATCCAGTGATTGGGGTCGTTCCTGTTTTAACTGTCTCGGGAGATGACAATACACTTGTGCCGCCAGCGATGACGGATGCCCTGGGGCAGACGACCGCAACGGTTAGGACGAAGAAGGCTGAGTTAAAGACCGTTTCAGTCGCGGCCCCTGCTGGTCTTAATGCGACGACCACTTTCATCGCGGGAGCGGCTTCGGGAGCGCATAGTACGATTGTGGCTGACAATAATGTCACGACCGATGGGGGCACTTCGACGGTGACAATCAATTTGAAAGATGTGTTTGATAACCCTGTGGCACCGGTAACGCCCGTTCTGACCTCGACGGGATCGTCTAATACGATTGGGGTTGCAGCGCCAACTGTGAATGGACTAACGACTGTGACGATAGCTTCGACAATGGCTGAGACAAAAATATTGGGACTTGATGGAATTCTTGGGGTATCGGGGAGTGTTACTTTTATCGCTGGGGCCGTAAATACAGTGGGTGTTTCAGGCTCAGTTGCCCTTATTAAGGATAATTGCTCTGCGGGTTTCACGGTTACGGCTCTTGATCAACATCGTAACATTGCAACAGCCGCGGCTGATGTCGTGGTGGGGTTTGGCGCTGGGGGGGCGGGCACGTTCTATTCTGATTCAGCATGCTCCGTGATTGCCGCGAGTGTGACAATATTAGGGGGTGCTTCTACCCAGGTTTTCTATTTCAAGGATACGGTGCAAGAGTCGCTCACTTTGACAGCGACTCCAGGAGGTCTTACCTCGGGAAGCATCCGAGTCGTTGTTTATACGAATGGTCTGGCAACGGCGCTTAGCGTGGGTCAGGAACATACGTGCGCGATCCTAAGTGGCGGCGCTCAGTGTTGGGGAAAGAATGCGAGTGGACAGCTGGGAGATGGTACGGTTGTTGACCGCAATTCATCTGGACAGGTTTCCTTTCTCACTTCGGGGGTTCAGAAGATTGCAGCGGGCAAAGATCATGCGTGTGCCATACAAAATGGAGCAGCCTTTTGCTGGGGGCTGAATGGCAAAGGTCAATTGGGAGATGGAACAATAAATTCTGCTCATTCTCCTGTTTTAGTTGTTTCAGGTGGCAGCAGTGGCTGGCAGGAAATCGCAGTAGGCGAAACGCATTCTTGCGGAATAAAAAACGGCGCCGCCTATTGTTGGGGTTTGAATAGTCATGGACAGCTTGGGGATGGGACAGTATTTGAAAGGCATACTCCAGTTGCTGTCTCAGGTCTTAGTAGCGGCGTTCAGGCAGTTGCAGTGGGTTCGCAACACACCTGTGCCATCAAAAATGGGGCGGTATATTGTTGGGGATCAAATTTGGAAGGGGAAATAGGGGACAATACGCTTATTGAAAAGCATGTTCCCACCGTACTTGCGTCGTTGACGGGGGCCGTGGTCAGTTTAAGTGCTTCATCGTACCACACTTGCGCGGTTGTGGATGGGGCTGCGAAATGCTGGGGCAAGAATACGTCGGGCGAATTGGGGGACAACACTCTTATTTTTAAGGAAGTTCCAACTCAAGTTTCCGGATTGGGTTCTGGTGTTCAAACTGTGGTTGCCGGGGTTGGACATAGTTGCGCGACCGTTAATGGAATCTTAAAGTGTTGGGGAGATAATACTTCAGGACAGCTTGGTGATGGAGGTCAGTTGCAAAGTAAGACAGCCGTTGATGTTTCTGGTGTTAACTCAGGAGTTCTTGCTGCGGGAGCTGGAGCCTCTCATAGTTGTGCCCTGGTCGGTGGAGGTATCAAGTGTTGGGGATTGAATACGAGTGGTCAAATTGGTGATGCAACGAATGCCTTGAAGCTTACAGCCACGAGCAGTGTTTTTGTTTCGACAGGCGCGGTACAGGTGGTTTCAGGTTCTCAGCACACTTGCGCGTTAGTTAGGGGAGGCGTCAAGTGCTGGGGAGATAATGCCTTGGGGCAACTTGGTGATGGAACTTGGATCTCAAATGCTCTTCCTCAAGCGGTCACGGGCCTGGGGTCAGGCGTGCAGGCTTTGGTTGCGGGGGCAAATCATACTTGTGCCATTGTTGATGGTGGCGTAAAATGTTGGGGCAAAAATACAAATGGGCAGTTGGGGAATAACTTGATAGCGAACAGCTTTGTTCCGGTCCCTGTTCGCAATGTATCGGACACAGGTGATCTTTTAGGCGTGCTTGAGGTTGCGGCAGGAAGTGCTCACACTTGCGCGATCGTTGGCGGAGGCGTGCAGTGTTGGGGAGTTAATGATCATGGCCAGTTGGGAAACAATTTACTGGTAGAGAGCCATGTTCCGGTCGTGGTCCGTGATGAATCAAATGCGGCCGATCTCTCAGGTGTGGTTGAGGTCGCGGCAGGAGATTCGCATAGTTGCGCGCTGGTTAGTGGGGGGATGAGGTGTTGGGGTGCGAATGCGCAAGGGCAGCTGGGTGATCATTCGAAGACAGATCGTTTAATTCCGGTTGTTGTTCGCAATAGTTCTAACGATGGGAATTTTTCCAGTGTCAGCCAAATTGCTGCAGGCGGAGCGCATACTTGCGCGCGGGTTGATGGAGGCGCTTATTGCTTTGGAAATAATACTTCAGGGGAGTTGGGGATTGGTATACCTGGGGTTGTTTCTCCAACGAGTGCTACGAATCCGGTCTTGGTTTCTGGACTTTCAACTGGGGTGGAAAGTGTCGCCTTAGGTTCAGCTCACTCCTGTGCCATTGTAAATGGTGGCGTAAAGTGTTGGGGCTTGAATGGTAACGGGCAAATAGGGGATGGGTCGACTTTAGCGCGCGAGATTCCAGTGGCTGTTTATGGGTTGAATTTTGGTGTTCAAGGTTTAGGGCTTGGGCAATATCAGAGTTGTGCGGTTGAGGGGGGCGGCGTTGTTTGTTGGGGTAAGAATGGACTTGGACAGCTGGGGAATAACTCTTTGCTTGATAGTTCAGTTCCGGTAACGGGTGTGTCGCTTCAGTAGTCTTTTGATAATCAAAGGGGAGGCTCCCATCATGAGATACCTCCCCTTTGTAAATCGTATCGCAATAATCTAACTTAAGAACAGGTCTTAGGACTCAGACTAGCTCAGCAGTTTCAAAGCTGCTTGAGGGTTCTGATTGGACTGGGCCAAGACCGCGATGTTGGCTTGTGTGAGGATGTTGCCCTTCACAAGTTCACTGGTCTCTTCAGCCATATCCGTATCTCGGATTCGGCTGTTAGCGCCCTCTAAGTTCTCTCGGTAGTTCATCAAGTTATTGATGGTCGATTGTAATCTGTTTTGAAGAGCGCCGAGACCTGAGCGGTTTTCATTAAGGCGCTGGAGAGCGGTATCCAGCATGTCCATATTGTGTTGCGCGTGCTCTTTACCTAAGGTGGACACTTCTTCGATTCCTAGGGAAGCGAGCGTGGTCATGCCTTGGTTAGAGTCGTAGGTGAGGCGATCGAGATCAGGGTTGTTGTTCACCCCGATTTGGAAATCGAGTTTTCCGGAAGTTCCGTTGAGGAGCTTCATGCCGTTGAATTCGGTGGAATTCGCAAGCCTTGAAATTTCTGATTTGAGGTGCTGAACCTCTTTATCGATGAAAGTCCGTTCAGGAGCACCGACCGTATCTGAGGAGGCTTGAATCGATAGCTCTCTCATGCGGATTAAGATGTTACTGACTTCGTTCATCGAACCTTCAGCCACTTGGATCATGCTGATCCCGTCGTTGGCATTTCGGGTGGCCTGCTTCATACTTCGGATGTTGGCCTTCAACTTTTCGCTGATGGCTAATCCGGCAGCATCATCGCCTGCGCGATTGATTCGTTGACCAGACGACAAGCGTTCTAAAGACTTCGCTTGATTTGCACTGTTTAGACTCAAAAACCTCTGGCTGGCCAGAGCTTGAACGTTAGTTGCGATACGTAATCCCATGTAATCCTCCTCATGGTTTCATAATTAGTCCTCCTTGAAGTTTGTTTCTGCTAAGCCGGCAATCCCTGCCTGCTTACAACTCACTCATCGGTGAAATTCTTGCCGACTTAAGTTTTATTTCAATATTTTCATATAGTTATACCGTACAAGAATGGTCGGACTTAAGTCTGACCGAATTTGTTCAATTTTAAAAATGCCTGTATTCCGTGGGATTATCCGATTTTTTGGATTTTTCCCAAAATATTTTTTTCAAAATTCCGATGAGTTTTTGTATGAAAAAAAGAATCGCTCTTGTTTCGATTTGTTCTTTTTTGGGGCTCTCTGGCTTTGGGTCGGCCCCTCATAAGATGAATTCTGATCAATGTCATGCGTATTTTGGCTCCTTAGACCTCCGTACGTCACACACCATCGAGAGACTTTCCCCTTGGTTAGAGACGAAAGGTCGTTCTCCTGCCTCGGCCCAACCTTTAGATCGTGAGAGTTGGCGCAAATGGGCCAATACCGAGTTAAAGGAGATGCAGCTCCTCTCAGACGATGCAAAGACCGCCGGCGGCAATGCGGAGCTGAGGCGTCTGCTTACGGATATTTCTAATGAGATGGTTCATTTCCAGGGCCAGACCAATGTGGGCGGCGTGGAGAAGATGAAGAACATTCTAACGGCAGTTCGTGTGCGGATTAAAAAAGGGTTGAATAAGGGAAGTTGCGGTTCGCTCTAAAGGAGGGACGCGTCCCGTAGGACGCGCCCCGAAGGGCGCGCCCTCTATTGGTTTTTTAGATTATGGACTGCATGGGTTTACACTGTGGTTTTCGTCTTCGCTGTGATCACTTCTCACTTCGTTTAGAAAGAAGTTCTCGGCCGGTACTGGACTCCATCCCCGACTTAAGAGGTCGTCGTAGGTTCTGGTCTTGAGTGAGGGCGTTCTCGTTGAGTCAAAGAAGAGTGTATTTCCAGATTGGCCGCAGAGGGGATCATTGAGGACTTGGTCGTCATTTGCCTCTCTCCACAATAAGATGAGTGCAATGTGAAACCTTGGGCCCTGGTAATAATCAATTTTGATAGGTAGGCTTTGATCGTGGGAGAGCGGAATGAGTTTGTGCATGCAGCTCATTTTCGAGGGGTGATTGCCATCGTCGTCAATGAGGGTTTCCCATGTGGTGCTTTCTTTTGCAGATAGTTTTGCGCCATCATCAGCAATGAGTGCGAATTGATATTTTGAAGCGTGATTGGTGTTTGTCAGTTTGAGGTTGGATTCGAACTGAATGAGGAAGTTTTCAACCAAGATATTCCCCTCATGATCTCGCAATGCTTCGCCATTTTCGTTGCTGAATCCGGCAGAAAAAGGCCGCGTTGAAACATTGAGAGCGCTGAAGAAGAGTTTTGAGAGATCCTCGTCTCCAAAGTCGATGAAATTCTGTATCGATGAATGTGGATGTGCTCTGGTCTCGCTAGAGGTCATGTATTTCAGATGACCTTTCAGCCCATTTTCCTGGGTGACGGTGCCGAAGTCGTCGCCTTGGTCGTGGGAGCTAAAAGGATTACACACCGTAGGCGTCGGAGTAGGAGTTGAGCTCGCAACGGGGGTTGAGCTCGCAACGGGGGTTGAGCTCGCAACTGGAGTTGAGCTCGCAACGGGGGTTGAGCTCGCAACTGGAGTTGAGCTCGCAACTGGAGTTGAGCTCGCAACTGGAGTTGAGCTCGCAACTGGAGTTGAGCTCGCAACTGGAGTTGAGCCGGATGAATTGGTGTC
>CAIRTR010000282.1 GCA_903881565.1 Oligoflexia bacterium | reverse complement strand
CATCACACCATTCACCCGCTATTTCGCCTTGAATCTCCAGCAATTTGCCACGCCCCAAAACAATAACCTTGCAAAGGTCCGCGCCACCCCATCACCCAATGTGTCTCTTAATCAAGGAATCGAGGGGAAATCAAAATGAAAACCGTTCTTTCAATCGGAGCCTTGGGCGTATTATTTCTTTTTTCGACCACCAGCTTTTCCAACATCGGATTCGCGGCCGGTTTTTGTGAGCGGCGCTTTATCTGGCGATCTTTCGCCCTGATCTCGCAAAGCCTTCAGAGTATGCAGCTAGGCAGATCATTCGACGAATTTCTTGGATGAGCGCGATTGTCGAAGTTCCCGGTTACGCAAACCTTCGAGATTTTTCTCGCGATTTTCAGGGCTTGATTCAAGAACGCCTTGAGCGATGGCAGGTATTGGATGGGCTTTTGGGTTTTGCTTGGGTGGATGGTGCCATGGGAGACACGGAACTTCCTGCCGACGAAATGAAAGACGAAATGAACATCCTCTTCATGGATACCTATAAGAGCCAGGCGCTTTCGTTTCTAAAACTTCAACTCCCCGGCATCTCGGCCCACGCCTGGATCCTGGTCAGCATGATCCCCACGGCAACCGGATTTGATTTTTACGTCATTGAAAGCAATGCTCCCACTCAAAACATCAAAACTCATTATGAGTACGGAGACACCCACCTCTCGATGCCCTACAACTCGAGCTGGACCTTTGTTCCCTCGCTCGACTTTGAAGCGGATCTCGATAAAATTGCCGAGAGCCTGCGCGAGGCTTGCGGATCGCAGATGAAGCTTCCATTCGCCAGATAGGCCTGAAGCCAAGATAAGTCGGGCGCTCAACAAAAGCGCGGTTTAATAAATGCATAAGAACTGAATATGGAAAAGGTAGCGCCGCATCTGCGGCTAGCGAGCCGCGCGATCATCGCAAATGTCTGGCTCCTTGAAGATTCGATGCACCGAAAGTTTCTCATCGATACCGGATATGTGCTGGAGCGACCCATTCTGCGCCTAAGCCTCTGGCAAGCCGGAGTGCGACGCCCCGGAGACTTGACCGCGATCCTGCTCACGCATCGTCATGCCGATCACGCCAGCAACGCCGAATGGCTCCGCGAAATCTACGATTGCCCGGTGATTTGCCATGCAGCCGATGCGCCGTTTTTGGAAGGAAAAGCAAAAGCAGCGCCTATGGTGCCAGGGGCTGCGGCACCCCATGACAAGTTTTTCTGCCAATTCGAGGACCACTTTCCGCCTCGGGTTAAGGTGGACGACGTTTACAAAGAAGGCCGTTGGAAATGGAATTTCAAAGTCCTTCCGGTCCCCGGACACACCGAGGGCTCCGTGATGCTCTTTCACAAGCCCACTAAGACGCTGTTTTCTGGCGACGCCTTGCTCACGGGGATCCCACCCATTCGCTCATTTGAATGGCTCCAACTCGCGATGCCCAGTTACAGCATTGATTTTGAGACCTGCCGTGGGCACGTCAGGGAGCACCTCCAGGCCATCCCCGAACCGAAGTTCGTTTGCGCTGGACACGGGCCTCCGGTTACGGAAAATCTGCGAAAAAAACTCAAATCGCTCGGAAAATGCTAATCATGGGGGCGCCTCCGGATCTCTTTATAGAGTCTGAAGAAGTCCTTCATTTGACCCCAAATCTTTACCACTAAGACTCATTGCGTTACGAACTATTCCGTATTGGAATCAATCAATTCCAATACGGAAAAATTAGAATGGGACAACACCAAGCAGCTCTGATAGTGCATTTTACAACGTAGTTAAATTCTCACCTTGGGGGCAATATGGGCAACACTTGGAACACGAAATTAATTCCTGCGATTTTAGCACTAACCCTTCTGGCTTCGCTAAATTCAGCCCCCGCTAGAGCCGCTGATAGCAACGCAGCCCCCACCTGCATGGGCACCGACTCTGCCCTCACAATCGACAATGAGAGAGCTCTCGAACTTAAGAATTCAAATAGCGGCGCAGCCATCCGAGCCAATGTCGCGGGAAAAGTCGAGCGCATCTTCAAAGAACAGTGTAACAGCAAAGGGACGTGTCATGATCACTTTGAGATCAGACTAGGTGAAAACAGTGATGACGTCCTAGAAGTCGTGTACAGCATGGACTTCGGCGATCTCCCCAAGCTTCAAATTGGCGATGATGTTCAGGCCTGCGGAGATTTCATCAACACCAACGTAAATCCTAAACGCGGTCCCGCCTCACCCTCAGGCGCAATCATCCACTGGGTTCATCGCAGCACCTGCATGGATCACGAGTCTGGCTTTGTGACCATCAATGGGACGCTCTTCGGATTTGACAAAGATCGCAAAAATCAAGCATGCAAAAAGGGTGTCGCTCCGCGGGAGTAAGCCGCTTCTAAAATGAAATCGCGTGAGAGTACAATCACAACGGCGTTGGCTTTACACTCTAGGCTCTGCCGCTTTAGCATTTGCCCTTTACGCGGATCCCACTCTGGCTTCAGAAGGCGACTCGTACACAACTCGATTTGAGTCCGTGGCCGATGGCATCCCCGGGATTAACCGCGAAATCAATGAACGCATCAAGCGCGGCGTAGTCAACACGAACCGGATTTCTTCCTGTAACGTACTCGTCTTGGAAACATTTTTGGGAGCCGAACTCTTGCGGCCTTTTTACGGCCGAATCGAACAGTTTGCGAACACCTCAGCGCAGGTCGCCAAAACCCATACTTTTTTCGCCGATTCGATCTATCAAAACATTCCTCGCATTAATTATCTCCTCCAACAAATCGGCGAAGAGCTTTTCGGTTTTGGCACGATGATTCATGAAGGAAGACTCGTGATCGGAACTGATAAATTCGGACACTTTTTCGACGAGGGCCACTGGTTTTACCGAGACTTGAATGTTGACTCCTCGAACCTCGAAGAAGTTCTACACAAAAGTGAGGCGACTGAAGACGGGGTGAATGGCCTGACTTTGGGAGGCGTAAAATCCTACGCTGACTTGATGGCTAATTATCAAGGCATGCATTTTTGGTCTGAGATTTTGCAGCATAAATTCCAAGGCGAGAAACCGTTTCTCAAATGTGAGAATCAACAGTGGGTCCATATTCGTGATTTTGATTTTAGAGATTATATTGATGCCGCCTGGGACGAGGGAATCAACTGCAACGAATACCTAACCCCTGAATATGAACGCACCGTTTTATCAACGATTTCCGGCCTTGAGATTAAACAGGGACGAAAACTGCAATGCCCCATTTATGCTGAAGAATGCACGTTTTTGGCGCACAAATACGGGCCAATCTCCCCAATGCTCATTGGACCAAAGTGCCGTAAAACGGCTTATTGACACATCGCATTAAATCAGGTAAACCTCCTCCTCTGGGGAACACCCCTTTGGAGGTATTTGTGCAACTATTGAAATCAATCACCCTGAGCGTTTCCCTAACTTTTTTCGCCCTTACGGCCTTGGCAACAGTCCCAGCTCACGCCCATTGGGTCGTCAGCGACATCGACGACACGATCAAGCTTTCGGCTGTGGGACACCCGATCGACATGATCGATTATGCTTTTTTTGATGCCCAATTTTTTGCGGGCATGATCCCCCTCTACTCGGCCCTTGCGGCAGATAATACGGTAGACTTCATCAGCGGCAGCCCCGGTTTCTTGGGCCCACACCTGAGAAGCATTTTTGAAGATGCTCACATGCCCGCTTACAATCTTCGAACCAAGAGCACGTTTTCTGATCCGAGCGACATCATGGCCTACAAACTCAAAGCGCTCGAAGCGCTGCAAGAGCAGTCTTCAGAACCTAAAATTCTCCTGGGCGATGACACCCAAAAAGATCCCGAAACCTATTTAGAGTTTCAACGTCGCCATCCTGAATCAGTTACCGCCATCTACATCCACGAAATCACCCGCCGAGCCCTCCCTGATGGAGTTCAATCGTTTCGCATTTCTTACGAAGTCGCCTTTTCTGAGTTCCGCGCCGGACGCATAACCGAAGAGCAACTCCTGGATATTGGGCGTAAAATGCTTGCCGATCCCAAATCAAAAAGATGGATGCCTTCGTACGCTGGCTGTTCTCTTATTTTTGAACAGGACCTTCCCAGCGCGCCTTCACAAACCTTGCGCGAAGGGGAACTAACGGATTCTGTCCTTGAAATGAACCGGGCGATTCGGGCCCGGTTTAATAAAACCTGTGCCAAAAAGATGGCTAATAAATAGCGCTAAATAATAAACGACCTGAATTATGGCACACGAACAAGAAGAATCCCTCGAAGAATCCTTAAAGAAGACTTTGGACGAGGCAGAGTGGGCCTGGCTCGCGCCCCACGCAAAGCGTGGCGTGCTGGTTTGGGTCTCTGCCCAACTTGATCTTCTCGAAGTGGGAGTCGCCCTCGCGCAAGACAACAAGGCCAAAGTTCAAGAATGGCTTCAAAAAGGACTGCTGACAAAGCACTCACCCGGTGACACTGAAACTCAAGACCCATCCCCTGAAGAGAGGTTTATGTGCCTTATTGTGGAGCCGTTTGTCTTGGTTCACTTACACGGTGGATAAATGTAGAGCGAGCCCATCTCAAATCAAAACAAACGCCTTCACTCCCCTTCTTCGCTCGCGGCACCACTGTCTTTGGCGCACTCCAGGCTCACTCTCCAGGATTCTGTCTGGGGATGACTATGGTCAGCGCGCATCACCTCACTTAAATGATCGACCATCGAAGAGTTTTTGAAAAAGATTCCGTACTCGCGATTTTGCGAGGTGGACATATGGGAACCATTGACCGACCCCATCCAGGCGCGAGCATCATCAATGACGATAGCCTTCTTTGCCCCCAACTTTTATGACTTTTGTAAAAAGCCGAGTATCGATTCCCGCCTCATCAAACTGGGTGAACAGCACCGAGAGTTTGTCCGCCTCAGAGGGTGTCGGTCTCCCAAAGCTGCAAAGACTTGCCACGGTGACTGAAACCTTCACGCCAGATTTTGCAGCGGCGATGAGCGCGTCGTTAATCGAGGGCATATACGAGAGGGAACGTGGGAGCAGCTCCCAGCCACTAAGGACACAAAAAGGACTACGGCCACAAATACAAAATTAGATTTCACAGTAAAATCCCGCTCCTTTTTAGCTTAGAGCAAGCAAGCGATGTGCGAAAGCGCAAAGTTTCCTCAGTAAAGATGGCAGGTGAAATGCAGATCAGCCTTCGAAACCAACATCACAACGTTTAAAGGAGACTTCATGAAAGCATTCAATAAATTAGCACTAGGACTTAGCCTTGCAGCATGGGCCGTCGGATTCGCAGCGTGTAAACCTCAAATCAAGTGGATGGTCACCGCGCCTGAGGAAAACCGAATCGCCTTTGCCGCAGAACTGCTCAAGACAATTGACTGGGGCATGGATGCGAATCTCAAACTTGACCCCTACGGGGAGCTCTATCTGCGAAGCCAGATCCCTGATGTGCATGGGTTGCAATTTGGATTCGGCCTCCAAACCGCCGTCTTTCTGAAAGACACTTGGGTCGACTACAAATCCACCTTTGCCCTTCCAAACGATCAGCCTATGCCCGGTTGGGTTACGACCCCTGTCGTTGACGTCGTTATCCCCAAGCTCAATACAAAAGAAGTAAGCTGGCATCTCTACTTCAGCACGGAGAAACAGTATGTCGTCGGTGTCGCGGCTGTGATTACGCGGGTCGGCTCTGACTTCGATCAAATCGATGTGGGCATGCCCTTTTATGATGCAGACAAGCGGCTCGTTCTGCAGATTAACTTCTTCTCTCCCAAAAAGGACGCAGCCGGAAACGTCTTAGTGCCCGGCGGCGCTTTCATCGCAACTGATCTTGCGCCGTTTCTCCCCGCAGACTTCCGACCCTCTCGAAACGGTGAAATCATCAACTTCGCCAATGCCCTGGCGGGCAACGCGACGGCGGCTGAGCCTCAAATCAGCGGTGCTGATAAAGACAAAATCCACAGTAAAAAGGATCTAAACGAGTTGATCAAAAAATACACCTCTGCGCTTCCGTAAACAGATACGCAGCAGAATACATTGGGGCGGTGAGTTTCGAACTGTGAGTCACCGCCCCAGTATCAAAATCAGGTAACGGCAATAGATCGGCTTGTGCTTTCCAGACAACGGACCAACGACTGATGCAAGTCATCGGAGATCGTAAAACCAGTCCATCGCTGCTTATCAGACTTAACCTCTACTTCGCATTCAACCGTGTGACCTCTCCCGTTTCGGGTAAACACCACGCGATAAAATGTACTGGCACTCGATAGCCCGTGCTGGATGATCCAGGTCTCAAGATACTTGCGCGCAAAATTACGCACCTTGTGAGAACAATGAATATGATTAAATCGAACTTCGCCGTGAAAAGATGATTCCATAGGATTTATCCTCCATGAGATTCATCATATTCACGCTCGATTAGAAGCGGATGAAAGCGGAATTAAAGTTTATTAATTCCTTCAAACGCCTGACGCGTAAGTACTTGTCCACACACGTTCAAACACTTGACCCAGTTGGTCTGCGATACTTTGTACATGGAAAAAGAAACCCACGTCGCGGGTATTCATGAAATATCCCATACTCCAATTCTCGCTCCCCACCCAACTCACCGCATCGTCAATGATGAGATACTTGCTATGAATCAATCGCGCGTAATCGATTTTACCCCCGGACCAGGCAGGAATCGTCACACTCTTAACTTCGATATTGGTTAAACCTGCCAAGGCTTTTAGGTCCTTCTTGGCTTTAGCAACATTAGAGACGTCGACCAGGAGTTGTACATGAACCCCTCGAGCAGCCGCTTGCCTGATCGAATTATCTAATTCGCTCCACGCACCGCTTGAACCATAGATCTTAGTCGTGTACTCCATGACCTGAATCTTGATCGACTTCTGCGCGGCATTCATCGCCCCCGTGATTTCGGTTAAGCTGTCCGCAATCCCCTCTGGATTGGTTTGCTTAGGCGAAGCCAAAACCGATACATCCGCAGTGGTGGCTGCGAGATCAAATAAAGGCAAAAAGTTCGAAAGCACACTTGCCGAAGCCCCTACCGCTTTTGCCATTGCCCAATCTTTTTCAAATACAAGTTCAAGATCAGCACTCACTTTTGCATCGACAACGCGCACACCGATTTCGTGGATTTGGTTAAGTGCACGCCAATCAAAATTCTGACTGCCCACAAAACCCTGCTGACCATCGACGACGAAAAACTTTGCATGCTGAACGCCCCCAAAAGGAGCGTAATCCACCAAACGGGCCTCGGAGTTCGTTAGCTTCGAGATCCGATCAATCGTCTCAGGATAAGTCCCGTAGAACTTCTTATCGGCAACCAGCCGCACACGAACGCCCCGGCTCGCCGCCTTCTCTATGGCTTGAATCACGGGCTCGAGACTCTCTCCGGCCTGACTGCTGAGATAGAACTGCTCAATATCAAGATTCGATTTGGCGGAGTTGATCATCTCAAGCCAAACCTCTTGTGCCAAACGCATTCCGGGAACCGCAAGGGTGGTTTCAAGAGGCACGCTCTGAACCACTTCGATGGTGGTGGCGCCAAGAGCACCTTGCCCCGATAAAAATGAAGCAAAAACCAAAACGCACCAGGATCTCACAATACTTAGATTTTTCATTTCCACACTCCCGTGATTGGCGCAGACTTCGCGTCGTTTAGACCCAAACTTCCCAAACCAAACTCATCTTCGATCATCCGTAGCAAGCTATAGTGATTCGTCGATTGACTCGACACCGTTCCGGCTACAACAGAGTCACCCACGAAGACCGTGAAAATGCGATTGTTACTAAACATTTCGCTTTCATCAAAAGTGACGACCAAAAGCGTATCCTGCGTAAATTTAGGGTTCTTCAAAAGAGGTTCAAATGTATATTGAAGCCAGTGATCGGCATAGGCTGCCGAGGTGTCATGGCCGTCGTTATTGAGGTCCGGAATATAAAGCGAAACCTCAGGCAGGGTCCCGCTTTGAATATCTTCAGCAAATGCGCTCGAATCGACAATGCGGCCACAGCGCGCCGGATTGCTTTGCACATTCTGAAAACTCAAAAACGGCACATGCTTTCGAACGTAACCACCTGAGCGCGCCGAAAGAAAACATCCACCAGGATATTGTTCGGCATAAACTTTCCAACCTAAGCCTTTGGCTTCGAGAAGATCTCCAAGATGCCTGCCATTCAAGTTCACATTTGAATCACCCGTGACACCCATCGTAGAACCAGAAACCATGGCGATGTAATTGGGTTGAGAAGGATGCGTTTCCGCGAAGAAGTTTTGAAACAAGGCCCCTTCATCAGCGAGTTTCTTCATGAAGGGTTGTTTAAGGGAGTCGTCGTAATTCTTATTCTCGAGAACGACAACCACGACTTTCTTGAAATGTGTCCCAGCGTAAACAGGAGTGACCGCAAAACTCACTCCCAAAAATACAACAAGACCCAAGCCCAAAACTTTAGTCCACATAAGTCCCCTCCAATGTGACAAAACGCCTTTGCTATGCATCTATGCAGGCCACGTGCCGCGCTAAAAGGTCGCAGGGAAACGTCCGAAAATCTATTTATTATTGCGGGGTAAATGCGGTTTTTTTTGGTGAAAAGAGCGGTGCAAATTCGGGGCGTTCCGATATAAGCAATAATATGTAAGCTTTTCAATTGGTGCCGTTTTGCCTGGAATAACGCGCAGCTACATCCCCGGTTTGTCTCCGCTTGCCAATTCTCCCAAGGCCCTCTTAAGACAGCCTCCCGGCGGAAACCCTCGCGCGAAACTCGCCAGATTCACTCCGTCGATATTAGCGATCTCAGCCTGCCCAGTGCCCAGTTTTGCAATCGCAGCAGAGAGGGCATCGGGAGCTCCCCCCTCACGCACAAGGTTCAAGACCGTGCGCTCAGCTTCAACCTTGGCAACTCGGGTCTCCTCAGTCTTAAGTAAAGCCGCCGCCTCATCAGGATGGGCTAAGAGTAGTCGTTTCGTTCCTATTCGAATCTGCTTAATCCGAGCATCGGCAAACTCATCAATCCCAACCGCCCCTGCAAAATATCGTGGAAACTGAGGGCGCGCCCGCCCATCGGCTCGTATCTCAAATTCAAGGCCATATTTGCCATCTCCCAGGTAATCGCCTCCCGCAAGTTGATCCCGAAACCTGAGCTCGCTCACAAAAGAATCATGTACGCGTTTTGTCAGCTCGGTGCCCACGATCAAGTGACCGCCTCTTACGAGATCAACAAATTCATTTTGTGGCACCTTGAATTTGAAAACAGGGGCCTCGCCTTTAACCAGCAGATCCAAGAAGTCCTGATTCTTTCGTCCATAGCGCCAGCCGTAGTTCGCGTCAGGAGTCCAATAGCGGACACCGTGTGGAAACTCTCCGCGCTTCCAAGCATCCAATTCATTAGGCTTCTCTGCGCCTCGGTAGAGAGTCACAAACTTGCCATCCGAATAACGAGCGAGATATTCCTTGAGCAGAAACTCGCGAAGCTTTTCTTTTTTTATTTCGCCAGAACCCGCATCAAGCGTGATCACATCGGGATTGGTCGAAAGGCCATTGGCTCGCAAGTACGCTTTTACTTCTTCGCGATCTTGGCGCGGGGCTCGTGTTCCATTTGCGCGCGCCTCTGCCATTTCCTTATTATGGGCATCCCACCATTCATCGGTCTGATAGTTGTTGGCGTCGAATCGACTGGTCGCCATCGGGATCAAGAGAGTTCTGCTCTCGGGCGCGTTGGGATTTTCGGTAAAGATATAATACGAAAGTTTTCGTTTGGGATCGGCGTCGATCTTACCTTGACCATTTTTGATAAATATTTTGGTTTCATCAACTCCGGGGATCGCCTTTGTGATCAGCTTTCTTCTCTCCTCATCCGCGCCGAGTTCCCAAATCGCTCTCTGTTCAAGTGCACTGAGCATCGTCGAAACAGCCAATCGCTTGGCCTCTCGTTTCTTTTCGGGATTGGTATGAGCCAGGTCAATGCCCTCAGCCCAGTTGTAGGTGCGTGAAGAAGGTTTATCGGTGACAACATTGGCTGCTAAAAATGTCACGCCCGCACGATGAGTACGATTGTATTCGGCGACCGCCCGAGCGACGAGGCTTTGCTCCACATCGATCGTGTCGATCCCTTCGGAGACAATCCGAGTCGTATACTCGATTGTCTGCTCGGCAGGAGACGCCGTATTACCATGACGAATGTCAAAGTGAAGTTTAGGAGATTTTTGAGTGGGACGAAAACGATCAAGGTCGTTTCTGATCGCAACAACTCCTTGTGAGGTCAAAAACTCAGAAGGCACTGTTACATCGTAGACTTTACCTTGGGGGCCGGGAGCGCCCGCGGAGCCCATGAAGATAATTCCTTTGGGCCTTTGTTCCAAAAATCCCTCGGCCAGAAACACAGATCCCTCACCCCAGATAGTCTGTTTCGCGCCCACCGCTAGAAAACTTCGCTGAATGGCGGGATTCGTGCGACTCTGAACTTTGTACAGCGTCCCATCCACCCCTTCGGTGGTACGAACGGTCTTCGGATTTTCAATCATTTCCCAAGCAGACGTCTCGCCTTCGAGCTGTCCCTTGAGCGCTTCGCCATAGCCCATGACCACGTAATCTGGCTTCTGCCCAAGATCTTTGTAAAGACGGGCAACCGCCTCTCGCATCTCGCCCCGATGTGTCTCGCGGTCCACTTCATTCAATTCGGCTGCTTCGAGAGTTCCCCCAAGGCGCGCAAGCATTCCGTAGTGCTCGACATACTGCTCGATCGGCGGAACCCGAATGATCACGCGAGGCTTTTTCTGACCTGGGGTTACATCCAAAAACTTCTCAATCCCCCACGCGTCGTATAACGAAGGAATATGCTCCAGAGTTCTGCCCGCCATTTCCAGCGCGAGACTGGGTTCGTCGCCTCCGTAAACAACAACACTCACTTTGTCTTGTTTCACCAAAGTGTAAAGAGCAGGGCCCAGGCGCTGAGCCGCATATTGATCCACGTTGTGAATAGAGTGCGTGCGCCCCTTCAATGCGGGAACGGCGAGAACTTTTAATTGCACGGGAGCGCCCGGCTTCGCAGCGGTGACAAAAGGTTGGGTGGGCCAAACATTTGACAGCGGGGAGCCGGCCTTTGGGGCAGGATACCCTTTGGCGGGATCCTTCAGATGCTGCAACCAATCATCAGCCAAAGTCTGGCGGTCACTGACGCTCATTTGAATGCCGTCAAACTCTCTGATGTCATGAGCGAGATCGGCGCACAGGCCTTGATAGACATCATAATACGCCGAATCAGGCGCAGGCGCAGCAAAAGAAGCCCAACCGAGGGCAAGGGAGATCAGCCCAAGTCCGAGGAGTTGTTGGAGTTTTTTTAGATGCTTTTTGCTCGTCCCCATCCTTAAGGTTTTCGGCAAAAAGCTTGAAATTATTTAGAGTTAAACGCGATCTTCTGCTCCATAGCATCCCAGATGAGATTATGGGTATCCTCAATCGTATTCGTAAAAGCACTCAATTCTTCGAGCAAAAATCCCACTACAGGTTCCATTGAGAAGCTACTGGTGGCGATCTTTGCCGCAAGACCAGAGACCTCAGGCCCGAACTTCTTAGGAATTTCAATCATCCCTCGCGCCACACCTTCAGGTAACACCAGCGTGTAAAGGGCCAGGGGATCAACCGCTGCGCCTCCAATCTTAAAATCCGAGTAGACCGCTTTGCCGTTTTCCTGCGATTGCGTGAAACTCACGCCAGAAAAGGACAGTGGAAAGCCCATGCTAACGGCTAGCTCAACAATCTTAGGCAAAACGGCACCCGGGAGCTTCAGGGTCCACAGCGTCCAACCCTTGTTTTGGGTAAACTCAAAGAGCCTTGGATACAGGTTCATGACATTCAGATGAGTGATCGAACTAAAAGGCTGGGGATCTCCACGAAAGGCTTCGGCGTCAATTCCGATATCAGCATGAGTTGCTTCACGAAAGGCCGAAGCCGCAAAATCCCCCCAGAATTTTCCAGGATTTGCTGCGGCAGCCACATCAACACTCAAACTGCCGATCTTCTCTTGAAGCCAAGCTTCACCCAACTGCTTACCTAAAGCGACTTTTGCATCTTCAACAAGTCCGTGAATGAGGGGATCCTGAGGCCCTTCGGGAGAAACCGGCTCAAACCCATAGCTCTCGATCTTGTAAGTCAGGTTTCGCTTTACGGTCACCACCATTTTTCCAATACCAGCACCAAAAGAAGGCGCCTGCAAAATAGGCACTTGTCGACCCAGGAGATCTTTTTTAAGTAGCGGTTGAGGCAGAGGCACGTGATCGTGGCCGCCAACGACGAGATCAATTCCGGCGGTTCGCTCAACCAGCTTTATATCCGCGGCGGTACCCAGATGCGATAGAACGATCAGAATATCGTTGCGCGACTTCAAAACAGGGATCATCTCCAAGGCCTTAACCAAAGGGTTCGTAATCGAGATATCTCCCGCTGCCCAGGAGTAAAGCACGTCGTCTGTCGTAAGCCCTAATACCGCAATTTTCAACCCCCCGCGCGTGAGTTCCACAAAGGGGAGCAGTTTGCTCGCAACATGCGGATAAAGAGCGTGATCGAACTTGAAATTTGCACCGAGAACTTTTGTAGCCTCGGGCAGCTCACCTAAAAGGCGATCAAATTGCGCAGGCCCCATCAAAAAGTCATGATTGCCAATGGTGGAGGCATCAAATGAAAATGCCGCCAGCAATTTGGCTGATTGCGACCCGTGATCGGCAAAATAGTAGGGGCTCCCTTCAAAGGAGTCTCCGGCGTTGAGTACCACGGACTCCTGCCCTTTGGACTTCGCGTCGGCTTTAAGTCGATCCAATTGAAACTTAAGCGGCCCATAGCTCTCAAAATACGAATGCAGGTCATTCACGTGGAGAATTTGAATCGTCACACTTCGCCACAAGCAGCCCGAGGCAAGGGCGAAAACTCCACCGACTAGACCGACTTGAAGGACTCGAAAAACCCATTTCCCATTTATATTGGCGCTCATTAAGAGAGGGAAGTTGCAAGCAAAGGACCACTTCCCGAGTTTGGGTTTCTAACGATATTCCGATGACTTACGCCGGCCATAGACCAAACGACCTCGCAAAGAACCCACCGATTGGCTAAAAGTTTGACAGCCCGGGACGCTCGCAAACTCGTATAACTAACGCGCTTCTTAGAAAAATGGCTTTTCTTCAATACATTCAGGTAACATTTTACTACTCATGCAAACAAACCCGAATCTTCGCATAAAGAACCTTCCAAAGCTTCTTGAAGCGGCGCTAATGAACTCTCTTGACGCGATCGCAGCATCCGTCGCCGGCATTCATATCTTTGTGAATCCCGCTTATGTTAAACTCTTCGGCTATGAATCTGAAGAAGAGATATTGGGAACGCCCATTATCGATCTTATTGGAACTTCAAGTCGCGCCATGATTCAGCAGTACGTCAGTGACAGGGCAGCGGGCCGCGAGGTGCCCGCTCGATATGAGCTCATGCTTCTTCGTAAAGATGGAAAAGAATTTCCGGCAGAGAACAACGTCTCAGCCTTTGAATTCGAAGGGACTCAATACACCCTCCCCTGTTTTCGGGACCTCACGCTCCAACGCTCGGCCCAAGAGACCCTTGCAAACACTCTTTCAGATTTTGAAGATCTTTATAACAACGCGCCTTGTGGCTATCACTCTTTGAACTCTGAAGGCCATTTAATTGCGATTAACGACACGGAACTGAATTGGCTGGGCTATTCGCGCGCGGAAGTTTTGGGAAAACCCATGGTGGGGCTTCTGGGCGGAGACGGCCGTAACATCTTTAAAAAAATATTTTGTCAAAATGTAAAAGGAACGCCTACCCTAGATCTCCCCATTTCCTTGCGCCGCAAAGACGGCAGTGAATTCCCCGTGCTTCTCAATAACAGTATTCTTGCGGACGAGCAGGGAAACTTTGTCAAGACCCGTTCCATTGTCACCGATCTCACTGAACGTCAGAAACATCAGGATCAACTTACAGTCACAAGCAAGCTCGCCTCGATTGGCCTCCTGGCTGCGGGCGTCGCCCACGAGATCAACAACCCGCTGACCGTGGTCCTCGGCCACGTTGAACTCCTGCTCCGCACGTTCACTGCGGGCGACACATTGGATCCAACTGATACAATAAAGCGTCTTGAAAAAATGCAGAGCGCATCGAAAAGAATTGCCGGAATCATCAATGGTCTACAGCATTTTGCGCGACACGACGCCAGCGTACCGACGAGGACTTCGCTCAATGAAGTCGTAACCGAAACGACGCAGTTTCTGGAAAACTTCTTGAATAAGGCAGGAATCCGCACTGAGATTGCACTCGACCCTCACGGTGCCTGGATTTGGAGTCAAAGCGGAAAACTCGAACAGGTGCTTATTAACCTGGTCATCAATGCGCGCGACGCCCTCGAAGACATCTCTCACGGCCTGATCAAAATCGAAACAGCCAGTGATGAAAAGATGTGCACGCTGAAGATCTCGGACAACGGTTGTGGAATCCCCGTCGAAAATCGGAAGAATCTTTTTGACCCCTTCTTCACAACAAAAGCAGTTGGTAAAGGAACAGGACTAGGTCTCTCGATCTCAAAATCGATCATCCAAACCCTCAAGGGCAGCATGGCTCTAGAAAGTGAGGTTGGAATCGGCACTACCTTCACCCTTCAGCTCCCGAGTGCCGCCCTGGTTTCGAAAGATCAGTCCTGCCGCCAAGAGAGCGCTCTCAAAAGCGCCTTCAGACTCACCGGACGCGTCTTAATCGTCGATGATGAAAGTGAGATCCTCGAGCTTATCAACGGTGACCTCAAGAATACGGGTATGGAGGCTGTTCGAACTCAAAGCGGAGAAGGGGCCCTTGCACTCTTAAGAAACCAACGTTTTGACTTTGTCATTCTCGACATCAAGATGACCGATATGAGTGGCGATGAAGTCCTGGAAAAAGCACAAAATCTCAATCTCATAAATACCAAGTTTCTTATCATCACCGGCGGAATCCTCACCGAATATACCGAAGCCGCGCGCCTGCGGATCGGAAAATTTGCGCATGGATTTTTGCGTAAGCCGTTTGACAAAGAAGCTCTGTTCAAGGAAATGGAACGGGTCTCTGAAAAAAAATAGACTCAGACTCAGCTGCTGAGTTTCTTTCCCAGGGCCAGCTCAAGATTAATCAACGCTTCTACCGCATCTAGCTGTGCTTTGATCACGCCCGCGCGCGCGCGAAAAAGATCCAGCTCCGCATCCAGCATCTCCACATTCGTCCGCGTCCCGGCCTTAAGTCCCACTCGAGCCAGACGCACACTCTCTTGAGCCTTCTCGACAGAGCGCTGGGAGGCGTGAAAAGCAGAAACACTGTAAAAGAATTTTTGCCGCCAAGTTTTAAAATCAACGGGAACCTGAAGCTGCGCCGCGCGCAGGGTGTGCTCCGCATCTCGGGCATGAAGGGCCGCCATATCCTGCCGCGCCTTCTCTGCGCCCCCATCAAAGAGTCGCCAGCTCAATGAAAAACCCACAGCATAAGCATTGCGAAACGGGACAGAATCCAACATCGATTTGTTTAGGTTATTATAGGCCTGGGTGTTGGCAAAAAAGCTAAGCTTAGGATACCAGTGCGCCTGCGCGGCATGCTTGTAATCTTGCGCGGCAAAATCGAGCTTCATTTGCGCCTGAATATCATCGCGCTTTTCAAGATCCACAAACAGCTTCTCGGGAACCTTGATCTCGCTCGGCACCGGCATTGTCCCGTCCAAAGCACGGTCGTCTTGTTCCAAGCCCATGGCTTGCGTCAGCCTGATGCGCGAGACGCTGACTCGGTCAGCGCTAGCCATCTTCTCCACACGCGCGTCTTCCAACTGAACCTCAATACGAAGCACATCAAATTGGGTCGAAAACCCAGCCCGTTGGCGTGCCCGGATCTCACTCAAATGCTCATCAAGAGTTTTTAAATTCTCAGAGGCGACATCCTCCAAAAACCTCGCCGCAATCGCCTGATAGAAGCGCAGCTTCACTTCTGATTCCAACTGCAGCCGCGCGCGCCGCAGCTGGTATTGACCCGCTTCTGCCTCTTTTTGAGCACCCCAATAGCTATACCAAGACGCCAGTCCGTCAAAAAGAGTCATAGACCCCTCAAGAGTCAGAGTCGTCATGGGGTACTCGGCGGGCATTTGCAAATTCGCGCTGCCAAATGAAATATCCAAAACCTGAAACTTGTTATCAATAAAATGATCAGCTTTGACTCCCACTTTCGGCAAAAAAGCCGCCAAAGATTCACGTTCCTTCAAAGAAGCCAGCTCCGCGGCATCAACCGCCTTCTGTGCCATGGGATTAGCGCTTTCAGCCTCATCAATGGCCGTCTTCAAATTAATCTGACCCGGTTGTGGCGCAGCCCACGCGCTCTGCATGCCCAATGAAACGCCAAAAAAAATCAAAGCCGAAAACATTCTTGCAAACATACTCGATTCCCTCATTCTAGGTGCACCCCTTCAGGCTTTGGCCCCGTGGCCACACTCCGATTCGGCAAAAACAAAGCCGGCACAATCGCAATCGCGACAATCCCTGCGCCCACCATAAATGCGTCTTGAAAAGATGACACCATCGCGGCGACGCCTAATTGATGCGCCACTCCCATTTTGGCCGCCATAAAAGACTGGCCATGCGTCAAGCCTAAGAGATGCGCATGAGCCGCCACCCTTCTTACGGTATCAAACATGGCGGGTGAATTTGCATGCATCGCTGACGATGCCACCGCCATATGAAAATGAATGCGATGACCCAAGACGGTGGCCAAAAACGCGATCCCGATAGAGCCTCCGACTTGCTGAATGAGATTCAACATCGAAGAAGTGATCCCTGCCTTGTTGCGAGGAACGGCATTCATCGCAGTAGCCATGACGGGCGCCATGAGAAACCCCATCCCCACTCCGCGCACCAAAGTGGGCGCGATGACGTTCCAGAGAGAGGTCGTAATATCGATATTGCGATACATCAGCAT